>JAHDGV010000034.1:0-8978 GCA_020631655.1 Chloroflexota bacterium | reverse complement strand
CTAATCGAGGGCATTGAAAGCCGAATCTCTTTAAACAGCTTGTCTAAATCCTGCATGCGTACCGGCTTAGGCAACACATGTTTGACCCCCAAGCGGGCGGCTCGCCCAAAGTCCGGCTCAACAGAGCTGATCGCAATCGGAGTCTCCAGAGCCATCCCCTTCTCATTCATAAATTCAACCGTTTCCCACCCGCTCATTTCCGGCATATGAACGTCTAAAATCACAAGCACAATTTCATACTGATGGGTTTCGAGCATCGTGATCGCATCAACCCCGTTGCTGACGCAGATTAGCTCAATCGGCATGTTTTCTAAAAAGCGATGGTACAGCTTGGCAATCACAGGGTCATCATCGACCAACAAAATCGCTTTTGGCAACGCCCCATTAATCGGGGATGCTGGTGAATTTTCGGCATCGTCTCCCAGGCTCTCTCGATCGATTATCAGCAGATCATCTTCATCATGTTGCTCCGGCTGTGACCGTGGAATATGAATGTGGAACGTTGATCCCTTACCGATTTCGCTTTCTACAAGCACACGCCCTTGGTGCAAATGGACCAATTCACGCACGATCGACAGCCCTAAACCGGTCCCGGCCGCCTCTGGATACAGAGAGTTCCGCCCCTGTTCAAAAATATCAAAGATTCTAGGCAACGTTTCTGGTTCAATTCCACTTCCGCTGTCTTCTACAGAAATAATGATGGTATCGGCCGTATCGCCCGGCCGGGTGCTGAGCACAATCGTTCCGTTGTGGGTAAATTTGGCCGCATTAGAGAGCAAGTTCAGCAACACTTGGCGCAGTCGAATATTATCCGCCTCGATAAATCGGGCATCTGCATGAATATCAACAACCAGTTCTACATTTTGATCGTGTACTAGCCCACGCGCGGTGGCGATTACACTGTTTGCCAACTCGACAAGGTCGATATCGTCGAACAGCATCCCCATTTTGCCCGCTTCGAGCTTGGCCAAATCCAAAATATCGTTAATCAAACTGAGCAGATGCTGGCCTGAATTGTAGATCGATTCAAGGTCCATGTACTGCTCTTTTGTGACCGGCCCATCCATCCCTTTCATCATAATGCGTGAGAAACCGATGATCGAGTTGAGCGGCGTCCGTAGCTCATGCGACATGTTGGCTAAAAATTTTGTTTTGAGTTCGTCAAGCGCCTTTAGTCGCTTGTTTGCATCTTGAATTTCGCGGAATAAACGGCCGTTCTCAAGCATTGATCCCAAGCTTAGGCTCACGCTTTGCAATAGGCGCAGATCGTTATCTGTAAACGAGTTTGGCTCTACATGATCGGCATTAAGCACACCAGCAACCTCACCCGCAATCAGGATAGGAACTGAAATTTGTGATTGAACTTGCTCTGATCCGATTTTTTCATCATCCGGTAGCAGGCGCAAATCTGGCTGGAATTGGGTCGTATGCTCGAGTAAGGCCCGGCCGATCATACTGCTATAAAACTGCCCCTGTCTGGGCAACGTTGGCGGTGCCCCTTGGTAGCCTACAATCGTCAGAACCCCACCAGAATCAACCATCAGCACCGAAATATTGCCTCGGTTCAAGCTGGTATGCAGGGTCCGAATCATGCCGGTAATCCGCTCTTGCGAGGTGATACCGGTCGCCATGGCACGGGTCACATTCGATAGTGATCGTAGCTCTGAAACGTGATTTTGCTCAGCTTGCAGCAGGGCCGAGTTAGCCAAGCCTAATGCGGCCTGATGGGAGACGGCCCGCACAATTTGGATGTCATCGGGGCTAAACGGCCGGCCGGGTTTGGCGAAAATCACCATCACCCCATACCCGATTGTGCCGTGCGCCATCGGTGACAAAATGCAGTTTTCCGGTGGATCATCCTTGTGACCATTGACGGAAACCATGTCCCAAACCGACTGCATCAGCGGATCATCAGCCTCGATCAAAACTGTCTCAAGATCATGAATTGCCCAGAAGAATCCAGAATTTTCTTGCAGAGGGATCGGTTCAAGCTCACGCTCTTGTCCGTCTTCGACCATCAGTAGCGGTTGTACAAAGCGACTGCCTGTTTCGACCAGAGCTAACAAAAACAGGTCACACGGGGTTAGATTTGAGATTTCCCCATACACGATTTGGGCCAGTTCTCTGTTGTTTAGGGTCCCTGAAATTTTTTCACTGATCTGGTTGAGCGAGATTAGTTCTTGCGCCCGTCGAATCAACTCATCAAAAAGAGAGAGGTTATCGAGCGTGGTATTGAGCAGGTCTACAACGAGGCTGGCGAACTCAATCTCTTCCCCCACAAACTCCCGGCCGACGGTGGCGTGGCCAATGCAGATTGTCCCTTTAATTGTTTTTTGCCCAAACAGCGGGAAAACAAAAAGTTCTTCAATATCACCCTCGTCCAAGTCGAACGGCAAAAATTTGCTGGCATCGGCCGAGCTGTTGATGATGAGTTTGGGGCTGGCGACCAGTTCCCATTGGCGCAACGGATCAACCTGCACAAACTTAGCCCGCTGATTGGGAACATAAACTTGAACGCCCGCATCTTGAATGGGGATAAATATTTGGGAATGATCTAGGCTCAGCGCGTCGTTGAGCAGGCTTAGCGTGATTTGAATCGCATCATCGGCCGAAATCGCATGGGCCATGTTTTGGCTAAACTCATGAATCGCAATCCGCTCACGAAACAGCCAAGATCGTGACAGAGCCAAAGTAGTAATCTCTGCCAAATGTTGGATCACATTCAAAAACTCGGCCGGAAATCCTGACTCTGAATTGGAAAACAGAATGATCTGCGCAAACTGCCGCTGATTGTTGAAATTTATCGGAACAAAAGTAACCGACTTAAACGGCGTTTGCTTAAGCCATGCCTGCCCCTTCTTTTTCAACTTTGAATCGGTGAAGGGGGCGGTCGCTTGGAATAATTTAGTTTGTTTCGATAAAGATTCTGGGGGAGGTGCTAGTGTAGGATGGGTTGTAAACAGATTCGACTCTACCCAAGCTTGATTGCACCAATAGGCATCGACTAAATTTGAGGTCTGAGCAAAGGCCAAAAAGCGGGGGAGGATGTTGACCGCTTTTTCTTCGTGTGCAATTTGAGAGGCGACTTCGCTGATTTGCGAAAAGCGCCAGCCGCTGTCTTCCAATTCTTTCATCTAGCCCTTTCTTTCCAATGCTGGCACCCGCTGGAACTTATTAAAATTTTTTCTGGATACGTCTAAAAAACTAAAACAGGGAATGCAAAAGGCTACAAATTGATTACCCAAGTTCCCAAATCGATTCACCCGTCAGGATGCGTTTGATTTGGTCTGGGAATTTATCTGGATCGAGTGGTTTTGATAAAAATCCGTCAAAGCCGGCCGAGCGTGCCCGTTTCATCTCTTCGGCGCTAGCCTGTGCGGTCACCACAACAACTTTTGTGTCTTTCAGAGCGGCATCCATGCGGATTTGCTCAAGTGCCTCATAGCCGTCTTCGTGTGGTAAGCGCAGGTCCATCAACACCAAGTCAACGCGCGGCATTGTCTGTGCAAAGTCAACAACACCCCAGCCGGTCGTCTTCCACTCGCAATTTTGGATCCCCATAAATGCAAGCATTCGGGCGATGAGGACAAAGTTTGGTACATTGTCTTCAACTACCAAAACATATGCATTTTCTGGATTCATACCATCGTTGCTGGATGTTGGTTCATTTGTTTTTACACTTTGCATTTATATTCACCTAAGCCCAACAGAGTTGGACCCTTTTGCTATCGAATAAATCGATTGATTTCTTCTTGGAACTTATCAACGTTAATCGGTTTTGGTATGTAGCCGTTACAGCCCGACTCCAAAATGCTTTCCTTGTCGGTGCGTAGCACGTGGGCGGTTAAGGCGACTACAGGAACATGGTCTAACCGATTTTCCTGTCTAACTATTTTTGTAAAATGTTTCCCGTCCATCTCCGGTAAGCCAATGTCTACGAGAATCAGATCTGGCACTTTGGATTCAAGCCGTTTTAAGGCGTTTTCTCCATCAGATACGATCTCTAATTTATATTGCGGAGCGGTTAATAACCTAGTGATTAATCTCTGGCTATCAGGGTTATCTTCAATGTAAAGGATATGGGTTGGTTGGTCCATGAATATCTGGAAAATACTGCTTAGATTATTTATTTTGACCGAAAGACCCGGTGCAAGTGGTCCCCTCTAAACGCTGGGGTAAAAAAATTCGGCCGTAGACGAATAGTTTTTCCTATTAAACACCAATCTTTTGCCTTGGTTAGTTTACTAAATTGATAATATCTGTTTTAGGTGGTAAATCCAGATTGTTTCCCGCCATTTTCACTACCAAAGACGGGAAAATTTAGGTCATTGATAGGTCAATGGTCCCGGGATGAATTTTTCATAGTTTGAACTTAAGCATTTAGGCATCGCAAACGGCCATCCGCCCATAAAAATCTGCGCAAGAACCGGTCTTATCCAGCCCTGCTGAACTTCAAATTGAGAAAAGTTATTTAAACTTCAGTCCTTAACGTATAATTCACGATATAAAAATTTGAAGGAATTTTCAATGGAAAAAACACTAGCCATGAAGCTTTTACAGGGGCGAAAAGTCCCATTTGAGACTCATATCTACCCAGAAACAGAGCGAGATGCAGAAAAAATCGCAGAATACTTGGGGATTCCGGCCGCCGAAGTCTACAAAACTTTGGTTGTGACACGGGCAAAGGGAAAGCCGATTTTATGTATGTTGGCGGCCGAGCGTCAGCTAAATCTGAAAAAATTAGCCAAAGCCTTGGGAGAGAAAAAGCTAGCATTAGCCACTCACGCAGAAGCGGAAAAAATGACCGGACTTAAAGTAGGTGGCATCTCCCCATTGGCTCTGCTGAACAAAGGCTTTGCCATTTATATCGATGAACCCGCCAAAGAATGCAGCCGCATATTGGTCAGCTCCGGCAAAAAAGGACTTAATTTAGGCGTACCAGTCCCAGATCTGATCAAAATTACGGGGGCTAAGGTTGTGGTTGCCACTTAATTTGAGCACTTGCTACCCGGGCCAACTCTGGCAAAAAGCTATCATTTTGTTGACGCGTCAACAATGGAGATTGATCTACCCAGACAAAATCAAATTGCTGGGTTGCAAAAGGTAGCATATCGAATTGTTGAATTTCTTCGATGACGATGCGGATAGGCTGGTATTTCTCGGCCGGGGTCCGAAAATCAAGTGCTGGGTCAAAATCTACCAACGGCTTTAGAGCTGTAAAACTTTTCTCGGCAATCCCTTTTCGGGCTATCTCTAAACTTTCAGAGTCCCAGCCTAGTATCGTAATCGAGCCACGATGCCCAACTACACGGGCCATTTTTGCAATTAGCTCAAAATTACCCCCTCCAATAATCAAAATTTTATTCCCGGCCTTAATGCCGCAATTGGGGATGAGTTTTAGATAGTTGATCGGCCGAGAGCCTTCTGGCTTCCCTACTTGATCTTCCAAGTCAACAGGTTGGACATAGTCACCATTGGACTGACTAACAACGATATTTTGGTCTGAAAATAAAACCATGAGAAATCTCCATATTAATCTGGGGATTTAGGCGATTTTAAATCCCCTATGAGCCATTCCCAGAAAATAACAATAGACAGGTAAACGAAAGCGAATAGATATACAAGCCAAACCAACGGAGTGAGAACAAATCGCCAATTTTTATTGATCTCTGCGGTCTGTATTTCAATAAAAAATTTGGACATAAATCCCAGTGCAGGAATCATGTCGAGTAGGATCGACCAGAAAGCTCGTGTAAGCCACAACAAAACCGCAACACCGAAGATCAAACATGTCCAAATCACAACCTTAAAATTGGGATTGAAATAAATCACTAGCTCAGCAAAGTCTGAAAACTTGGCCCACCGTAAATCACTACAGGATCGCGCAATTCCAACCAGTGTTTGTACGCTTAAGTCGAAGGCACTTTTACCTATCCATAAAATTAAAACACCAACAATTAAAATAGAACCAAACGCGTGTGGCCGGTTTTCATTTTTTGATCTCTTACCCGCTAAATCATCTTCTTCCATTGGATCCATATGTCCCACCTGCTTAAAGCTAAATAACATTTGTCGTAGCAGGGTAAAAAATGATCGTTAGCAGTTCGTCACCGGCTGTAACGCTGGTTTCGATAATTAACCTGAGTTTTGCTTAAGCATTTCGGCCGCGGATATGCGCTGATTTCCGCTGATATTTCATGAATAATCATGTAAATCAGCGTACATCCGTAAAAATCTGCGGCAAATTACTAACGTGTGGTCTTATCCAAAACTGAGGTTAATTAAACCACTCGCACAGCGGCAAATGGTATCCCTGACGGGATACAGATCAGCAAAAGGCAAGCGCTGAGCTTTATGCGGTAGATTCTGTTGGGTGTAAAAACAAGATGCAGGCTCTGGCGGTAGGTTATGTTTGGTACAGGTCTAAGAATTTAGGAACGACGCGTCGCCAATCATAGGCTTCGGCAAATGCCCGGCCGTTTTGCCCCAACAATCTTTGTCGCTCCCGATTAACCAGTAATCGGCCGACTTGGGCCGCAAACTCCTCCGGGCTGTCCCCAATCAACAGCTCTTTGCCATCTTTGGCCGGATATCCTTCTGCCCCGTTGGTTGTGCTCACGATGGGCAACCCGGCCGCCAATCCTTGGATCAGCTTCAAGCGGGTCCCGCTCCCCATGCGCAACGGCATGATCATAATGCGCGAGCAATTGAGCCAAGGTGCGATTTCAGCGACGCCGCCCGTCACCGTAACCCCATCCAAATAATCTAAAAATTCGATAGATGGAGCTGGATTTTTGCCCACAATGGCGAGCGTCGTGTCAGGCCTAGCTTCTTTGATAAGGGGCCAAATCTCATCTGTAAACCACAGCATCCCGTCGACATTCGGCCGATAATCCATTTTGCCAGTAAACACAAGGTCGTACGCAATTTCTCGCTCAGGCTCCACCATGCCAAATTCAGACACATCGATGCAGTTTGGTATGTGAGTCACAGGGGTTTGGTCCGGCCGACGATATGCCTGCAAAATTTCAGCGTCTCGCTCACTAACGGCCGTCACCACATCAGATTCTTGACACGCCCATTGTTCAAATTTATCGAGCTTGTTGACCTGCACGCGAGAATACATCGCTTTGGGCAATTTTCTCCAGTTTTGAATATCCGTTTCGTAGATGCGCTTTTGTAACGCCGTTTCCGCATTGTGGTTGTCAAACACAATCTTGGTCTTAGGGCGATGCTCTCTCACCGTTTCGATGGCTCGCGCCAGTTCAATCCCTTCGATCTGAACCACGGCCGGTTTTAAGTCAGCCAATAGCTTTTCTAGCTTTGCAAAAAAGTCGGGGGCGAACAGCCGGTGCCCCATGTCTGGGATCGGGCTGGTCACCATTTGTTTCAACCGCTCGGCCGAGGTCCGTTCCGGCACAGGCACCGTTTCAAATCGATTGAGCAGGCTGATGAGCGGGGTCAAATCTGCTTCAAGCTGAGCCTCTTCTGCGAAGCTCAACATAGCGACTTGCGCACCGCCATCTACCAAACCTTGGACGATATTAAAATTGCGCAGACTGGCTCCTTGATGCGGTGGCCATGGGATTTGGGGTGTCAGAATGAGGATTTGCATCGGTGAAATTAGATAGTGAGAGGCTATCAAAAAATCTACTAAGTTAACAAGGCAGGATCTATTGTCCGTTCACCATTTCGTAAATGGCAAGGGTCTTTTCAGCCGCAGTTTGCCACGAAAATGTGGCGGCATGAGCATACCCTTTGGTTATCATTTCTTGGCGCATATCGCTGTCATGTAAAACTTGAGCGATGGCGTGGGCCCATTCGGCCGGATCGTCCGGTCCAAGTTGCTTGCCCGCATCCCCAGCGATTTCTGGTAACGATCCACGGTCGCTCAAGATAATCGGGCATCCGCAATTGAGTGCCTCGAGTCCGGGCAAGCCAAAGCCTTCGTAGTGCGAGGGTGTAACCAACACCCCGGCCGCATGATACAAATGGGCCAGCTTTTCATCAAATATGCCTTCTAGCTGAATGATGTGTTCAGCCACGCCACTTGCCTCAATTTTAGCCAACAGGTCGTCAACCAACCATCCTTTGCGGCCGACCAATACAAGTGGCACATCGATTTTATACGCTTGGCGTAACTGTGCATAAGCCTCAACCAGCATTCCATAATTTTTGCGTGGTTCCAGCGTTCCCACGGCCAATATGAACCCTCTGGGCAGATTGAGCTCTCGCAATGTTTGGTCAACCAGTTCGGCCGAATAAGCTTGCTGATACAGCGGGTTCACCGACAAATGGACCGTCGTGATTTTTTCCGGCGGTACATCCAACATTTCGATCACATCTTTGCGTGAATGATGGCTGTCGGCCGAAATATGGTCGGCCTGCATAACCGCATCCTTAATTTGACCTGCATAGTAGCGCAAACTCTCAGCCGTCAAAAACTGTGGAAAGTGAAAAAAGTTTAGATCATGCACCGTAATCACATATCGTTTAGCCCCAAATTTTGGCGGAATAAAGTCAGGTGAGTGCAGAATATCAGGTCGGCCGGACAGCATGATTTCGGCCCCTAATGACCAACGCTCTACCCGATGATGGCAGGGGGTTTGCAGATTTTTACGAGCGAAATTGGCTCCGTTTGGCACGTAGTCATCCCCATCTTTCCCCATGTGATACACGGTGTACCGGTTTGTGTGATCCGCGGCCGCTAGGGCGGGGAGTAAATGTAGGGTGTATTGGCTGATACCCCCTTTTTGATAATACGGGAGCCGGGCGTCGATTCCGATGTGCATACTTTTTTAGAGATAAGAGATCGTGTCAAGAGATGACATGATTTTTGTGCTTAGCTATAATGCCCTTCAAAATTTACAGTGATGTGTTTGATTACGCACGTAAATTCATACGATTGCAAGGAACAAGTTTAATTCCTATCTCAATTTAAGCGTTAATCGAAGTTCCAGCAAAACTGAAGATTAAAC
>JAHDGV010000418.1 GCA_020631655.1 Chloroflexota bacterium | reverse complement strand
TTTTGCTCAAGCTCAGCCTCGGTCCGATTGGGAGGCAAAACGTGCTCGGCCGAATACATGTCAGCGTACGGGGCAGGAGCCATAAACGGCCAGTGGGGCTTGATGTAGCTCAAGTGCAAACACCACCGTTCTTTGTTGGCCGCCGCTTCATCAATAAATTCAATCGCTTTAGTTGTGGTAACCGTAGTTTCAGACAGCTCCTCGGGAATGTCGGCCGGTTGATTTGAGTTTTCCATAAACCAGCCGCTCTCAAAGCCTTCTGCCCCGTTGCTGACCCCATGTGCGTATTCGTGCCATGGATTGTGGCCGTTGTACCCATGCTCACGCAGATGCTGATTGTAGTCTGCAAATTTATCTGGATTAGGGTCAGGATGAACCCCGTCATCCCGAAAATAGGGCTCAAATCCACCCTCAGCCAAGTGGGTGTATAGCTCAGAATCTGGTTCGATATTGAGCCGGTTCAGTTCTTCAATATTTGGGACGATGTGGCTCTTTCCGACCAAAGCGGTGCGAACTCCCAACGGTTTTAAATAATCACCTAGTAGTTTTTCGTGCAAGGGCAACGGGGCATAGTTCAAGGTGGAACCATGGGTGGAGGCGTACCGGCCGGTGTAAAAGCAGGCTCGCGACGGGCCGCAAATGGGAGATTGCACGTACGCACGCGAAAAATTGACGCCCATCTCAGCCAGCCGATCAATATTTGGGGTGTGTAAATGGGGGTGACCGTTGCACGAGAGGTAGTCGTAGCGGAGCTGGTCACACATGATAAAGAGGACGTTTTGCATGGGAAGGAAGCGAAACTGTTTGTTGAAAAAAGGTAATACTTCTACAATTTATCGAACCGGTTCGATTTTACACATTCGTTTTTACCTGTCAAACTAAAAACAAACCGGATAAAATGTGACCCATGGCAACTATTAAAGACGTCGCGGAATTAGCAGGCGTATCAAAATCAACCGCATCATACGCATTTAACAAGCCCCATCTGGTAAAAGAGCAGACGCTTGATCGCATCTTGTCGGCCGCTAAAGAGCTTGATTACCAGCCCAATGTATTTGCCCAAGGGTTAGCCAGCGGCAAAACCCAGATGATCGGCCTGCTTGTGCCTGATATTCGGTATCCATACAACGCCACCATGGCCCAAAGCATCGAGCAAACGCTACGGGATCAAGGGTATTTGGTTGTGGTTGCGAGCACGCAGGGGGATGCAGATGAAACGATTAAACTGATGGGGCAGTTGCGCCGCAGAGGGGTAGGTGGGTTTATCTTGGTCCCATCATTTTTTGGGGTGGCATCGAAACTTTTGCAGGCGATTCGTGCGATGCAGGTCGGAAACATCCCTGTTGTGGTTAGCGGATTTGAATCAAACGATCCGGAAATTGATCAGGTTACCAATCAACCTAAAAAGGGGACCCAGTTGCTCATTGATCATTTGATTGGGCTGGGTCATCGAAATATCGCTATGATTGGCACCCGTTTCTCAAACCAGCGTTTTTATGGTTATATCGAGAGCCTTTCAAAACATGGTGTGCCGTTCAAGGATGAGTATGTGGTTGAAACCAATGTGATGCCGGATAACGTGCAAAATGGAATTGCTCGCCTCATGTCTTTGCCAGACCCCCCAACGGCCGTTTTTGCCTTAAATGATGTAGTTGCCTTGGCGGTTCAAGATTACTGTTACGCTCACAAAATCAGCATTCCTGAGGAGCTTTCCCTTGTTTCTTTTGACTACCAAGCGATGGTTCAGCGCCAAACGCCCGGCGTGACTAGCGTGGTTGTGCCAGTCGATCAAATTGGCGCAATGTCGGCCGAGTTGTTGATTGAACGTTTGCAAGATGGGAGCAAAAAAGTTGCTCATTTAGAGCTACCCACTGAATTAGCCATTCGGGAATCTACTGCGCCGCCAAAGTAAAAGGCCTACCAATTATTAGCTAACCTCAGTTTTGGATAAGACCACACGTTAGTAATTTGCCGCAGATTTTTACGGATGTACGCTGATTTACATGATTATTCATGAAATATCAGCGGAAATCAGCGCATATCCGCGGCCGAAATGCTTAAGCAAAACTCAGGTTAGCTATGAACGGCGAAACAAGCTGTTAGCGACAAAGCCTAAGCCTGTAAAGTGCCAAATAAGCTGGCGAACCATAGATCGGGCTTGATACTCAAACTGCTTTAAGCCAAATGTCCCACGTGCATCTGGGGCATGTGCAGGATTTTTAACCCAATTTCGGACCGGCATTGTGGTAACCCCAAACGACAGATCTTTTTGCGCATAGTTCAGAGCGACCTGAGCCATTTCCGTGCATTTTTGCCGATCAGTTGCAAGGTAGAGAATCTGTTTGCCAAGCCCCTGTGCATCAGCTGTATCAAAAATCAGCCCAGCCCCTTTGCGATCAATCAGGTCGCTGAGCTCACAGCCGGTACTTGTTATCACAGGTAGTCCGGCCGCGATCATCTCGACAAGGCGGGTCCGCGTCCCGTAAACAGTTTCATAATGCATCGCATCAATGTTGATGCCCACATCGCTTTCTTGATAAAAATAAGCTACATCAGAGTAAGGTCGCCAGCCCAACAGGTGATAGCGCTCTTTGTATTCTGAATTGGCAATCATCTGCTTAAATCGATCGTAGACGTTATCTTCCCCTTCGTAGGTGTTGGCTCCAACGGAAAGAAAGTGTACGTTTGGATCTGCTTGCATAGCGATTTCTAACCCAGCAAACAAAGTATCTACATCGGTCCAAGTGTTGTAGCCACCGCACCAAAGAACGGTGAACGCATCGTTTGGAATGTCTGGAAGATCAGACGGCGTGGTGATATTTGCGTCCTCTGAACCGTCTTTGGGGGACGAGCCAGGTAGGATGACTTGGGTATATTCATAGCCAAAGGTTTCTGCATTAAGCCGGCCGGTAAATGCTAGCTCGCCAGCCAGCATGTGCTTTTGAGGGGTGCCACAGCCAGAAAACACATCTCCCGTTTTTAGCACTTGGCGGAAAAAAGCCACAGAAGTTGATATCCCACGATCTCTGCCTGCGCGATAACAAGCGGCTTGAACGATTGTCATGTAGTCCCCATAAATGTCCATCCAGATCGGCCGATTGGTTTGTAGCTTTGTGGCGGCTAAGCAACAATCAAAATTGACGGCAACAATGCAGTCTGGCTGAAATTCGTCATGGATTTGTTGTAGGTCGCGTACCCAATTCCGCTTCTGATGAAGCATGATCGGCCGGTAAATTAGCTGGTTTTTCCATTCGTGAGGGAGATCGGGCTGAGAATCAAGGCCGTCCGGCCGTGTTGAAAGCATTGTGTTGGCACACAGGCATATTTGATGCCCATCCTCCAGCAAAGGATCTAGAAACTGCCATGACCGATAATGTGCAGCTTCGATTTTTGTGTCCCGTTCTAAAGCCGGCGGGTTGTACCCGATTAGCATAATTTTTGACATGATGAAAGTCCTCGATGGTATGCACTGCTTTAAAGAATGTTACAAATGTTCGAACAGCTCAGGGTTGTTTTTAATCCAATGGAAGAGGCGTGATATCCCTTCTTTTGGAGAAATTTTTGGTTCCCACCCAAACTCTGCTTTGGCTTTCCGAATGTCACTGATATAAACCGGCTGATCCCCCGGCCGCCAGTCTTCAAACGTGACAGGAATTGGCTCTTCGAATAATTCCTCTAGCAATGGCCCAAATTCAGTCCAAATACTGATTGTTTTGTCCGCCCCGCCTCCAATGTTGTAAATTTTTCCTTTGGTCCGGTCTATATTTTCTACGATGGCTTCATAAGCATCCAGCAAATCATCGATAAAAAGAATGTCGCGAACCTGTTTTCCATTGCCGTATATTTTAATGGGTCGTTTTTTGAGGGCCGCAATAATAAACCATGCGATCCAACCCTGATCTTCAATCCCAAATTGACGATACCCATAGATGCAACTTTGGCGAACCACGACACTGCGAAGGCCGTAAATCCGAGCATAGTCCCGAGTGTATTGGTCGCCAGCCCCTTTTGAGCAACCATAAGGGGAATGGAAATCGATGAGTTGAGTTTCGGGAATCCCATAAGGTAAGGTCCCGTATCGAAAACGGTTGTCACCTTCGATAATTTCCATTTCTTCCATACCCCCATAGACCTTGTTCGTACTTGTGTACAAAAATATGGGATCGTCTCCAACCTGTCGTGCCGCTTCGAGCGCGTTGAATGTGCCGAGCGCATTGGCTTCAAAATCCTCACGAGGGTCTTTGACAGAGGTGGTGACCGCCACTTGGCCTGCCAAATGGTAAATTTGCTCGGCCCCTTCGGTAGCTTGTTTTAATTTATCAAAATCGGCGAGATTTGCGTGTACGACTTTGAAGTTGTTTTGTGGGTTAGATTGACGTAGCCAATCTAGATTTTGTTGGCAACCCGATCTCGACAAATTGTCGAAAATTGTAATGCAATGGCCTTGACTTAATAGTTTGTTGGCAAGGTTAGAGCCAATAAATCCGGCTCCACCGGTGATGAGAATACGTTGTGAACTTTTCAAGTGTTTTTTTGTGAATGAGAATGACGAAGTTGGATCAGTACAGAGTATGGCTGGCTATAAAAATTTTGAGCCAGCGTTAAGTATACTGTAGTGTCAAAAATTGATGGTTAAAACTACGTTCCATTATTTTGATCT
>JAHDGV010000417.1:1492-4689 GCA_020631655.1 Chloroflexota bacterium | reverse complement strand
AAGATTTCGATATCAAATGTCTCAGCGATCACTTCCCCCGTTACCGGATGGATTTCGGTGATGCGTTCAACCTCATCTCCCCAAAATTCTACCGAATAGCCGGTTTCGGCATACGCCGGATAGATGTGCAACGTATCTCCGCGGACTCTAAACGTACCCCGCTTGAAGTCCATGTCGTTCCGGCCGTACTGAATTTCGATCAACCTGCGCAGAACATTGTCACGCCGATAGCTCTCACCCCGTTTGAGCTTGACGCTCACTTGCCCCCAGCGGGTTGGGTTGCCGATACCGTAAATGCATGAAACCGAGGCGACAATAATCACATCTCGGCGGGTCATGAGCGTACTGGTAGCTAGCAGGCGGAGACGGTCGATCTCTTCGTTAATCTGAGCTTCTTTTTCGATGAACAGGTCGCGACGTGGGACGTAAGCTTCGGGTTGATAGTAGTCGTAGTAACTAACAAAGTAGGAAACGGCGTTGTTTGGGAAGAACTCCCTGAACTCAGCATACAGCTGAGCGGCCAAGGTTTTGTTGTGGGCCATGATCAACGTCGGCCGGCCGGTTTCTTGGATCACATTTGCAATCGTAAACGTTTTACCCGTTCCGGTAGCACCCAACAGAGTTTGATATCGCTCCCCATCTTCAACACCCTCAACCAATTCTGCAATCGCCTGTGGCTGGTCCCCCATCGGTGTAAATTCTGACTGTAAATCGAAAATGCTCATGTTTTGGATTGACGAATGCCGTTCATTGAACCCAATTCGTTATATTAAAACTTATCGAACGTAAGTGCTAAATTATAACATAGGCGGGGGAGAGATGGGAGTCGATTTATTGCTCGGCTAACATTTGTAGCTACTCAATCACAATGTTTTCCAGCCCTTCTTCGGCCGGCGGAAATTGCGGATTCATGTCTCTTAACTCGTTGACCAATATGCGCGACACAGCCACATTGCGATACCACTTATTGTCGGCCGGGACAACGTACCAAGGGGCATAGTCTGTAGAACATTTGGCAAACACATCTTCAAAGGCAACGTGATAGTCGTCCCATTTAGCCCGCTGTTTTAGGTCCCCAGACTCAAACTTCCAATTGCGCTCAGGATCGTCCAGCCGCGCTTGAAGCCGCTCCTTTTGCTCATCTTTTGAAATATGGAGGTATATTTTAATGATGCGGGTTCCCGTATCGGCCAAAAGCTTTTCAAACTGGTTGATGTGCTCAAATCGCTTTGACCAGACCGCTTCTGGGGCAAAGTTTTGCACCCTTACAATCAGCACATCTTCGTAGTGGGAACGGTTGAATACCCCGATCATTCCGGCCGAAGGCACATGGTGGTGGATACGCCACAGGTAGTCGTGTGCCAACTCCTCTTTGGTTGGGGCTTTAAACGATGCAACCTGAACTCCCTGTGGATTTACCCCGCGAAAGACTTTGCGAATCGTGCTGTCTTTTCCGCCCGCATCGAGAGCCTGTAAAACCACCAGCAACTTTTGTTTCCCTTCCGCATACAGCTTGAACTGGAGTTCGGCCAGCTCTTTGCGCAGGGCCTTAAATTCTTTTTCGGCCGTTTCTCGGTCGTGCTCATAATGATCGGCCGCTTTGGTGCTGATGTCGGCCAGCTTAACCGTACTGTTGGGGGCAACTAAAAATTGATTGGGTTGATCGATTGGCTTCATTTGTGTTTATTCTCCACGGGTGATTGGTTGCAGGCGATATTAGCACAGGTCGGCAAACTGACCACTGAACGGCAAAGCCGACTGATCACTGGTTACTGCTCAGCCGCCGTCACTCCCTTGTAGAAATACTCCGTCACCACAGGATGGGTATATCCGGGCTGAAACAGTGCTTGCCACTCCCACGTGCTGTCAAAACCCCCGCCAGATCGATTGGCAATTAACCACCACGAAATTGCAAAATAATATGGGTCAGTCTCTGGAGCTTCTTGTGCTACAAAATCATACTGATAGCGGGCCAAATCGATCATCACATTGGGATCATCGCTGTAAGAGCCCCCCTCTGTGCCAATGATCGGCAGTGAACGGCCGATGACCGAGCGGGTGATCCGGTTGTATTCCCGAAACATCAAAAATCCGCCGATATCATCTTTGGCCCGCACCCCATGATAGTTGTGGAGCGAAATCCATGTCCGATTCAGCAGGTCTTCATCCCCATTAAAAATGATGGCGCGCAACATGCGTTCGGTGAATTCAAGATGGTTATATTCACCCCCAGGGCTGAGTGCGCCGATGCCGGGAAGCCCGCCGTTGTTGATGACTTTGCGTGCCTCAATCGCCCAGTTTTGGGCATAATGATTGGGGTTGGCAAACCCCTGATTGTTCTCGATGTTGACATTGGGTTCGTTGTACAGCTGGTAGTAAAACACACCCCTCGGCCGGTAGTGAGCCACGAGTCGGCCGACATCCCCATCATATAAAAGCACGCTATCCCGATAAATACGCATGACGGGCATAATGTTGGCCTGCACCAATTTATCAACCAGATATTCGTTGCTGTGCAGGTCCGCGCTCTCGTTTAAAAAGACGACCCATTTGATGTGCATCCGCTCCATCTCGGCCACAAATCGATCGACGGCCCAGCGTTCTTGGCTAACCGTCGGCATCCAGTGCATCCCCCAGCCGTTGTCTTCGGGCGGCCGTGGAAAAGCTGGAATAGGCAGTGGCTCGTCAAAGGCGTAAGTCACCCACGGCCGGACATCTGTGGTGTCAAACTCCCAATCCCACGCAGAGGTTTGGGTTGGAACCGGCGTTTCAGTTGGGGTGGGCGTGTTGGTGGGTGTACCGGTATTTGTGGGGATGGGGAGTGGCGTGCTGGTTGCGGCCCCAGCGGTTGGGGTTGATCCTAAAACCAAGCCGCTTTGTTCATCGGTTAGTGTGGTGGCAGGGGTCCAAGTTGGAGCCACAGTGGGTAGCAGGGTTGGCACGTCTACGGCCGAGGCTAACGTGGGCAACGCCACAATCTCGGCCGGTATCGGCTCCGGCTCTGGAGCAGAACATGCAACCAAAAAGAGAACTGTCACCCCCAGCAAGCCCAATCTAACTAAAATTTTTGACCAACCGACAAACTGATTTTTCATATGGGACGTTGTAACAATTTGGTGATCATATCACTATAAACCAAAGCTCACCCCGATTATAGAATCAGACGCCCGAATGCCTATTCAGTTACCGTGAACTTA
>JAHDGV010000417.1:0-1392 GCA_020631655.1 Chloroflexota bacterium | reverse complement strand
ATTGGGGGAAAGCTGATGTGTTTCAGCCAGCATCGCGGCATATTCAGGGTAGGCTTTTGACAATTCAGCAAGATTCCCATCTTCGTCCGTATACCAGCCGCTGATCCAGATTACGGCGTCGGTCACATCATCCCGCTCAAGGTTTGCGGCCGTAGCTGTCTCTTGTAGGAATTCAGCCATATCAGAATGTGGAATACGCAATCCAACCACCATCCGGCCGAGGGCAAGCTGTTGCTTTAAAATCGACAGGTTGGCTTCATCTTGCAGGGCGGCCTCATCAACTAAAATCAAGCTAATGGTGGTGTTGGTCCCCAGCAGGGTCCCCAATTCGGCCGCATCTTCTACTATGGTTAAATTGGATTCTTGGGCTTGGTCTTGCGAAATCTCTGGTTTAAATGGATCTGAGAGGTAGGCGGCCGGGGGAAAGGTGTTCATAAACACCTGTTCATTAATGATCTGATTCTGCTCCACCTCTTCAGCTCGATCAGTCAGATCAAAGCCATACAGAAATCCGTATGTCACGCAGGATACCAACCCGTAGCCGATTAAAGCGTACATAAGAATCCTCATGATGGATGGGGTTGTATCAGGCGTATCTAGCCCTTGGTTTTGATCATGTTTTTCGTGTGACATAGTATCTATTTAAATTGCGATGGGATTCGGAAGCATTCTAGCTAACGCCCTCTGCTTTTTATCACGGTCTTACGGGACGTTTACTTGGTCCATGCAGAACTCTTTTCAAATATTCATATCCCTTTGGATATACCTGCATAAAAAGCATAGAAATCAGCTTGACACCTTTAATGAATCGCATACACTTTGAAAGGTAAGATTGCTAAATAGATGTTCATCTATAAGCTGTAGCGTGAAACTTATTTGCGCATTTAAATTCAAGTACAAAAACCAAAGGCGTGAGGATTAAAAAGCCCCACAGACCTTTTTAAGGAGATAAACATGTCACATCCAATCGAAATTACAGATGGCTCATTTGAGAGTGATGTTCTAAATTCAGACAAACCAGTTTTGGTAGACTTTTGGGCAGAATGGTGTGGACCCTGCCGCATGGTGGCACCCACCGTTAATGAAATCGCTGAAGAGCAAGATGGCCTTGTTGTTGGCAAAATGGATATCGATTCAAACCCAACTGTGCCCGGCCGTTACGGCATCCGCAGTATCCCAACTTTGATGGTTTTCAAAGGTGGTGAAGTTGTGGCTCGTATCGTTGGTGTTCGTCCGAAAGATCAAATCATGGCGGAAATTGCTCCCCATATGGAAGCCGCAGGCTAGTCAGTCCACCAAAATAAATTTGAGCAAAAGGCTCGGCCGAAATTCGGCCGAGCCTTTTTTGTTACCTGCAAGAGACCAGTCAGGTTTCAGAAACCTGACTGGTCT
>JAHDGV010000416.1 GCA_020631655.1 Chloroflexota bacterium | reverse complement strand
CAGATTGGGTCCAATCGACTTGGGCCGGGGTGACCCCGTTTATGCAACCACACATGCCAACCAACTACACGCTGACCAATATGCGAGGCATCTTTAACCGGCTGATCGCGGAATACGCGGTGGGGCATATTTTTAGCCACGAACTGAATGTGCGTACCCATCTGGCCAGCCAAGCGGAACATCATTGGAACCCGGTTAAGCCGCGCCAAGTTGGTGGCAAAACGGCCGGGATTTTGGGCGTGGGAGAGATCGGTGGAGAGATTGCACGGCTGTGTAAAGCGGTAGGGCTAACGACATGGGGATACACCCGCTCGAGCGAAGGGTGCGGGGCGATTGATCGGTATTTTCATGGGGATGAACTGGCGGAAATGGCGGCCGGGGTCGATTATTTGATCAGCATCATGCCAGACACACCCGCCAGCACCAACTTGTTAGACCGACCGATTTTTGAGCAGATGCAGCCACATGCACTGATCATTAATCCCGGCCGAGGCGCAGCGATTGTGGATGAAGATTTGCTGTGGGCATTGCGCAATAATCAGGTGGCAGGGGCGGTTTTAGACGTGTTTAGGGAAGAACCACTGCCAACAACCGATCCATACTGGAACGAGCCAAATGTGCTGATCACCTATCACACCGCGGCACCCACAATCCCGGCTGATGCGGTGCCGGTGTTTGTCGAAAATTATAGAAAACTGTTGGCGGGGAAAAGGCTCAACTACATTGTAGACTTTGAAAGAGGATACTAACGTAAAAGACCAGTCAGGTTTTTAAAACCTGACTGGTCTAGATGTGCAAAACCTTGCTATTTCAAGCTCTCAAACGCAGCTTCAAAGATGGCGAGCCCTTCATCTAACTCTGCTTTTGTAATTGTGAGCGGCGGGATAAAGCGAATCACGTTTTGATAACTGCCGCAGATCAAAATCAGCAAATTGTGCTCGACGCAGTATTTGGCGATTTTTGAAGCGGTAGCCGCATCTGGGTTACCTTCTTTGTCAGTAAATTCAACGCCTACCATCAACCCCCGGCCGCGTACGTCACCGATGCCTAATCCTTCACCATGAGCGGGGCATTTGCTTTCCAACGCTTTTAAGCGGGTCACCAAATAATCTCCCATCGCTTTTGCATTGCCGGCCAAATCTTCTTCAAGGATGGCGTCGATCGAGGCGCAGGCCCCAGCCAGTGAGATCGGGCTACCGCCGCCATAGGTGCCACCGTGGGTGCCGGGTGTCCATTTGTCCATCAGCTCGGCCGGGGCCGCAATGGCAGAAATCGGCAATCCACTGCCCAATCCTTTGGCCATAATGATGATGTCTGGCTCAACGCCCGCATACTCGTAAGCAAAGAATTTACCCGTCCGGCCGAAGCCGCTTTGCACTTCGTCAGCGATCAGCAAAATGCCGTGTTGGTCACACAGCGCCCGTAGCTCTTGGATAAACCCATCTGGGGCCGGGACATAGCCACCTTCGCCCAAAATCGGCTCGATCACAATGGCGGCCGTTTCGCCCGGAGACGTTTGGCCGTGCAAAAGTAAATCAAGCTGTTTCATGCAGAACTCGGTGGTTTCTTCCTCATCCCATCCATAAAAATAAGCGTATGGGAACGGGGTGACAAACACACCGCCCGGTAGTGGCTGATAGTTTTTGCGATAGATGTATTTTGAGGTGGTCATCGCCATTGTTTGATGGGTCCGGCCGTGGAAGCTCCCCTGCATGACGATGATGTTTTTGCGGCCGGTGGCGTTGCGTGCCAGCTTAACGGCCGCCTCTACCGCCTCGGCACCACTGTTCGAGAAGAAAAAGCGGTCAATTTTAGATGGGGTGATCCCGTTTAGCTTCTCTGCCAGTTCAATCGCTTTGGGATGAATGGTGATATTCATCTGGCTAAAGATCATGCTGGCCGCTTGATCTTGTACCGCTTTGACCACTTTGGGGTGGCAGTGGCCCGTGTTGGTCACACCGATCCCAGAAGTAAAGTCGATGTAGCGATTGTCATCAGAATCGTAGATATAAATCCCCTCTGCACGAGCGGGCTGGACATCGGTTAGATGGGTCCAGACGGGTGAAAGTAGTTCAACAGACATAATGTTATCCTTTGCAAATTTTGGCTCTCGAGCCACTAAATTTTAAATCTATTTTGCTGACCACGCACACCATCTTTTAAGAAAGTATACGAATTGTTTTGGTCAGACTTTCTAAAGTCGCTATCAACAAATTAAGATAAACTAAGATCAATATTTATCGTTGGCAGATAAAAGAGGCCAAAGGCCGTCATACAAAAGCCGCGATCTTTAGATCGTCGGTAAATTTAATCAAGTCATCAGACAAAAGAGAGGAGAACATGAATCAAAAAATTGATGATAGCTTTTTAAACGAACAGCAAGCCTACTACAACGCCCGTTCGTCTGAATATGATGACTGGTTTTACCGGCGCGGCCGCTATGATCGCGGTCCAGAGATTAACCAGATTTGGCACGATGAGGCGGCCGTGGTTCGTCAGGCCTTGGCCGACTTTAACCCAACCGGTGATGTGCTGGAGTTGGCCTGCGGTACCGGCATCTGGACGGCCGAACTCGCCAAGTTTTCAGACTCAATCACGGCCGTTGATGGTTCGGCCGAGATGCTGGCCATTAACCAAGCAAAACTGCAAAACCCTAACGTGGTTTATCAACAAGCTGACCTTTTTAACTGGCGGCCGGAGCAACAGGTTGACGTTGTCTTTTTCAGCTTCTGGCTGTCCCATGTTCCAGAGGGGCAGTTTGCCCCATTTTGGAACAATGTGAAACAGGCTTTGAAACCAAACGGCCGGGTGTTCCTCATCGACTCACTGCCGAAAAAAGAGTCCCGGTCAACCAACAACTCGGCCGTTGATGCCAACTCATCTGTTCAAAAAAGATTGTTAAACAACGGGAACGAATATCTAATTGTTAAACGATATTATGAGTTAGAAAAACTGGCTAACCAGCTCAGCCAACTCGGATGGGAGACGGCGTTTGAATCTACCCCAGAATACTTTTTTTACGGTTCCGCCAAACTACTTTAAGCTCAAAAATCTAGATGGAAATTGTTAAAGGTCCGATCCAAATTGTTGGTTATGGTTCGCTGTTGCTCGAAGAATCAGCCAGAAAAAGCGTGCCCAATTTAACCGGCTTTCGCCTTGTGCGGGTGCCAAACTACATCCGCATTTTCAACAAAGTTGGAATTGTTTTTCACACGCGTCGCCAAATCGATCCGGCCGATGTGCGACGAGCCTCCTGTGCTAGCCGCTGGCGCGAAGGGGCTGAAATCATCTGCTCAACGTTTGAATGCCCGGCCGACGAATGGCCGGAGCTATTTGAGCGTGAGCATCGCTTCCGTTGGATAGAAGTTGAGTTTGTTGAGGCAGATGGTTCAATTGGTAAAGGGCAGATGTGTACCGAATGGAGTGATGCCGGTTATCGGGCCACCCGCATCAAAGATGATCAAGATTATTTTGAGCGGGTTGGTCAGCACTATTCGGGCAAACTTTGGAGGGATGATATTCTTCCTTTTCCAGAGTATTTGCAGCTGTGCCTCGATGCGGCTGGGAGCCACGGACCAGAGCTGATTGACCATTTTCTCCAATCATCATTTTTAGCCGATGGGGTTACAACGGTTGAACACTATTTGAAAACCCATCCGAACGCTTTGCTTCCATAATTTAGAACATATACAGGTCTCGATACGGAAAAGTTGAGCCGACCCGGCCAATTCGTGAACATAAAATTCCTCACTCACAGCACCTCCCAATCTTGTTTCAACTGATTCGCGGCACGCATCCCACTTTCAATCGCCCCGTCAAAAAAGCCGCGCCAGCCGCTGGCGATGTCAGCCCCAGCAAAGTACAGATTGCCTTCACTGGCTTGTGCTTGCGCCAAATAATTCGAAGTCTGCCCCGGCCGATAACCGCACCATGTGCCGTGAGCAAACTGATCATCTACCCAATTGTGAAACAGCGTATCAATCACCTCGATTTCTGGCAGAAATTTTTGAAAGCCCGCTTCTAACTCAGCTTTGCCAAATGGGGCTAGATTGCTGTTGGTCAAAAAGACAACAAGCAGGGTTTCGTCCGGCCGTGCCTCTTGCACGATAACCGTGCAAATGTCTGATGTTCCATCAGATGCAAGGTTCAAATCAGGCCAATGCCCTTTGATGCGCATATAGATTTTTTGACCTTTCCCCGTATGTTCTTCGCGGGTCAGAGCCTGTTTTTCAGCGCTTAGTTTAGGGGAAAACTCGATATCCTTCCAGACGTTAACGGGCAACGCGATGACCACCTGCTTCGCTGTCAAAACGTCTCCATTTTGACAGGTCACCCGCACGCCAGAGTTGTCTTGTTCAACGGCCGCGACCGGCCAATTAAGCATCACTTCAGCGTTGGAATCATTAATGATCGCATCGATCAATCTGCGAGTCCCCTGCAGAAACTGGAGACGGGAAGCGGTGGACAGATAAATTTCGGTGCTAAAGTTGCTGAGCGCATACCAGCGCAAAAATTCAGCATACGCTCCGTTTTTTGGATCGCCGTGGCTTTGCATGGCCAACATGCGTCCCATCAGGGTTCGTTGGAGATCCGGCATCTCCATTTGATCGAGCCGATCCTGAGCCGAGAGATGGTCGATTTTACGGATCGCATCGCTTGAAAAGTGGGGATCAAACGGCCGTGGATAAACCTTGTA
>JAHDGV010000415.1 GCA_020631655.1 Chloroflexota bacterium | reverse complement strand
TGATTAAAAAAGTACTCTTCCAAATAAGGCTCGATTTCCGTTTGCCAAATGTTTTGCAAATCTGTTTTCAAGGACGGGGACAAAAAATACGAAACACCGAGAGCGTAAGCGGGGTCAGCAATGTCTGTGTTCAGCTGAGCTAAAAGCTTAATTAGTTTTGCTGGGTCGAAGTCGGTTTCATGTTTGGCATGATACCGTTCTATCAACCCAAAATCTGGCCCGAGCGAAATCGCGGCAAAACGACGACGCAAAGCATGATCAATCAGTGCGATTGAGCGGTCGGCCGTGTTCATTGTGCCGATGATGCGCACATTGTCAGGCACCATAAAGCGCTCGCCGGATGGGAGTGTGAGCGTCTCGTTGCGGTACTCGATCAGCATCATCAGCTCCCCAAAGATGCGTGCCAAATTCCCTCGGTTCATTTCGTCTATGATTAAGACACAAATGCCTTTGTTGACCTTGGCTTGGCGGCAGAAGCGCATGAACACCCCCGGCCGGTTCACCCACGTCATCTTTCCGGCTTCGTCTAACTGCGGCCGCACCCCTTCCACAAAATCAGCATAGTCATAAGCCGGGTGAAACTGGACCGTTTCTACAATGCCACCGGTACTGCTGGCTAAATGTTTGGCCAAGTGGCGGGCCAAAAATGTTTTGCCCGTTCCAGGTGGACCGTAGAAAAGCCCCTGCTTACGCCGTTCAATGTGGTCGCGCCACTGCTCAAGCTGGCTCAGCTCAAATCCGGTATCGGCCGCACACTCTTCTAGGCTGTACAGATCATGTTTAATGGGCTCATCGATTTGCTCTGGCAATTCGGGCGGCTCGTAACGCAGTTGATAGCTTGGTTCTGGCTCACGCAACTTGGCTGGCCGGTCAAGCTCAATTTGCCCTTTTGTGTCTAGCCCTTCAACTCGCTTTTGGCTGACCTCGTACGCGACCCACAGCAAACTCTGGATGTCGATCATGTCTTTGGCCGGTAACTCACCAAATCCACCCAGCTCAGCTTTTAGCCCGTGCCAGCTTTTTTTGAATTGCTCGTACATATCGGCCGAGAGTTCGCTGGTGTATTTTTCACCGAATCCCATAAACTGCATAAACCATTTGGCAACCCGGGGTTTGACAAACACTTCGGCCGAGGGCTTGGTTACAAATAGCAGGTAAGTGGCAAACGGCCAGCGAATGGGCAATTGATTGTCTAAACAATAGTCTGCAAAGCTGTCAATTTTGTCAGGGCTGGGGCGATCATCGTACAACAGGGCGTACACCTGCTGGCAAAACTCCCATTTGTTTAGCCCATCTACATAAAGGATGGCGAGATCCCCGTTGCGCGGCTGTGCGATGTACATCAGGTTGGTTTGGCGGCAGGCTTTTTCTATGCGGCGAATGATTTCGTCGTAGTCTCCGGCTACAAGATGCTCTTTGAACACTTTCCGGCCGATTAGCTCCCGTGTCTGTTTAACAGCCTTGCGCTTGTAGTCAATCTCATCCTCAACAAACTGTGGATGGCTAAATCCATCCCAGTCAGGATATTTTTCATTTACAAGCCGAATGAGTTCTTGTGATTGCCAAGTGATCATAATGAATAGGTAGGCTTTTATTTTATGTCATCATGGTTGAGGATGCACTTGTAATTGGCATTTGATCTGGCTCCGGCCGATAGGCAACAAAAAAGGCCAGAAATTTCTGACCTTTGAAAATTTTTATTTAATTTGTCTGTAGAAAAAAGTTGAGGTGGAGCACAACGGGCGTTGCACTACCACCTCAGAGGGAGCCTACATAAACCCAAGTATATACTAAAAATGTGGGGTTTGGCAAGTTATTAGGAAATTTTTACTAAAATTGACTTTCAGTATTGCTTTTTGTCTGTTTTTGGTTCCTTTATCGTGTAGCTCTCATATTGCTCCAGAAAATAAAAAAGCCACCCGAATCGGATGGCTTTTTGTGTGGTGAAGAGTGGACTTGAACCACCGACCCCAGAATTATGAGTTCTGTGCTCTAACCAGCTGAGCTACTTCACCAGAGCCTCTGTTTTTCACAAGAGGATCGAAATTGTAGCGAACGACTAAACCCGTGTCAACGGATTATCTTAAATCTCGCAACCTATTTACAAAGGTCCCGTATTGTGTTTCGAGATTATCCTTTACCACCGGTTACCATCCGGATCAGATGGGGTGGTGGACGCGCAAGCCCACCGCCCCGTTTGTTTTTCAGGAACAACCGCTAAGTTGGTAAAGTCATAATTGATGAATTTAGATGTGAACTGATTGTGGGAGCTTTTAATGATAATTAGAAGGATAATTAAATTATGAAAGAGCAAGAACCAATTAAAATTGAAATCGAAGATGTGACGGCCGAAGAAGAAAAAGTAGCTTCTGGCGACACAATTAATATTGAAGAAGAGCTAAAAAAGTTTGGCCAACAGTTGGCAGACACCATCCAATCTGCATTAAATAGTGAAGAAGTTAAAAAAGTTCAGAACGACATGCAGGAAGGGATGAAAAAGTTTGCTGACGAAATGGGCAAAGCTTTAAACAATGTAAAAGAAACCGGCCCCGGACAAAAAGTAACTGAAACAGTTAACGAAATCGACTCAAGTGAAGTTGCACAATCTTTTAAAAAGAGTGTGTCGCAAGGGTTGCGCTGGTTGAGCCAAGAGTTCGGCAAACTGTCAGATGCGATTGACAGTGAAGGTCCTCCGGCCGAAGACAACAGCAAAGATATAACTGAACTATAGTAAGTACAGTTTTGGAAAAGCATGAAAAGCGGTTGTGTGAAAGCACAATCGCTTTTTTGTTTACCCACGTTACGCACAATTAGACTTCGGAAGTTTTTAACCAACTGATCTGATTGTTATTTGATCGATTGAAACTTCCAAAGTCTTTCTCAAGAGTTGTGTTACAAAGGTTTTTTAAAAGGAATTCTTGCCTCACAAAAAGTTTCTGCTATAGTTTCGCTCGTTATGTTTATCGCTAGCAACTCTCCGCGACGTCCCCGACGTAGTTACCAGTCCCAAGGTCTGGGGTTTGTTGCTGCCTGAGTTTTTACATAACACACGCAATTACAAATTCAAACGCTGGACCTGAAAGGGTCCGGCGTTTTTTTTTGTCTAAGTAAAATCTTTCTTTAGCAAACCGCTACCCCCTCATCTGCCCTATCGGGCATCTTCTCCCCACGGGGGAGAAGGGCTGAACGGCTCAACATGTTGAGCCCAATGCCAACTGATTGGCACGTTCAGCTTAAGCCCAACAAAGTTGGGCCGGGTGAGGGTTGGAAAAACATTATGGTAAAAGTTGGAATTTTTGGTGCAACCGGTTATGCCGGATTTGAATTAGTCGATTTACTGCAAAAACACGACGAGGTCGAGGTCGTCTTCTGTACGTCCGAGAGTTCGGCCGGGATGACGCTCGACGAGATTTACGCTCAAGGACCGCATTGGCCATTGATCAAAAGCGCAGACGCTCCACTTGATCAGGTAGATGCGGTTTTTTTGTGCCTGCCACATGCCGCCAGCGCCGCCACGGCCGTGCGTGCTCGTGCGGCCGGATGCCGAGTGATCGACTTGAGCGCAGATTTCCGGCTCAAGAGTTTGGAAACCTACGAAGAATGGTACAAGGTTGAGCATCCTCGGCCGGAATGGTTGCAAGAAGCGGTGTATGGCTTGACCGAACATGCACGCGATGAGGTCAAAGAGGCGGACATTGTGGCTTGCCCTGGCTGTTACCCAACGAGCGTTCTCATCCCACTAAACCCGATTGTGAAAGCGGGTGGTGTTAAAGCTGGCGCACACATTATCGCTGACTCAAAAACCGGGGTGTCGGGCGGCGGCCGGAAGGCTAAGTTGCTTTACCATCATGTAGAAGTTCAGGACAACATGACTCCGTATGGGATTGGGCAAAGCCATCGCCACTGGGCTGAGATGAGCGAAAAGCTGGCTGGTTGGAGCAATGGAAATGGTGCACCTGAGCTGATTTTCTCTCCCCATTTAATGGCGATTCCGCGCGGCATTTTAAGCACCATCTATGTGCCTTTAAAAGATGGTTGGGACGCAGAAAAAGTTCGTGCGCTGTACGAAGATGCGTATGGTGATGAGCCGTTTGTGAAGGTTTTACCAGAAGGTAAACTGGCAACTGTGGCCCACGCTGTGCGGTCTAATCGGGTGGCGATCGGGATGACGGTTGCGGCCGGAATGCTGATCCTGACCTGTGCCATCGATAACCTCACCAAAGGGTCTTCTGGCCAAGCGGTGCAAAATTTTAATTTGATGTACGGATTTGAAGAAACCACAGCACTTCTATAGAAGAGAGAAAAGAGATTCGAGATAGAGAGGTTGATTCCTCTTGTCTCTCCTAATCTCCGCTCTCCTCTTATTTTCTTATGCGAGTAGTAAAAGTAAGCGGACACCAACTAGATGATGCGGCGTTTTTGGCAGGATTTTGCCAAGCGGTAGCGACGTTTGCCAAGAACGAACCTGTGGTTGTGATTAACGGCGGGGGCAAGTCGATTAAAGAGTTGCAAGCGGCGTTTGACATCCCTGAAAAGAAGATTCAGGGGTTGCGTGTGACCGATGCAAAAAGTTTATGGATCACTGAAATGGTGATGACGGCGGCCGTGAATAAATTGCTGGTGCGGGCGTTGCGCCAAGCTGGGCTGGATGCGTTGGGGATCAGCGGAGTTGATGGCGGTGTGTTGACGGCCCAAAAGAA
>JAHDGV010000414.1:2140-4718 GCA_020631655.1 Chloroflexota bacterium | reverse complement strand
TAGGCGCGGGCCATAAACGGATTACAGCTTATCGTGTGCGGCACGACGTCATCTTGCCACGCCTGCATCCCGGCCGATTCAAAATAGGCTCGCTGAATGTCCCAAATCAGAGACTTTGAGAGTGGTTTATCCGCTTCAAGTAGCATAGCTAATTAGCTTATCAGCAATTCAGCCAATCAGCTATGCTACTCAACCCGATTCATCGGGTTTCTTGTTTTAACCGAGGGCTTGAGCCCTTGGTTCCGGCGTTGCGTCATGCTTCGCAAATCCACCCATGATTTGGCTAAACAGCCGCACCCGAATCGGCCGAGGCAAGGTGCGCGATCCCCAACTGATCAGCTTTGACAACACACCAGGCAACACCGTGCGCCGACGGCCGAGCTTTTGCAACGTCTCACGCGCTACCACCGCAGGGGTTAAGCCAGACCCCATCTCCATCCCGGCCGCATCTGCAAAACCGGTCATCGTCGGGCCGGGGGCACACGCCAGAACATCGACACCTTTTTGCCCAAGCTCTTGAGCCAACCCTTCGGCCAACTGATGCACATATCCTTTTGTGGCTGAGTAGTGGGCCGAATTTCCGTTTCCTTGAAAAGCCAAAATCGAACTGAGCAAAATCATGCCGCCCCGCCCCTGCTTAGCAAACCGTTGCCCAAATTGGTGGGATTGGATGAGCAAAGCGCGACAGTTGACGTCGAGCATGTTCAGCTCTGCTTCAAGCGTGTTGGTTAAAAACTCTCCCGAGGTACCGAACCCGGCCGAAGCGACGAGTAGACCCACGTCAAGATCGGCCGTCTCGTTAAACACCCTTTCGGCGGCGAGTGGTTGGGCCAAATCGGCCGTCAAAACCCGCACTTTAATCTGGTGGGATTGGGTCATGCGTTGCGCCATCTGATCCAAAATCGCCTGCCGCCGTGCGACCAAAACGAGGTTCACACCCGCCTCAGCCAACTGCTCTGCAAACGCCTTACCAATGCCGGAAGATGCTCCGGTTACAACGGCCCACGGGCCGTATTTTGTTACCAAATCTGTTTTATTTGCCATTTTTCTTTAGCAGAGAGAAAAGAGTTCAGAGAAGAGAGGCGACTGTGCTCTCTAATCTCTCTTCTCTGTCTGATTAACCGAAACATTTCTGGAACCGGAACAACAAATTCCGATCTCCTTTAATTTTTAGTCGTCGTGTAATAACGGCCCAGACCGGATTAAGCCGCTGGTTGAGCAGGTCGATCCAATCTTCGCCGTCGATTTCAATTTCAATGTCGGCCGTGCCGACCAACCCCTCTTCTATTGAGAGTGTTTTGTCTTTAACCACAAACGTTTGTTGTGTAGCCTCTTCACCTGTGAAGGTAAAGTGGTAGGTTGCGTCCAATCCATCCGCTTGTTTCCGCTGGAACGAGATTTGTGTGCCCCACAAAAACCCTTTGATCGACTGCGGCACAATGCCACCATCGACTACCTGAATCTTTTTGTGCGGAAATTTCTTGGCCGCGTAGGCCATCGCATCAGAATTTTCGGTGATAAACAGGGTCTCTTCTTTTTGTTGGAACGGTTTGACCGTCTCGTTTAAAAACTGACGTTTGTCAGCCAAGTAGGGGCCGATCACATCTTCCCCGGCCGGGCAGACCGCCATGCAGTAGGCTGTGTTGTAGTTGGCGCCGCCGGTAAAACTCTGCCAGCGGACCGCATCCTCACTCACCGAAACCTCTTCCCGATAGTCGTCCTTGTTTTTCGTGTTCGCCAGCGTCTCCGCCCATTCAACAAAGCCGCCGAAAAACTCACGATAGTTGTGATTCAGGCAGGCCGTCGCATTAAAATGACCGTCGGCCGCGATGGCTCCCACCGGGCAAACGGCCACGCACAGCTTGCACTCGAAGCAGGGGTTGTAGTCAAGCTGTTCACCATATTCGGCAATTTCTTGACCGACCAAAATGCTCCCCAGCAAAATAAAATTGCCGTACTTGGGATGAATGACGTTGCGATGGATACCCATCACCCCCAGCCCGGCCGCCTCTGCAATCGGTTTGTGTGACACGATAAACGTATTCCCATCAGGGAAATTCCCCATCTCCATCGGGAACGCCATGGCCGGATTGAGCGCCCCAATCCCCAAATCTTCAAGCTGGCGCACAATTGTGTGCGAGATCTGGTCGATCTCATGCCCCACCGTGTGAAACTCGGTGTTGGCGATGGAGCGCAGGGTGGACTGCACCGGTGTCCGGTTCATGCGGGCCACAATGCTGATGATCGCTTTGGTTTTCGGATACGCTTCCAAAATTTTGTCACGCTGATCATCAACGGCCGGATCATTGATATCAACAAAGCCGACATCGTCTGCTCCTGCACCGATACACAGCTCTTTGAGCCACGCCGCATCCAGCGGTTTTTGGCGGGATGGATTGTCTGCGAGTGCTTGTTGCTCTCTAAATTTGATTACGGTTGGGTGGGTGTCTAGTTTTGCCATAAAAAGTGTCGTGTTAATTTATCAACCCTCACCCCTAGCCCCTCTCCCAACTTGGGAGAGGGGAATTACGCTCGTTTCGTTGAGCCTCTCTGCTTCTCCCCCGGGGGAGAAGATGCC
>JAHDGV010000414.1:0-2040 GCA_020631655.1 Chloroflexota bacterium | reverse complement strand
ACGGCCGACTCTACATGTTTATAAAGATGGTTTGCCGCCGTGCGAATGTACTCTCGGTTTTGGAAAATTTTGCCTAAGGTGATGCCCCCTTCGAGGGTGCTGATAATGACTGTGGCGATTTCATTTGGGTCAACGTCCGGCCGGAAATCGCCCGAAGTAACACCGTTTTGCAGAATGGTGCTGAGCAAACCGTGCCAATACGTAAACGCGTCCCGTGCCCGCTGTTGCAACGCCGGATGCCCATCATCATTTTCGATGGCGGTGTTGAGCAGAGGACAGCCTCCTTCCATCGGCGGGTTGTCGGCAAAGCCAGCGTGGACACCGATAGCGGCCGTTAGCTGATCGGCCGGATTGTCTCCCGCCCCGACCAGCGCTTCTTGATACCGCCGCAACAAAATGTTCCAGTTGTAATCAAACGCTGCCAAAGCGAGCTCATCTTTGCCAGAAAAATGATTATAAATCCCACCTTTTTTCAGGCCGGTTACATCCATGATGTCAGACATGCTGGCCCCGTTATATCCCTGCTCGTTAAACAGGGGCGCTGAACGAGCTATGATTTTTTCGCGGGTGAGTTTACCTTTGGTTGCCATAATTAATCTCAGAAAAGACCGAACGGTCTGAAATCTAGCAGAAGAAAACTCAGATGTCAATTTTTTGGTTCAAATTCAATTGATTTGTGTTAGACAAGGTGTTGGCTGTAGGGGTGAGATACGCGACTGTAGGCTAACCTCACTCGGGCACACACTTGAGCGGAACTCACCCAGCGGCATGAGAAATGTTTGCCAAAACCAACAACAATTTTTGTGTGGTTAGATCGGTTTTTGCCATGCCAAGGGTGAGTTCCTCTTAGGTAATTTCTAGAGCTCGTTGATTTTTAGAGGCGAGTATCTCACCCCTACGAGTAGATGTCACAACCGGGATAGGTAAACGAAAAACCGTACCAACGACTGAGCAACTGCATCGGTTTTTCACCTGTATCGGCCCATTTTGCCCGTGGAGTTCCATCGATCCGGCCGCGGGTGATAATTAGCTCACGCCCTTGCCATTCATCCGTGATCGATTCCCCTTTCTGGAGCGTGCTGATCGGATAGAACTTGGCATTGTTGTTCTCGTCCATCACACCCAGTCCATTTTCACCTTCCGGCAAACGATCATCGATATCACTATTCATCGACTTACGGAAACGGGGTGGCAAAACCGTCCCTTTTTTGCCGATCAGGTTGTTACCAAAGACAAAACGCATCAGCCGGCCGTACCACGGCATACTTTCAGACTGGATCAAAATCACATTAGGATGATCGGCCAGTTCCGCTTCAACCGTCGTTAGCTCCACACCCCAGAACGGCAATCGCTTGCCCGCATTGGGGCCATCAAACGCTTCACCGGTGATGTGATCCCACAAACTCCGGCTTTCATCGTCCCGCATAATCGCCAATCCGTTTGATAATCCTACGACGCCGAACCAGTGTACGTCCCCATCAACGACTGGTGTCAGACCGACACCACTGTTGCAGGGGGCTCAAAAGGTGACTAGATACGGTTCGCCTGCCAGTTCTCCTTGGCAAATGTGATGGTAAATCATCTCACTCACAATCAAAACGCGCCGCTCACCATTCCGCTCAAACGACATCAGCTCGGTTTGAGGTGCCAAGTTGGCCCGCTTTAAGGGGATTTCGTTGCTCGCGTCCGGCCGGAGTGGCTCGAAGCGATAGCCGTCTTCACTTATGATCCGAATGTCTCGGTTAATTCTTGATGTTGGTTCTTGAACCGCCATATTAGTTTTCCTTTTTGTTAGGCTCATAAATGTCACAGTTTGGGTAGGTGAATGAAAATCCATACCAGCGGGTGAGCAGTTGCATCGGCCGGTCTTTCCCATCGGCCCATTTGGCCCGTGGCACCCCGTCGATATCGCCACGCTCGATAATTAGGGTGCGGCCGAGGAACTCATCCTCGATTTTGCCCCCTTTAGGGATGGCGCTCATCGGGTAATACTTGGCCTGATGATCATCCGTCATCACCCCCAATCCGTTTTCACCTTCC
>JAHDGV010000413.1:3109-4719 GCA_020631655.1 Chloroflexota bacterium | reverse complement strand
GGTGGTCGCGAACCAATTTTGATATTACCTATTTAATTTCATGACTTTAATAATCGGGCTAACAGACCGCCTTAAACCTGATTGATCAGGTTTCCTATGTTAACCGAGGGCTTACAGCCCTTGGTTAGGGCAGTTCCTACGACTTTGGAAAAACCTTTGGGAACAGAAAAGGGGCTTGATCAAAATTGACCAAGCCCCTTTTCTTATTTTTCAAACGAGTTTTCAGATGTGAAATCGCCATTCCTGCGAAGGCACTCCTGCAGAGGAACGAACAGGCATCCAGCGCAAGGCTTAGCGCTGGTTACCCGCCTTCGCGGGTATGACATAATCAACTAATCTAAAACACCAATGCAATTGAGATCTTCAAACGCTTGGGTCAAACGAGCAGAGAGGCTGTCCTCCGCCACACGCAACCATTTGCGAGGATCATAGAATTTCTTATTGGGCTTGTCTCCACCATCTGGGTTACCGATTTGCCCTTGCAGGTAGCCAAAGTTATCGGCCGAATAGCCGCGGATTCCATCCCAGAACGCCCACTGTAGGTCAGTGTCGATATTCATCTTGACTGCGCCGTAAGAGATCGCTTCTTCGATTTCAGCCGGGCTTGAACCTGATCCACCGTGGAAGACAAAATTGATCGGTTCTTCCGCATCCAAACCAAATTTTTCACGAATGTGGTCTTGAGAATTTTTGAGGATCACGGGGCGTAATTCAACGTTACCCGGTTTGTAAACACCGTGTACGTTCCCAAACGCGGCCGCAACTGTAAATTTATCGCTGACCTGCATCAACTCTTCATAGGCATAAGCCACTTCAGACGGTTGGGTATACAAACGGGCCGAGTCGATGTCGGTGTTATCAACACCGTCTTCTTCACCGCCGGTTACTCCAAGCTCGATCTCTAAGGTCATCCCCATTTTGCTCATCCGCTCTAAATAGCGTTTACAAATTTCGATGTTTTCTTCAATCGGCTCTTCTGAAAGGTCAAGCATGTGCGAGCTGAAAAGTGGCTTGCCGTGTACTTTATAAAACGCTTCCCCTGCATCTAGAAGACCATCGATCCAAGGCAGCAGCTTTTTAGCCGCATGGTCGGTGTGCAAAAGCACCCGTGCGCCGTAAATTTCAGCCATGTGATGAACGTGCATCGCACCTGATGTTGCACCGGCAATGGCAGCTTTTTGGCCGTCGTTGCTTAAGCCTTTACCGGCGAAAAAGCTGGCTCCGCCATTTGAAAAGGTCAAAATAATAGGCGAGTTAACTTTGGCGGCGGTTTCCATCACCGCATTGACCGTGTTGGTCCCCACGCAGTTGGGGGCGGGCATGGCGAAGTTTTTGGCTTTTGCAAGCTCAAACAGCTCTTGAACAGCGTCTCCGGTGATGACACCTGCTGGAAATTTTTCACTAAGATTGGACATTATGCCTCCTGCAATAAAATCGGATTGTAAATTGGTTTGAGGACTGAAGAGAAAATGGCATTTTTATTTTGCAATTTTCTCTTCAGTTGGGAAGGAACGATTTCTAGATTAGAAAGTTGATTTAACTCTCGTTCCTAAAGAAGTAGCAATTCGGTTTTTAAACAAGACGAGATGGCCCGAGAGCCAATGCTTGGT
>JAHDGV010000413.1:0-3009 GCA_020631655.1 Chloroflexota bacterium | reverse complement strand
AAGTAGCAATTCGGTTTTTAAACAAGACGAGATGGCCCGAGAGCCAATGCTTGGTTTAATTCGTTCATTTTAGTAGCCACCGGTGTAGCCGAGGTGAAAACACCACTGCCGCTGACCAAGAGACTAGCCCCGGCCGCGGCAACTTCAGCCACGTTGTGGCTTTTAATGCCACCATCCACTTGGATAACAGCCTGACTACCGCAATCTTTTATCATTTTCGCCAATCGGCTAATTTTGCTCGATGCGCTTGTGATGTACGACTGCCCGCCAAAGCCGGGATTAACCGACATGATCAAAGCCAGTTGGAGCATGGGCAATACTTCTTCCAATGCGCTTAGCGGCGTTGCGGGGTTTAGTGCAACACCGGCCGCCACATCTAAATCGTGGATGGCTTGAATGGTGCGGTGCAAGTGGGGGCTGGCCTCTGCGTGTACGGTCAGCACGTCAGCACCGGCCGATGCAAAGTCTGCCAAGTACCGTTCTGGCTCAACAATCATCAAATGAACATCAAGGATAAGATCATGTTGCTCAGCAATCGGTTTGAGTGCGGCTACAACGGGGATTCCGATGCTAATGTTGGGCACAAAACGGCCGTCCATCACATCGATATGAATCACCTTGGCCCCAGCCTCGGCCGATTCAATGACTTGCTCCCCCAGTCTGGCAAAATCACAGGCCAATATAGACGGTGCGATTTGATTGTTTTTCGGTAGTGATTTCAGAAGTTACCTCTAAAATTTTCTAGTTTGTTTTTGCAGACGCCATATTATAGCACTCTAGATACACAGATGTTTCAAATCCTTGTAGGTTTTAGGAATCTGTGCGAGCAACCACAATTGCACCGATTTCAAACGGATCATCAACCTCAACAATTTTTGCCAAACTAGGCGGTTCAATCCCCAAATCTGAAATTAACAAAGAAGCATCTGCTCGGGCAACGATTTCGGTCATTTCAGAGTTCAAAGTCGCCTCGGCTAAAAACAGCACCGGAATGGTGACATCCCGCACGGTTAGATTCCCGATTATCGAAAAGGTGACCTCATCGCCGGGAGTGTATGGTCCGCTCAAAATATCTTGCGCTTCCAGCTCAAACGTCGCAGTTGGATAGGTGTAGGTCTGGAGCCACCGGCCGCGCAGCCGCTCGTCTCTTCGCTCTTGATTGGTCCGCAAAAGGGTCAGGTCCGCCTCAAAATAGCCGCCCAATAATCTGGGGGGATTGGTTGTTAGATCAAGTGCCAGCTCACCCGTTAAACCGGGGCTATTCCCAATCGCTTCAACGTCTCCAGGTTCTCGATTAGGGACCTCTGCACTTACATTTTCTAGAAATGTTTCGGTGATGCGATACCGCACGCCAGAGTCGGGCCGATAGACGGTAAACACGGTCGCCTCGGCCGGATACTCGCGACCGGCCGGTTCGGGTGTCGGTTGTGGCTCTGCTTCTGGTTGGACCGCCCCACCGCATCCAGCTAAGAAAAAAATCGCAAGGAAAAAATAACGCCTCATAACCCAGAATGTACAGGAGTGGGCCGAAGATTCCGAAATCGATAACGCTGTTTTAATTGGCTGTTTTTCTGAACAAATGCCAAGTAGTAGCTAATTGTGAATTGACAATTGAAAAACAAACGAAAGCAGATACCATTCAGACTGAGCATAAAGGGAAAACATGAAGGAAACGCTTTTATCACAACTTGAACTCACTCCGGCCGACTGTGCCGCTTTGCCGGGAAAAGTCCGGAACCGCATTTTGACATTCTTGACCCATTGGGAGAGCTATCAAGAGGTTGTCGATGTAGTTGATGCGATTAATCGGCCGGATTTGGTTTCAATGTCAGATCGCAAAGCACGGGCCTACGCCGGTTTGGGGCGCACCCCATCAGCCATCAAAGTGATGGTGGACCGAATCGATCAAAAATTTTCACCAACGGCGATGGCTCAGCTGGCCCGCTATTATTTTGAGGATAACAATCTTCCACTTGCTCGCAAAACGGCCGACACCCTGATCAACAAAAACGAAGCGGTGATTCAGGCATGGGCCCTACTAGCCGATATTGAGCTGGCCGAAAACAACCTTGATGAAGCGGAACGAGCCACCCGCAAACAGCTTGAACTGTCTCCGCGCAGCCGCCAAGCAACCTACAGGCTGGCAAAAATCTATCTGGCAAAAGATGACAAAGTGCAGGCCCAAGCGTTTGCGGTCAATGCCTTCACTGTCAACGAAGGTGAAAGCGCCATTTACACCAACCTGCTCCGTGATTTACGCGATTTGTTTGAGGAACTGGGTGATACAAACCGTCTAATCCTGATCGATGAAATGCTAAACGGCCGGTTTTCAACCGAGCTGTCAACCATTTTAGGCGAGATCGCTGAAGGTGGAAAAGGGGATGTCGCCCAGCGGGCCAAACGGTCAAAACGAATAGTTCCAGCCCGTCTGCCCAAGAAACAGAAACCAGCTCCGCTTCCAGATTTGGGCTTGGTCGAAGTTTCGGCCGAAGAAAAAGAGCAAATCGAAGCGGCCGCAAAAACCTATTTTGGCTTCGACAGCTTGCGTAACGCTCAGCTCCAAATTATGGCCTGCGCCTTGCGTGGGGAAGATGTGCTGGCCATCCTGCCAACCGGAGCCGGTAAATCACTGACTTATCAACTGCCCGCCCTGCTCACAGAAGGAGTAACGCTGATCATTTCCCCCCTCATCGCCCTGATGAAAGACCAAGTGGATGGCCTGCCGGAAGAGATTCGGGACCAAGCCCTAGCAATCAACAGCAGTTTGAGTGAGAGCGAGCTGAAAGCGGCGATTCGGGCTGTGGCTTTGGGCAAATACAAGATGGTGTTTGTCGCGCCGGAGCGACTGCGCCAGTGGCGTTTTGTGCAGGCGATCAAACGGGCCGGCATCGGCCGACTGGTGATCGATGAAGCCCACTGTTTGTCAACGTGGGGGCACGATTTCCGGCCGGATTATTTGTGGCTCAATCAGGCTCATCGTGACTTGGGCGCACCACCCATCCTTGCCTT
>JAHDGV010000412.1 GCA_020631655.1 Chloroflexota bacterium | reverse complement strand
CAACCCATCCGGCCCAAACGGTGGAGCTAGACGATGATGAAATTGAAATTCTCAAGCTATTGGCGGCCGGGGCCGCCAATCACCAAGTGTCAGATTCATTATTTGTGAGCTCAACGACGCTGAAACGTAAAATTCGGAAAATTCAAGAGAAGATGGGAGTTCAATCACGGGTGCAGGCGGTAGCGGAGGCTGTGCGCCAAGGGATCGTATAAATTTTAAAGCAAACACCAATTCGCAGATTAGCATTCAACAAATATTAGTATGACAAAAACAATCGACTTTTTCTTTGATCTTTCGTCCCCATGGACCTGTTTAGCGTTCCACAACATCCAGCCAATTTTGGAAGAAACTGGTGCTAAAGCTGTTTGGCGGCCGTTTTTAGTTGGTGGTGTCCACAATGCCGTCAATCAAGCCTACCCAGAATCACGAAGTAACAACATCAACAGCCCAAAATGGCGCCAATTGTTTCAATCTTTGGTTGATTGGGCCGCATATTCCGATGTGCCCATGAACTTTCCCGGCCCTCATTTTCCGCTACGATCTGTGCATGCGATGCGTTTTTGTTGCATCTTGGAAAATAATCAACCGGACCTAGCCAAGTTCGCAGAAGCCTGTTTTGATGCTTACTTTACCCATCAAAAAAACTTAGATGATCCGGCCGTGCTCGTTCAGATCGCTAATGACGTGGGGTTGGATGGAGAAGCCATGCGAGCAAAATCTCAGGAACAAGAAACAAAAGACCATCTGCGCAGAAATACTGACGAAGCTATTGAACGTGGCGCGTTCGGCTCACCATCTATTTTTGTCCCGACAGATGATGGGGAACGGCTTTACTTTGGCAATGATCAACTCCCCCTAGTTGAATGGGCGCTTAAAAAGTAGACACTTTGCCCATCAATTGATGTTCTTGAAGGGTATCAAAATCGTCTTGGGCTTTTGGCAACTCCACCCGGAAAATCGCCCCCCCAGCAGGGTGATTTGCGGCCGAAATGTGACTACCCATCAATTGACAAAACTTTTTGCAGATAGCTAATCCCAGCCCGCTCCCCTCATAGGCTCGATTAAATTCGTCTTCTCGTTGAACAAACGGTTCAAAAAGCCTGTTCAGATTCGATTCAGGCAGTCCAATGCCGGTATCACGAATTGAAATAATCACTTTTGGAGCGATAGGATCAACCGTCTGGTCCACAGAAATTGAAATGACCCCATCATCTGTAAATTTGTTTGCGTTGCTAATTAAATTTAAAAGCACTTGAATTAAACGACTTCGATCTGCCACAACGCTTAAGTCACAATTTAAATCAAACTGCAACTCTAATTTGTTATTTGATTTTTCAGTCTGCAAACGACTCTGTTTGGTAGCTTCCAAAATCACCTCGTTCACAAAAATCGGCTCAAGAAAAATATCTTCTTCGCCAGATTCAACTCTTGATAAGTCAAGGATCGAGTTAATTTGACTCAGCAGGTTTTTGCTCGAATATTGAATCCGGCCGACATCTTCAAGAAGTTGTTCAGATGCTCCACTCTCAGTAATCTCCTCTTCCATCAGCTCTGTATAACCCAAAATGGCTGTAAGTGGAGTGCGCAATTCATGGCTCATTGTGGCAAGAAAGACGCTTTTTGCATGATTGGCTGATTCAGCTTTTTGTTTGGCCTCGTTTAAATCCGCCAGTAATTCAGTAATCTGCCGAATTGATTTGCGCTGGTGATCTTCATAGGCCCAGCCAATTAAAATGTTAAACAAAAAAGCAGCCAGCACAGAAATAAATACAATCGGCCGATTAAGTTCACCACCCAAAATCTCAATTGATTGAACAAAATCCGAAAACGTGTACAGAAGAATTGAGATCAGAATCAAAGAGCCAATCATCCAATTCCAAACTTTACGGCTTAGAAAAAACAGGTTGGCAAACGGCCAAAATAACAAAAAGATAATGGCGGAAGGATGGATTCCTCCCAGAAAGAAAGAATACCCAATGACGATGAGGGCACATTCAATAAAAAAGACAATTCCCGTGATTCGAATACTTTTTGTTTTTCTTAGCAGATAAATATTGCCTAAAAACAAACTCCCAAAAACATAATTCCCAAAATCCTCAATCTCTAGATGCCCCCAAATCACAAACATGATGAGCGGGGTTATGAAGCACAATGCGGCCGCAATGATTGAAATGATGAGTATCAATCGACCTTTACGCAGGAGATTTTGAGACTCAAGTGAATCTAGGCTATCAACTGGAATCAACCCATCAACCCAAGAGAGCATCTGTTTAAAAAAGCGATTATTTTTTTCGTGCTGTTTTGGCCCAGAGCCAAGGCGAGAAAACATGACGCTTACATTTTAATAGGTCCTACCCGTAAACCGTTATGGTCCTTTTGGTCGGTGTAAATTTAGTTTCCACCATGTTCTAGCCAATAAAAAAACTGCGCATCCACATGATCACACAAAATATAAATTGGTCGCAGAAAATTCTCCCATGTTTTAAGCATGGCCCAAAAGGGCCACCCTCGGCCGATTTAGTCCAACTTCTGTCCAACTTGCCCTTTTTTGTTTAATTCCTACTAAAAACAGCCCGATTTTCTTGTCAAATTGAACAAACCCGCTATATTCCTCCGCTGATACCTGTACAATACCTTTGCATTTTTTGACTGTTTGTTTGTAGGTTGGGTAATTAATTTCACCCTCGCAGATCAAACAAACCATCAAATTAGTTCATGAAATCAGTAGAAGAAACGGTTACAAAGTTATCGAAGCTTGACTACATCGCAGACGAAGGACTGGCGACTGCCCTGTTTTTGTCACTGAAGATGGGCAAGCCACTATTTCTTGAAGGGGAGCCGGGAGTCGGGAAAACCGAAATTGCAAAAGTATTGGCCCAGCTTTTTGAAACCGATTTAATCCGCCTACAATGTTACGAAGGGCTTGATACCAATCAAGCCTTGTATGAGTGGAACTACCCCAAACAACTTTTAGAAATGCAACATAAAAATGGGTCCGGGAACACGGACGATATTTTTACCGATGCATTTTTGCTTAAACGGCCGCTACTGCACGCCATTGACCCCAATCGAACAAAAGCCCCCGTGCTACTGATCGATGAGCTAGATCGCTCAGACGAAGAGTTTGAGAGTTTTTTACTCGAATTGCTTTCTGATTTTCAGATCACAATTCCAGAGATTGGAACAATCAAAGCCGAACACCGGCCGATGGTGATCATCACCTCAAACCGGACCCGCGAAATCCACGATGCGCTAAAGCGGCGCTGTATCTATCATTGGATCGATTACCCATCCCGCCAAAAAGAGGTCGACATTATTGTGACCAAACGGCCGGGTGTGAGTGCGGAACTAGCCGCGCAGGTAGTTGATTTTATGCAGGAGGTTCGCAAAGAAGAATTCTACAAGCTACCCGGTGTAGCAGAAACGCTCGATTGGGCTGAAGCACTGGGACATTTAAACGCAACTGAAATCACCCCGCAAATGATCGAGAAAACCCTTGGCATTATTCTGAAATATCAGGATGACGTTGATAAGCTCAGTGGACAAGGGATCGAAGTCATTATGGAGAGAATCAATAATTAATAAATAACAATTAATTGTTGTTTATTCCGCCATAGCGTGAGTAGTTTTCTCTTTAACAACATTCTTCTATTTACCCGCACGCTCCACGCGGCCGGGCTGAACATTACACCCACGCAGACGACCGATTTTTTGGATGCGTTGGGGCTGGTTGATATTCAGAATCGAAATCAGGTTTATCATGCGGCTCGCTCGTTATTAGTAAACCGGCAGGAACAGCTAAGACTGTTCGACACGATCTTTAACTTTTTTTGGCGCAAGGCGGCTGATCCAAGCAAGTTGTCAAGACAGAAAACACCGCTCGCCCCAAGGCACAAACGGCCGCAACAGCACCAGTACGCCGCAATGCTCATGGCTCGTGCCATTGGCAAAACGGACCAAGAGATCGAGATGGTCGATAAGGCTGAAACGTACTCTGATGCGGACATGTTGCAACGCAAAGAGTTTGCGGCAATGACGGCCGAAGAGCTTGATCAGGTCAAACGGCTGATTCAGCAGATGCGTTGGGACGTAAGCAAACGGATCACTCGGCGCAGAGTAGCCGCTAAATCCGGACGGCAAATCGACTTGCGTACCGGAATGCGCTCGGCCGCAAAATATGGTGGAATCCCGCTTGATCTAGCGTACCAAACGCGCAAGATCAAAGAACGGCCGATCGTATTACTGGCTGACATTTCTGGTTCGATGGAAAAATATTCTCGGCTGGTGCTTCAATTTTTTTACAGTGTGGCCCAATCCCACAAAAATGTTGAAAGCTTTGTGTTTGGCACACGGCTAACTCGGATTACGGGCGATTTAAAACTTAAAAATATAGATCGAGCCGTTGATCAAGCGGCCCGAGAAGTACGTGATTGGAATGGTGGCACCCGCATCGGCGAAAGCTTTGCTACCTTTAATCGGGATTGGTCCCGCCGGGTCTTACGGCGCGGTGCCATCGTCATCGTTGTCAGTGATGGCTGGGAACGGGGCGATAGTGATCAACTGGTCCGTGAGATGCGCTATTTACAACACAGATGTCATCGGCTGGTGTGGCTTAATCCGCTCAGCGGCCGACAAACGTATGAGGCAAAGGTCGAAGGGATGGCGGCGGCTTTGCCATATATTGATGATTTTTTACCCATCCATAATTTGCAGAGTTTGAAAGAACT
>JAHDGV010000033.1 GCA_020631655.1 Chloroflexota bacterium | reverse complement strand
CGCTCTCTAAGGCCCAGATGGTGTAATCAAGGTCCCGGATTTTTCGCTGTGTGCGCAAGTAATATGTGCCGTAGCTAATGCTAACAACAGATGCAATGAATACAGTTGCACCTAAAATTAAAAATATAAGTTGAAAAATCAGACTCATGCCTTAATTTAAATCGATGTACAGCTGAACAAAGTAAATCACCATCAAGATGGCCCAGCCCCAGTAAACAATAAAATCGATCCAACGGAACCAAGAAAAGCGTAAATTTTCTTCAACGGCCGAATGTATCGACTCTAGGCTTGTTAATTTGCCCTCAATAATCTGCTTCCATTCGTTGAGCGAAAATCGTTCAAAAATAAGCGTGTACAGCTCAGACGAATACCAATCCCCAATCATCAATAACGATTGATCGATCTCTTCAAAATCTAAAAGCAGTTCAAGCCGTTTCTGAACAATTTCACGAATCGTCCGGTTGGCCGGCCGTCTAAAAAGCTTTCTGCGTCGGGCGTTTATTTCTGTACGTATCTGTTGCAACATCTGCTGCAACTGACGGTCGAGCAAGCGATACCGAAACAGTTGAAATTTTCCTACTTTTAACAGATCGATGTCTGACTCAAATTCCCCTTTACCCGTGATGAGAAGTGCACCTGACCAGTCTACTAACGTTAGCTCATCGGTTGAAAAACGCACGCGCGATTGGAGCGTTTTATTCGCATCTTTTTGGCTGATGGGTTGTTTGAGCGAACGTAAAAACGACACTAGCTCAACCGCGTTGCGATCAACCAGCTGGTCCGGATCATCCCCATCCTGCTCTTTTAGCAAAATGGTGAATTCTTCAATCAGTTCATCTTCAATTGGAAACTCTTGGTGTAGCTGGTCTTGAATCGCACTATGAATTCTGTTTTTTTGCAGAATAGCTTCTGTGCCTGCCAACTCATCTAATCTGTAACGGCAGTCTGCAACCCAAACTAACTCGTCTAAAACTTGAAGTTTGACCCGCACGGGCGTTCCGGCCGCCGTTAACTCACGATCTCCCCAAGTTGAGCGGACCTCAATCCCCATATCAAAAAAATAGGGAGCATCTTTAGGGGATGAAATCGAGGTTGCTGGCCCCACTGTGCCATTGGCCTGATACGGCATAAACAATAGATAACAGATTTCTGATTCCATAGTTCGTGAAACCTGCGAGGTTTCAAAAACCTCGTAGGTCTATTACTTAATCGCTAAGACCCCAAACGCACCTTCGCGCGCTTGTACCCGCTTAAAACCGGCCTCTTGCAAGCGCCGGACCGTGCCGCGCGTGACCTTGGCCCCAGACTTGCTTTTGGGATTCCCAATGTAGTGGAACAAGCGTCCCTTGCGACCGAGGAGCCGGTAAAGCTCTTTGTAAAAATCGAGCGAGTAGAGTTCCCCCGCCATATTAAACATGGGGGGATCATGGGTGATTGATGAAAACGAGCCGTCAGGTAATTCTTCGATCACGTCCCAAGCATGGCCCACTTTGCGCTCGATGTTATCTTTTTCAAACAGCCCTTGTGACCACGGATTTGCCCGGCAAATTTCCACCACGGCCGGATCTAGCTCGATGGTGAGCACCGAGGCGGCTGTGCGTGCGGCTTGGATCGCCGTGTAGCCCAATCCCATAGTGGTGTCGAGCACCCGGCCGGTCGGCGGGCCGCCAAACGCTTTGATTTTTGCCAATGTGTCTTGGTGGGGGTCGGTGTTGACGATGCGGTGCATGGTGATGCCAGACACCAGCATAGTCGGGGCTGAAAGGGTGGGGAAGAGAGAATATGAACGCTGTAGCTCTTCTGAAAAGGTGCTGACTTTTTGAATCTCACCATCTTCAAACACCTCAAACACGCTGTTTTCTTCGGCCGCAATCGTCTCTAGCTCTTTGCGTGGGATCGGTTGAAACCCGGGCAGGGTAAGCCCATCGGCCGAAAGCGTGACTTGTGTTTGGCTAATGCCCAAATCGAGCGAGCATTCAACCGTCTGGGGAAGTTCCCCATCCAACAAAGAAAGTAGAGGTTTGACTTGATAGTGTGAGAGTACCGGCAACATGCGGCCGATTTTACCTCACCCATCTGTTAACGGGTTGCAATTGGCAGAAAAATCTTGTTTTCACGCTGAATCGGCGTGTCCGGTGTTTCGCGCGGGATCAACGTCGCGAAAGGGGTCACTGTCTGGGTCATTGTAGGTGTGGGATCGGCCGGCTGTGTCCCAACTGCTGTGGGGGTCAGCGTGCTGGTTGAAGTTGCCGTAAGCGCTGGTGTTGAGGTGCTTGTTGCTGTGGGGCCAAAGGTCGCCGTGGCGCTTGCCGTTGGGGTGGCCGTCTCTGTGGGGGTGTTGCTCGGAGTCGGTGTTTGGGTTTCAGTTGGTGTGATTGTTGGTGTCGAGGTGTTCGTAGGTGTAATGGTCTGGGTTGGAGTACCGGTTTGGGTTGGCGTATTGGTCGCTGTGGATGTGTTCGTTGGGGTAGCCGTTTCGTATGCTGGCGGATACGGAATTGTATATTGCGGGCAGGTTAAATCAGGCAGGTCGGCCGCATAATCACAAAAATCCCCCACAAAAATGGCCCAATCACTGGTAGATGGCGCTAGCCATGTCAAATTATCTGGATCAAAAGAGCCGAGCACTTCGGTTCCTGTAATTGTATTTAGAGCTAAAAAAGGCTCATTTTGCCCCATGCCGCTCAAATCCATCTGGATCGAGCTACTGTTTTCGGTATAAAAAATGTAGTGATCGTCAGACGGCATTTTTAAGCAGGTCGCATCGGTTAAGCTGTTGCATCGCTCAAGATCTTTGTGGAAACGGCTCGCAAAATAATCTGAATAACGCAAAATTTCATCTTTGTTAGGGTATGTGGCTGAACCCAATTCATCGGTCCCACCTTCATGTAAATATCCCCAAATGTTGGCGATGCCACCGGCCATGCCTGAACGCCAAAGCCCTTGGCGCACATCGTCAAGCGAATAGTCTTTGGGCTGATTGTTCTGTCTGGTGCGGAAACGGTCTTCTGAAAAGGATGGTTTGTTCGGCCGCTGAGTAATCGTCTGCACATACATGTTGTAGTCCGGCCGATGTTGCTCATAAGCACCGTAATCCATCTGCTCACTGATCTGCGTCAGCTCGTTTTTGTTGCTCCGTGCCCCTAGCAGATGGGGCCAGCCCATGTGGGCGTGCATGTAGCTGTGCCACGTATTTAAATGGGTCTCATTGGTCCACTCAAACAGATCAAACCCGTACCCCATTGTCCAGCCAGGGACAGGGCCGAGACGGGCCGCGATATACCGCTGGAGCCGTTGATCGGTAGTGCCGTTAAATCCAAATTGAGCAGGATTCTGAATTCGTTGAGTATCGCCCCACACCCAAATATGGACAGTCCCACCGGCCGCATAAACTTCTGCAATCACCTGTTCAAGCGCTTCAAACGTTTGTATATCTGGATTTGGGTCTGACGCTGAAATATCGGCACAGCTTTTTTCATTGATATCGAACCAGCGGCACAGCACTTTGATATGGAATCCGGTATATCCGTGATCCCCCATAAAATTGTTGATGTCAGCCTGTATTTTGGCCGGTTGATTGTAGGTGTGTACCGGATCGGCGTACATGACATATTGAGGCACAAAGGCCTGCCCTGTAGCCGACCGAACCCAATGGTGACCATCCGCCTCCACAAAGCCAAGATGATTGGATGCGGTAATTTCGATGGTGCCAGAATGTCCGTCTAAATCAGCGTCTGCACTGCTGGTTGTAAATTCCCAAAGGCCAACCTCTTCTCCCGGAAACCGGCCGACCCAATTGTTCCCACCGTTGTAAAAAAGTTCGCTTGTGCGGCTCAGGTTAGACGTGGTGTGCGTATACGTAATTGTTGCCACCAGATCAAACGGATTGCCTGACCACGTGGTGCTGGTAAACGGAATATCTAAAGGGCTTAGTTGTTCCCCGGTATAGTCGGCCGCCATGAATACGCTCGAGTCACTTTCCGGAGATGTTTGAGTGGATTCTCCACTTACCCTGCTCACAAGAGAAAGCCCCAATGGAATGAGAACAAACAAAGCTACAAAGATAAGAAAGGTTGGTCTAAAAGATTTCATTTAGGATCACTGGCAAATCAACTGTTTAACCAGACATAAATCTCCAAGCGCAATTGCTCAATTCGAATTCTAGAATGCATTCTACGCACCCGGTGTAGCCTGAAACGCACCTGTATGGGAATCATCTGTTTTGGTTTTGAGAGTTACAAATCGAAAGCCCCTATCCCAGCCATCATAAATGGCCATACCTACGATCAAGGTTTCTAAATTTGTGTTTCAACACTCAACGGCCGGATTGCGAGATAGAAATCGGTTATGTTTTTGTAGGATCACGTTCTGTTTTGAATGTCACGGCTTTTCAGTAAAAAATTTCTGAGCACAAATATGTAACATAATCCGCGTTCTTTCTTATCTGCGTCCTTTATTTTATGGACGTGGATAAGAAAGAACGCGGATCAAAAGAAAAAATCGCCTGATTTTAAAGATGCGTGGTTTTTACTAAAAAGCCCTAGGACGGAACACAGTTCCGTGTGTAAGCGAAGCGACATTTGGTACAATTTGGATCAAATTTTTCTGAGGAGAAAATCGATGTCACAACGCGAACCACGCGGGATGTATTTTGAAGAGTTAGAAGTGGGGACAGAAATTGTTTCTGTCGGCCGTACCATTACCGAGACCGATGTTGTCAACTTTGCGGGGCTGTCTGGGGATTACAACCAGATCCACACAGATCAAACCCATGCTGAAGAAGCTGGTTTTGGCCAGCGAGTTGCACACGGCTTGTTGGTTTTGTCTGTTGCATCGGGGTTGGCGGTCCAAACCGGCTTTATGGAAGGGACTGTGATGGCGTTTCGCGATCTGGATACAAAATTTAGCGCACCGGTATTTTTCGGGGATACCATTCATGTGACGTTGCAGGTAACCGAGCTTAAAGCACTGCCTAAGTTGGGGGGCGGTCAAGTGAAGCTAAAGGTGAACATCCGCAATCAAAAAGGGAAAGCGGTCCAGAAAGGAACGTGGACCATGCTAATCAAAAGCAAACCAAATTAATAATTGACAATTGCCCCACGTTTATCGATAATTTGCATCCACTTGGGGTGGTGGCGGAATTGGCAGACGCAGCGGACTTAAAATCCGCCGAACTTCGGTTCTTGTGGGTTCGAGTCCCACCCGCCCTACAGGTGACAAACGGCACGCACTTGCGGGCCGTTTTTGTTTTATGTTACAAACACTTTTTGGCAGTTCGGATGAATGTGTAACTTTGTAGCGATCATGAGCACACTTGAGCAAGCATTGACATCTTTTTTTGAAGCTCGGCCGCAGCTGTGCCAATCTGGCACAATCGTCGTTGGGCTGTCTGGCGGCCGTGACTCGCTCAGCCTGCTCCATTGGCTGGCCCATGCGGAGCTTGTGCAAAATAACATCGTGGCCGTTTATGTCGATCATGGTCTACGCCCCGAAGCCGCGGCCGAAGGGGAGCTTTTAGCTAAAATGATCAAAGATTGGGGCGTTGAGTTTCGTGCAGAAAAAAGTGACCTGACCGCAGAGACATTTTCTGAAAATGCGGGGCGCATGGCACGCTACGGGATTTTTGAGACTGTGGCCAAACAGGTAGGAGCAACCGCGATTTGCACTGGCCACCATGCGGGAGACCAAGCTGAAACCGTTTTGCTTCATCTGTTGCGGGGAAGTGGGCTGACCGGATTAACCGGTATTCAACTAGAATCGGAACGAGGGGGAATCAATCTGATCCGGCCGATGTTGCAGGCAACCCCTGAAATGATTGTGCAGTATGCGGCCGAGCATGAGCTAACACCGCTTGAAGACCCATCTAACCAAGAGATGCGCTTTGCCCGCAACCGGATTCGGCACGACCTGTTGCCCAAACTGGCGGCCGAATACAATCCACAAATTGGCAATAGCTTGGGCAAGATGGCTCACATCCTACAAGATGATTGGGCCGCACTTGAACAGATCCATGCAATTAACTGGCAAGCGGCCGTGTTTGAAAAAGGGGATGGCTGGTGTGCTATTGATTGGGGGCATTGGGAAAGTCAAAATGGAAGTTATCAGCGCTATGCTATCCGTCGGCTCTATGCTCAACTTCATGGCTCTGCGCAAGATCTAACTTTAGAAAATTTAGAATCGGCCAGACTTGGACTTTTAACCCGACAAACAGATAAAAAATATCAACTTTCTGGCACAATTGTGGTTCAATTTGTGTATGGGATGTTGGTTGCCATGCAACCGGCGGCCGTTGACTTGTTTGGGGCTCCGCAACTTGGGGATGGGGTGATCGAAATTGATCCGTTTGAATCAGGATGTGTCTCGTTAGAAAACGGCCGGTGGCAGATCGACGTGCAACCTGTGCCACCAAGTGCGATTCAACTGAGCGCAAACGACCCAGATCAGTGGTCAGAATTTTTGAGTATACCGGCAAACGGACAGCTGACTTTACGCGGCCGTCAGCCGGGAGAAAAGTTCCAGCCTTTTGGTATGAACGGACAAGTCTCCCTAAAAAAACTTATGATTGACCGGAAAATTCCGGCCGTGTTGCGCGACCAGTGGCCCCTCGTAGCTGACAACGATGGGGTGCTCTGGGTTGCAGGCCATCGGCTGGCCCAACGCGCTGCTATTACACCGCAGACCAACCATGCGGTTCAACTTACTTTTTCACAACTGTCAGTTTAAATATGAACAAATTTATCGCTATCGAAGGGGTTATCGGAGTTGGGAAAACCACTCTGGCCCGCTTGTTAAAAGATCATTTCAACGCATCAGTTCTGCTAGAGGTTTTTGAAGAAAATCCGTTTTTGGCCGATTTTTATACAGACCGGGACCGATACGCCTTTCAGACTCAGCTGTTCTTTTTACTTAGTCGGTATCAGCAACAAAACCAGGCTGTGCCCAACGCCTTGGCCAAAGGGAATTTGTTGTCTGACTATACCTTTGCCAAAGATGAGTTGTTTGCGTGGCTCAATTTAAAAGATGACGAGTTGGCGATGTACGGCCGAGTTCATTCTGCATTGGGTGAAAAAATTCGGCGTCCTGATTTACTTGTCTATTTAACCGCGGAACACGATGTGGTGATGCAGCGGATTGCGCTCCGTGACCGGCCGTATGAACGGGACATGGACCCGAACTACATCAAGCAACTTTCAGCCGCGTATGAAGAGTGGTTGTCAAATTTGTCGGATCAAGGCGAGATGTCGGTGTTAAAAATCGATGTTTCTGAGCTTGACTTTATTTCTAAGCCAGAAGATGTGATGATTGCGGCTCAGAAAATCGACGAGGCACTGGCCCATGTGATTCCGGCCGAAACCAATGTTGAATCAGACAAACAGCTTTCGATTTCTCACACATTGCTCCCACAAACCGGTACGCTGGCAAGTTATCAAAAATTTCATCGTTTTCTAGACTCTGAAAAACAGTTTGATCCAGATGTTTTTTACAATTACATTTTATTAGTAGAAGAGATGGGGGAACTGGCTCGTGATTTTACGCAGGTCTGGACCAGGCAAAACAGCCTTCAGCGGGATGGCATGACGGCCGAGCAAGCCCGTGCAGAGGCGATGCGAGAAAAACAGCCGGAGATTGGTGGCGAACTGGCCGATATCTTGGCTTATGTTTTAAAATTGGCCAACTACATGGAGATCGATCTAGAGCAAGCATACGTCTCAAAAATGATGAAAAATATCAACCGTCAGTGGGATTTTGAGTAGATTTCGTAATTAATTTTATTGCGCCCAACACGGGAGAAAGATAAAAATAGGTCGAAATCTGCTCTATTAAAAATAGGACCTCATCATATACCATATTTTTATCCTATCAGCTGATAAGGTGTGATATGTTATACTGATTGTTGGATAGCTGTAAGCCAAGCTGAAAGGGGCAAGTTTTAACTCTTTTAGCGACAAACTTTATCCATTTATTTTTATGCTAGGAACGCAAACTTCCGATTTGCAAAAAAAATCAGATAGTCGTCGCCTACGTGTATTATTCAGAGTTAGCTCTGTTTTAAATCAAGTTACGGCTGGGTTGGATCTTGAGCGGATCCTGCCTGAAGTTTTGCGTACCTGTGTGGCGGCCCTACAAACAGATACCGGAAGCCTATTTGTTCTTAATCACGACTACCAGCTCAAACATGCCCACATGCTCGATCGAGAAGAGGGGTTTGTTAGCGCTGAGCGCGAATATCTCGAGGATATTATGCGGACCGGTTTGGCCGCCAAAGTGATCAATACGGGTGAACCAATCCTGATTTCAGACACCAATTCAGACGAGCGCTGGCTGTCTGAAGGGCCAAAAGCTGATGTCAGCATGTCGGCCATTTGTATCCCGCTAAAGGCTTACGGCCGGGTGATGGGGACGATCACACTAACCAAAATTGGCGTTGATCAGTTTGATGAGCAAGATTTGAGCCTGATGCTTGTAATCTCTGATCAGATTTCAACCTCGATCTCAAACGCACAGCTTTATAACGAGAGCCAGCGGCAGGCCGAGTCTCTATCGGTTTTGGTAAACGCTGCTTCACAAATTTCAGCTTCGCTAGATGTGGGCCACGTCATTCAACATGTGGCTGAGCACATTGTTAAACTAATCGATATAGAGACCTGTGCCCTACTGGAGCTTGACCCCAATGCAAATGAACTAGTCGGCCAAACGATGTTTATGCGGGACGATCAGGCGGTGATGATGCCGAAGCAGGATCTCTTGCGCATCAACAATGCGGCTCTGATTCAGGACATTCTCAAAAATCCTCGTTTTGTGCAGATGAATATTGACAATCCCGATCTTGAACGGCCGGAGCTGTATCTGCTCCAGCGCCTTGGGTTGTCATCGATGTTGATCATGCCGCTCATGGCCCCATCCGGCGTGATCGGGATCGCCTTGCTAATGGATCGTGCCTCAGCCCGCGTGTTCAGTAATCAAGAGATTTCGATTATTCGCACGTTGTGCAATCAAGCGGCCGTCTCCATCCAAAATGCGCGTTCATACGAAGAAACCCAACGTCAGCTAAACGTCACTCGCTTGCTCAACGAAGCGAGTAAAGTGATCAACTCATCCCTTGATCTTGAGCAGATTATGCAGGCCCTGCTTGAACAGATGAATTCTTTCTTGCAGGCAGAGGCGCTGTCTATCGCATTGGTAGACATTACGACGGGGGAACTGGTTTACACGGTAGCAGAAGGTGTGGGAAGTGAAAAAATTATCGGTCTGCGTATGCCGAGCAACGATGGTGTAGCGGGTTGGGTTGTTGAAAACGGGAAACCGGCGATGGTGAATGACACCGACAGCGATCCCCGTTTTATCACGGCCGGTGACCAGCGCACTGGGTATCAGACCCAAGCGATGATCGTTGCGCCGCTTTTGGTGAAGGGGCGGGCCTTGGGAACGATCCAAGCCATCAACCCCACCATGCGGTCACACTTTACTGAAGAAGATTTGAACCTGCTGGTGAATCTGGCCAACTTGGCAAGTTCGGCCGTGGGGAATGCCCAACAGTACACCCGCACCCAAAAAGCGGAGTCACGCTACATCGGTTTGTTCCAAGACAGTATCGATCCGATTATTTTGACCGACCGACGTGGTCACGTGATCGAAGTAAACAGCCGGGCAAGCGAGCTATTTGGCTTCGGCCGTGAAGCGATGCTGGCCAAACACATTAATGATCTGCACACGGTAGACACCGGTGTGAAGGGTGAACGGCAGTTTAAACCGATTAAAACGCGCCAGATCAAAATGTTCACCAGCGAAATTGTGAGCGAAGACACCGGCAAGAAAACGGTGGTTGAAGTTTACGCCAAACGTCTGTTTGTAAATTCAGAAGATCGTTTGCAAGACCGCCAAGTACTCCAGTGGATTTACCACGATATTTCAGAAACGATTGAGCTACAGAACATGCGGGAAGATTTAACCGCGATGCTGTTCCATGACCTGAATGCGCCTTTGGCCAATATTATTGCCAGTCTTGAGCTTGTGTCTGAAGATTTGCCAGAGAACACAAACTCGGCCGTGATAAACATGGTTGATGTAGCTGTGCGTTCAAGCCAGCGTTTACGCCGCCTGATTCGTTCACTACTTGATATCAATCGCTTAGAGGCAGGCCACACGCTCCAAAATCAGAGTTTCTCGTCAATATCCCGCTTAATCGACGATGCTGAACAGTCGCTCAAAGCTTCGTTTGATCGTCGTAATGTTCGGCTGGCCCGCAAACTGCCGGTATTTATCCCCGACATTTACATCGACTCAGACATGATCCGGCGTGTGATTATCAATCTGTTAGACAACGGGCTGAAATACAGCTCTGATGGCCATTTGATGACGATCACCGTCACCGAAGATGCGGAGACCGACAGCCTAACACTTTCAATTCAGGATCAGGGGCCTGGCATTCCAGAAGAGTTTAGGGAAGTTATTTTTGATAAGTTCCGCAGAATCAAAGATGGTAGCGGCCGGAAAGGGGTCGGATTGGGGCTAGCCTTCTGCCGCTTGGCCGTTGAAGCCCATGAAGGGACGATTTGGGTTGATCAGCCTGAAGATTCTGGAGCCAGATTTAACTTTAAACTGCCGATCATGCCGCCGCGCTAAACTGGAAACCTGCTGAATAGACTCTAACTGAGTACAATTTAAGCCTATGTCTGAACGTCTCTATTATTCTGATTCCTACACCACCCAATTCGAAGCGAAAGTAATCGAGCGCACGGAGCACGACGGCAAACCGGCCGTTGTGCTTGACCGTTCGTTTTTTTACCCAACATCGGGTGGGCAACCGCATGACCTTGGCACATTGGGGGATGCGGCCGTGCTAGATGTGACGGTGCGCAAAGCGGATGGGGTCGTGCTTCACGTTCTTGATTCGGCCGATGTGCCGGACAGCGTGGTAGGCCACATCGATTGGAATCGCCGGTTTGACCATATTCAACACCACTGTGGGCAACACATTTTGTCGCGGGCATTTATTGATGCAGCTGATGCACCCACAATGAGCTTTCACATGGGGACAGACGGATGCACGATTGACATCAATGCAACCGAGCTGTCAGCCGAGCAAGTGGCCAAAGTTGAGGCGCTGGCAAACCAGATTGTGCAGGAAAATCGGCCGGTTGAGACACGCCAAGTCACGCTCGAAGAAGCCCAATCTTTGCCGATTAGAAAATTACCCCCAATTGCCCCCGGTGAATTGGTGCGGTTGGTTGATATCACCGATTTTGACCTAACCGCTTGTGGCGGAACCCATCCTGCTAGAACGGGTGAAATTGGGCTGATTAAGGTTACACGTTTGGAACGGCGTAAAAAAATGCTCCGCGTTTCGTTTTTGTGCGGTATGCGGGCCATCCAAGATTTTGATCACAAATTAAAAGTGGTACATGATTTAACGCGGGTGCTTTCAACTGGTGCGGATAATCTGCTGGGATCGGTTGAAAAAATGCAGGAAGAGACAAAATTAATGAGCCGAGACCTGCGATTGTTACGCAAAGAAAAGCTCGTTGCCTTAGCCGAAACGTTGCAGGATCAGTTCGAATCTTTGGGAAATGTATCGGTTTTAACCCATTTATTTACGAATAATGAGACGGTTGACGACCTAAGAACGGTGGGAACGGCGCTGTGTGAGACTGAAAACCGAATCGTTTTGATTGGCACATCAGGCGAGCAAGCGATGCTGTTTTTCCGCTCTTCGGCCGGGGATGAATATCATATGGGCAACCTGTTGCGTGGGGTGCTCGAGAAGATCGGATCGAAGTCTGGTGGCGGCCGATCCGACCAAGCACAAGGTGGCGGACAACGCGCAAATGATCAAAACGTTTTAGACGCATTGCAGTCTGCGAAGGCTAATCTTGCGAAATAACTTACAATTTTTTGTCATTTTCTTGTTCCGTTTACGTTTTTTTTTGTTTAAAGTGGTTTTATAGGGTTTGGGTAGTTGTCTGGAGTGAGGTAAAATGACCTTGTCTTATAGATAATATTTATTAGCCCTCAATCATTAGGTGCAAGCATGAACACAGATACAGAAGTTTCGAAACGGTTTCTCACTTCAGTCCCATTTTTTACCAACTTAAATCCGACCGAAGTGGATGAACTTGCCCGCCGACTCATCCCTCGTCGGTTTCAAACGGGGAGCACTGTTTTTCACCTAGGTGATCCTGGTGGACTGCTCTACATTATCCTTAGTGGAAAAATTAAAATTTCACACTCTACCCCAGAAGGGCAGGAAGCACTGCTTGCGATCATGGGTCAGGGTGACTTCTTTGGAGAGCTAGCGTTGCTAGATGACTCTCCTCGGTCAGCAACGGCCGAAGCGATTGCGCCTACCGAAACGCTGACACTACACCGTGACGACTTTATGCGTTTCATCGACGACCACCCAGCATTTTCGCGCCACGTTTTAACCAGCTTGGCCCGCCGTGTGCGTCATATGAATGCGCAAATCAGCGACATCTTCTTTTTAGACCTGCCCGGCCGCTTGGCTCGCACGCTGATCAACTTGTCTGAACAGCACGGCCGCGAAACGCCTGAAGGGTTACAGATCGAGATCGCACTAACCCAAACTGACTTAGCCGAAATGACCGGTGCAACTCGGGTTAGTATCAACAAAGCGCTCGGCCGCTTCCGTCGTCAGGGATGGGTTAAAGTGAAAGGGCGCAAGTTCACTATCGTTGATCGCGACTCGCTCGAAAATTTGATTGAACTAGCCGGGGGCTAGATGCCGTATAAAGTCTTAAGTAAGAACTGTTAAGTCTGAAGCGACTTCACTTCAAACTTAGCACTTCATACATTCCACTTAAACAGTGACCCCGTTTTTTCAATCGGCTCTCACCATTCTAAAAAAAGATTTGCGGCTCGAACGCAAAACAGGACAGACCATCAGTGTGATGGTCTTTTTTTCTTTGGCAACGATAGTGACTTTTAACCTTGCTTTGCGCGGCGATTTAGCCGCGGCGCGCAATGTGTCAGGGGGGCTGATCTGGGTGACTATTTTGCTGGCCAGCACACTGGGGCTGAATCGGACCTTTGCGGCCGAACGTGAGAACAACAGTCTAGACGGGTTGCTAATGGCTCCGGTCAGTCGGCAGGCGATTTTTGTGGGCAAATTCGCCTCGGTCATGATTTTTTCTATCGGGTTGGAGCTGATCTTGGCCTTTCTGTTTTTTATCTTTTTTAATCGGCCGTTTTTAGCGCCGAGTGTTTTAGGGATTTTACTTTTAGGCACGATCGGGCTTGTAGCGGCCGGGGTTTTAGTCACCGCCATGACGATTCAAACGCAGGCCCGCGATGTGCTGCTACCGGTGTTGCTGTTGCCGTTGGCTCTTCCGGCCGTGCTGGCGGCAGGCTCCGTTACCGCTACGCTTACCGCCCCAATTGACTGGGTTTGGGCCGATATTTCATTTGCCGTCATCATCGTCATCTTCTACGACGTGTTGATGTTTCTTGCCGCCTTAATCACGTTTCCGTTTGTTGTTGAGAGCTAGACGGCCGCCTAGTCTTGCTTAAAATCCCAGTCTGACGGCTAGCAACTGTTGCCTCCTGTAAAATGGCTCAGCCGTAAGACAGGGATTGATGTCACTTATTGCTAAAGTAAGACTTGTATTTAACTTATGCTGGGAAGCTTATATAGACGCATTTTGGAACTCTGCAGACCATTGAGCCTTACAAAACGGTGGGTAGCCTAACAGTATTAAATTCCCACGATTTTTTGCCGCAAAAACGAGGTTCGGGACCTATGTCATAATGCAAAAAAAGCAGTCCTACCTTACTCTCGTCATGTAGAGAGATAAATCATAGGTGATGTTGAGCACAAAGTGACCACCAACTTTGAAGATCACCTAAAGATGCAGAGAAATCATTCTTTTATAGAGGTCAAACTGGTTCTTGTGGGCGTTGCCAATGTTGAGTAAATGCTTTCGAGGACTACGTCATTTTAAATGCAACAAATCGCTATTCTTCACTATGCAGCTCCTCCGGTTATTGGCGGGGTGGAAAGCGTTATAGAGCACCACACTAGATTATTAACCCAAGCCGGTCATAACGTTCGAATTGTCGCCGGCCGGGGAGATGCCAACCTGTTGGGTGAGAGTTTCTATCATTTTCCTTTAGCCGGATCACAGCACCCTACCATCATCGCCATGAAGCGGTCACTTGATAAAGGTGAAGTGCCTGAATATTTTGATGCTTTGGTTGAAAAGATAGCGGATCAAATGGCTGAAGCCTTTGCTGGGATTGATCTTATTTTTGCTCACAATGTTTGTTCTCTGCACAAAAATCTGCCGCTCACGGCCGCCCTGCGCCGATTTTGCGCACAGCCCAATGCACCCAAACTAGTTATCTGGCATCACGACTTTGCTTGGCGGTCTGCCCGCTACCAAGATGAATTGCATGCAGGCTACCCATGGAATCTGCTGTGTGAAGATTGGCATGATGTAGATCAAACTCACGTGGTGGTTTCGGAGCTTCGGCAACAAGAATTTGCAGAGCTGTTTAAATCACCGGCCGAAAAGGCGCAAATCATCCCATCTGGATTAGATGTACAAAACTTTTTAAATCTAAACGAGCAATCGGCCATGCTGTTTGCCCGACTAAACTTGCTTAAAAGCGATCCATTTTTGCTTTTACCCGTCCGCATCACCCGCCGGAAAAATATTGAGCTGGCGATACAAGTGATGGGGGAGTTGCGCCGATATTTTCCGGTGCCACAACTTGTGATTACCGGACCACCAGGGCCGCACAACCGTGATAATCAAAACTATTTTCGTGAACTGCTCGATCTGCGTGACGATGTGGGGCTAACCCCTGCAAGCAACGGTGGAACCGGGATTCACTTTTTGGCCGAAATGTTTGATGGGTATTTGCCCACGGAGCAAATTCGGGACTTCTTTCGCATGGCGGACGGCATTTTATTTCCTAGCTTTGAAGAAGGGTTTGGGATTCCGATGATCGAAGCTGGGATGGCGGGAATTCCGATTTTTGCCAGCGAAATTACGCCGTTAAAAGCGATTGGTCAACAGCAGGCAACGTGGTTTGCACCGGATGGGCATCCGGCCGAAATTGCGCTGCAGATTAAAGAAAGGCTAACAAACGATCCTGTTTTTATTTTGAAAAAACGGGTTCGACAGAATTTTATTTGGGAAGGGGTTTTCGAGAAACACATCTCCCCCCTGTTGGAGTTTTAGGCATGCAAACAAAGCACACCAATGAAGAAAGTACCGGAACGGAAAAAACCGTTTTGGTTCCGCTGTTACCAAACAGTGATGCAGAAGAAATGATCGGTTTGGCGAAATCGCTGGCCGCTAGCAGACCGGTGATAATGGTCGGATTTGTCCCCATTACACCGGGACAATCGCTATCAGTTGGGACGGTTAAAGCGCGCACCATGCGGACTGTTGTTGAACCGATTAGCCAGCCGAACCTGCGGGTTTTACCCGGGATTCGGGTGACCGATTCACCTTGGGACGAGATCCGAGAGATCATTGTTAAAGAGCAAGTTGACTTGCTCATGCTCAATTACCCAAATGATCTGACTGATTTGGAACTCACCGCCTCAGAGTTGCTGTCGCATCCCCCCTGTGATGTTGCATTGGCCCGCGGCCCATTCCCCGAAAAATTGTCTAAATTGATTGTACCGCTAAGCGGCGGTCCCCATTCTGAACGAGCATTGGATGTTGGTTTGGCTTTAGGCAAGCCGCACAAAGGTAAAGTGACTTCGTTGCGACTCGATTCGGAAGCCAAAGAAACTGCCCAGAGCAACCGTGACTTTGAGCCGGTTGGCAATTTGCTCAATCAGCTTCCACAGGTGGAGCAGGCGCGCGCCCATCAAAACAATCAGGCCGAGGCGATTATTGAATCAGCCATCGAAAATGACGTGATCATTTTAGGAACGGCCCAACGGCCGACGGCCGCCACCGATTCGTTTGGGGCTGTGCCTGACTTTATTCTGGAAAATGCCAAATGTGGGGTGATTGCGGTAAAAACGCGCCAGCTTGAGCTGGATGAGCGGAGCAATCGATCTGAGCTATCTAAAAAAGTAGACCGCTGGTTTGCCCAAAACACCTTCCATGTGGAGGAGTTTGAGCAATTTGAGCAGCTCGTGGCGCTGAAGAAAAAACTAGGTGTAACGGTTAGTGTTGCACTCCCGACTTTAAATGAGTCAGCAACAATCGCCACGATTTTGGAGCAAACACAAGAACTGCTCGTTGAAAAATATCCGCTAATTGACGAATTGGTAGTGATCGATTCAGGCTCTACGGATGATACTCGCGAGATTGCCAAAGAATTTGGCATACCCGTTTACGTGCATCAAGAGCTGTTGCCCCGCTATGGACAGCGCACCGGAAAAGGGGAGGCGCTGTGGAAAAGTTTGTATGTGACCACGGGTGATATTTTGCTGTGGTGTGATACAGACATTAAAAATTTCCATCCAAGATTTATTTATGGGCTGTTGGGACCGCTATTGAAATATCCTGAAATTCAGTTTGTGAAAGGGTTTTATCAACGGCCGCTGAATGTGGGCAAAAAGAAAACCCCCGGTGGTGGACGTGTGACTGAACTGACCGCCCGGCCGCTGTTGAATATGTTTTACCCACAGCTAGGTGGCATCATTCAACCATTGGCCGGTGAATACGGCGGCCGTCGTGAATTGCTGGAACAGCTGGCTTTCACATCCGGCTACGGGGTTGAAACCTCGTTGCTCATCGACTCGCTTGAAAAAGTTGGTTTAGAAGGGCTGGCTCAGGTTGATTTGATCGAGCGGGTGCATCACAACCAATCGCTTGATAATTTGAGCAAGATGGCGTTTGCGGTTAGCCAAACGATCTTTAGACGATTGGCTCAGAATGAGGTCCGCGGGACTTCTGGTGAGCTAGGTGACGTGCATCAGTCGATGCGCCGCTTGCACCACGCGCAAGATGAGCTTTCACTGCTCAACGAAGATTTGTCTGAGCCAGATCGGCCGCCGATGAAATCTGTGCCTGAATATCGGGATCGATATCTGGTGCCTGAACGGCCGCTGACCGGCATCAAGCCATCTAACCTGTTAAAGGGAACTTTAAAAGATCCGAACGAGGTTTTCCTTGTTCCGGGAACACTGGCGTCAAAATCCTAGAATTTTGACCTTGCATTTGTGTGCCAAAGAGCGGGCTGGTAGTTATCAACCAGCCTGCTCTTTTTGATTATTATGACCATTCTTTATCTGATCCGACACGGGCAAACGCAGTGGAATCTTGAAGGAAAATACACCGGGCAGTCTGACATCCCCTTAAACGACACCGGCCGTGCACAGGCCAGAATGGCTGGATTAGCAACCGATTTTTCGCCCCCCGATATGATTTTTGCATCGGATTTGATTCGGGCGGTTGAGACGGCCGAGTTAGTCGCGGCCGGTTGGGGATACAAAGGTGAAATCAAGATTGACTCACGTTTGCGAGAAATAAATCAAGGGGTTTGGGAAGGGATGCATTTTAACGACATTAAAGCGAAATTTGCGCAGGAGTTTGCGGCCCGTGAGGCTAACCCGCTTGAAGTGGCGGCACCCGGCGGTGAGACGGTGGGTCAGGTGCAAGAGCGGGTTGTGGCCGCGATAAATGAGATTTGCGGCCGATATCCAAACGGATCAGTTGGGATTGTGGCGCACGGCTTAGCCCTTGCAATTGTGCGCGCTTGGCTAACTCAGCATCCGATTCAGGATGTATGGTCTTTGATCCCGCCCAATGCGCAAATTATCAGAATGGAAAAAAAGACGGAGCCAATTTAGCAACTGCTGTTACGCACTTTCCCGACAAAAAAATGGGAGGGTTTGTTGCTAGAAGTCACTATTTTCCTGAGAGTTTAAACCTCCGAGTTCTGTTAGCGGGTAAGGTGAGTTAACAAATAGCATAAGGGACCTATGACTCAAAGTGGATTCAAAAGAATAGGGCGATTGTCTAAACTGGCATCAAAATAAACCAACAAGAATTTGTTGAAAAACAGCAGATTCTAGCTGACAGTGCGGGGAACCAATGCGATTTTAGGGATCCTGTTGCCCCATCTGTCAAGACAAAATAAATGTGCATTGCCCGAGAATGAAATCTCGTTAATTGGGCAACTGCAAAGCGAGAATAATGACGATGGAATACGATCCTATGCGCCGATCACTCAATATCGGATTTGTGTCGACCCGATTTGCCGGAACCGATGGGGTTTCGCTGGAAACAAGTAAATGGGCTGAAGTGTTGGAGTCTATTGGACACCACTGCTTTTATTTTAGCGGGCTGTCTGACCGGCCGGATGACATTTCGTACGTGGTGCCAGAGGCTTACTACCGACATCCCGATGTGGAATATCGTCATTTGGGATTTTTTGGCAAAACCTCTCGCTCGGCCGAAGATTCAGAATGGATTCATGACTGGCGAATGACGTTCAAGCGGCATCTGTATGATTTTATTGATCAATTTGAGCTTGATATCTTGATCCCAGAAAATATCATGGCGATCCCCCTGCAAGTGCCACTGGCACTGGCGATGACAGAGGTGATAGCTGAAACAGGGATCCCAACAATCGCCCATCATCACGATTTTGCGTGGGAACGCAAACGGTTCTTGGTGAACGGGATCGAAGATTTCTTAGCGGCCGCATTTCCGCCAGACCTTCCATCAATTCAGCATGTCGTGATTAATTCGCAAGGGCAGTCAGCTTTAGCCCGCCGTCGTGGGGTTTCCTCTGTGGTGATTCCAAACGTGATGAACTATGAGCAGGAGCCACCGGGCATTGATGACTACTCGGCCGATTTACGTCAAACCCTAGGAATAAGTGAAGACGATACCTTTATTTTGCAACCAACCCGTGTGGTGCAACGCAAGGGGATTGAGCACGCCATTGAGCTGGTTCAGCGCTTAGAACGTGATGCGATTTTGGTCATCTCACATGCCTCTGGGGATGAGGGTGACGAATACGAAAGGCGCTTGCTCGAATACGCCAATCTGCTAAATGTGCGTACGTTGTTCTGTGACGAGCACTTTGACGAGTACCGACGCATCGAGCCAGACGGCCGGAAAATTTACAGTTTGAACGATGCTTATCCACATGCGGATTTGGTCACGTACCCATCGGTATTTGAAGGATTTGGAAACGCCTTTTTAGAAGCGGTTTATTTCAAAAAACCGATTGTGGTCAACAACTATTCGATCTATGCGACCGACATCCGGCCGTTGGGCTTTAAGGTTGTTGAGTTTGATGATTTTGTGACCGAAGATACGGTGCGCCAGACTGAAGAAGTCTTAGCAAATCCAAGTCTGGTTTACGACATGGTAGACACCAATTATCAGTTGGCCCTGCAATATTTTTCATATCGGGTGTTGTGGCGCAAGCTAGACATTTTGATTGCAAACATTATAGGTACGCGGCCGGCGTTTGCAATGGATTAAAGTGCCTTTTGGGTCATTATCTGGTATCCAGACTCTGCCCTTTTAAAGCGTATTGCGTAGAACGTAAAAGTTGATTTCTTGTCAACCGATACGCACTACGCACTACGCTGAAATGAATGGCTAATGGTAAATGGGAGAACCTACACAATTGCCCCAAATGTCTGCATAGGGTACTCTCTCGAAACAAAATTTTGAGACGCAGGAACCCTTTTTAATGAGACCCAATAAAGTAAAACAAATCTGGAAAGATGGCGGCTCTGTCGTCAACGGGTGGCTACACATCCCCAGTTCATGGTCGGCCGAGGTAATGGCCCACTGCGGCTTTGATAGCTTGGTAATCGACCTACAGCACGGGCTGATGAACTTTGATTCGGCCGTGCCAATGCTTCAAGCGATCTCCACGACAGACACGGTCCCAATGGCTCGCATTCCGTGGAACGAGCCGGGCATTACGGGCAAACTGCTCGACGCGGGAGCCTACGGCATCATCTGCCCCATGGTGAACACCCAAAGCGAGTGCGAAGCGTTTGTGGGGGCTGTGCGCTATCACCCTGACGGATATCGTAGCCGTGGGCCAACCCGCGCTAGCGTGTACGGTGGCAGTGATTATGCTGAAAAAGCCAATCAAGAAATTATTGCGATGGCGATGATTGAAACAAAGACGGCCGTCGACAACGTTGAGGCGATTGTGAACGTGCCTAATTTGGATGCGATTTACGTGGGGCCGGGTGACCTGAGCCTAACTTTGGGTTGTGAGCATGTTGGCATTGATGTCGATGAGCCGATCTATCACGAAGCGCTTGATACGGTATTAGCCGCCTGTAAAAAGGCTGGCGTCGCGGCCGGAATTCATACAGGGGATCCAGCTTACGCTAACCGAATGATCGAAAAAGGGTTCCAGTTTGTGACGCTGAGCAGTGACACAGGTATGCTTCGGGGCAAGGCCCGCTCGATGATCGCTGAACTTAATGGACGAAGTGGCGAAACTGAGACTTCGGTTTATTAAACCAAATGCTAAATCCTAGAAGCTTTGTTGGACCTTGGTGAACACGTCATACCCGCGTAGGCGGGAATCCAGCGCTAGGTTTGGCGCTGGATTCCTGTCCCTGTCTTCACAGGGATGACGCGCAGGAATGACGGCCACTCAGAAATGAGGTCGAATAATTTTTGGAATAAAATACTAAAAACAAGGTCAAAAAAATAAAAAATGGAAATTAATCCCAACGACTTAGCAGTAAAAAATGTATACAAGTTGCTGACCGGTTCAGTCATCCCCCGGCCGATCGGCTGGATTTCAACAATCAGTAAAGATGGGGTTCACAATGTGGCTCCATATTCGTTTAGCAACGCATTGAGCGCGGACCCACCTACGGTGATGTTTAGTGGCGGCCGACCGGAAGGCAACAACAAAGACACTGTGCAAAATGTGCTGGATACTGAGGAGTTCGTCTACAACATTGTTCCTTACTCTCTGGCTACGCAGATGAATGTTTCGGCCGCAACCACCGCCCCTGATGTGGACGAATTTGTCGAAGCACGGCTGACACCGGGTGAATCGAAACTGGTCAAAGCTCCGCGTGTTTTAGAATCTCCGATTAGTTTTGAGTGCAAGCTCTCAGGCACTTATTTGGTGCCCGGTGCAAAAGGAGGCGGATCGATGGTGATTTTCGGCCGCATCGTTTACATGCATATCGCAGATGAAGTCATGTTGCCGGACTACAAAATTGATCCGGTAGCGCTTGATCCGATCGGCCGCCTGTCTGGTCCATCGTATTCAAAGGTGCGTGACCTATTCCACATCGAGCGGCCGAACTGGAGCAAAGACGTCGATCCGGTTAAAAAGGATTGAAGCAAAAATCAACCCTCACCCTAGCCCTCTCCCAAACTTGGGAGAGGGAATGACGTCCCTTCAAGTCAACCCCTCTAAATAAAAAAAGGGTATCCCGCTGTGACGAGATACCCTTAATTGAACAGGGGTGTCAGATCCCCATTAAAAAATTACCGCAGTGAAGGTGGTAGCAAAACGGTGTCGATCACATGGATTTTTCCGTTTGAAGCCAAGATGTCAGCTGTGGTTACTTTAGAGTTGTCGTTCAGATAAATATCGCCTTGGAAGACTTTAATATTTACGCTGTCGCCGCTCAAAGTGGTTGCACTGCTTAGTGTCGCTGCGATGTCAGAGCCTACGTCTCCAGATACCACGTGGTAAAGCAATACTTCTTTCAACAGTTCTGGGTTAGCCAACAAGCTGTTTAAGGTGCTAGCTGGCAATTTAGCAAATGCCGCATCGGTTGGTGCAAATACGGTGATGAAGCCGCTTTCGTCAGCCAAAGCTGGAACCAATCCTGCTACTTGTGCTGCGGTTACTAGGGTGTCGAAGCTACCGTTGCTGGTTGCGATTTCTGCGATGTTTGGCAAATCAGCACGTGAGCTGGTTGATGAGTCTGAGCTAGCTGCTGCAACTGCTTCAGAAGCGGCCGCTACGCTGGGTGGAATGAGTACGGTGTCGATGACGTGGATTTTACCGTTTGAAGCCAAGATGTCGGCCGAGGTGACGCGTGAAGTGTCGTTTAGGAAGATGTTGCCTTCGAAGTTTTTGATGTGAACGCGCTCACCGTTTAGGGTGTCTGCACCGCTCAAAGTTGCGGCGATGTCTGAGCCAACGTCCCCAGATACTACGTGGTAGAGCAATACACTGGTTAGCAGATCTTTGTCAGCCAATACTGCGTTCAAGGTAGCCGCTGGCAATTTAGCAAATGCCGCATCGGTTGGTGCAAATACGGTGATGAAGCCGCTTTCGTCAGCTAATGCTGGAACCAATCCTGCTTGGCTAGCCGCTGAAACTAGGGTGCTGAATGCATCGTTTCCGCTAGCGATTTCTGCGATGTTTGGCAGGTCTGCACGAGCTGTGTCTGATGAGCTGTCGGTGCTTACTGTGGCTGAAGCTGCCTCAGAAGCGGCCGCTACGCTGGGTGGAATGAGTACGGTGTCGATGACGTGGATTTTACCGTTAGAAGCTAAGATGTCGGCCGAGGTAACTTTTGAGTTGTCGTTTAGGAAAATATCCCCTTCGAAAACTTTGATGTTAACCCGCTCACCGTTTAGGGTATCTGCACCGCTTAAAGTTGCAGCGATGTCAGATCCAACGTCGCCAGCTACTACGTGGTAGAGCAATACGCTGGTTAGTAGATCTTTGTCAGCCAATACGGCGTTTAATGTTGCGGGAGGAAGTTTTGCAAAGGCTTCATCGGTTGGAGCAAATACGGTCAACATTTGATCGTTTGAGTTGACTGCATCTACAAGGCCGGCTTGGCTCAGGGCTGATACAAGCGTATCAAATGAGTCATTGCTGCTAGCAATCCCTGCAATGGTAGGGAGTTCGTCACGTGAGGCGTTGACGACGAGGGCGGTTGGCACAGCCGCGATAAGCATTAGTGCAACTGCGAAGATTAGGGTTCTAAATTTATTCATGATATTTGTCTCTCTATTTCCTTTTTTAAGTGAAATGTGCAAACTTTAAGACAGCCACGGTCAGGTATGAGGTAGAAGTGCAGGGCTGTTATTTTGCGTTTTTTGGGAATTTTAAGAATCGGCTGATTCTTATTTTGTAGCGGATGAACTTTTGCATCTGGCCAGACTTGCAAATGGTTCGTCCGCTTTATGTACAGGTATTACGGGGCAAGTTTGATCTTGTACCTATCAATTTCAAGATTTGTCCATAAATTGTACAGATTAGGCCTAATTCCCCTCTGGTAGGACCCCTCTATTAGATTTTTATTTACAGAGAAAAACAGCTAGAAACCGAGGTAATTAAGCCCCCACAAGACTGACATCCCCAGAATAATGGTCAAAAATAAATTGCGTGTGGTCCATGCGATGATGATGGCGATTAAGCCTGCAATGATGCGGGCATTGCCCAAAGAGAGATCGGCCGATCCGTCGCGGATAATAATGGCAGGGGTGATGAGCGCAAACAAAACGGCCGGGGGGGCATACGTCAGAATCTTTTGCACAACGGGTGGCAGATCATAGCGGCCAGCAGCGACAATGAACGAAATGCGCAGGCCGTAGGTAACGGCCGCGGTTAACACAATCATGACAACAAGATTAAACTGATTCATCGGTTACCTCTTTGGGGGTGTGGAACCAAATCTCTTCAAAATACCCTGCCAGCATGCCAACTATGGCTGCCACAACCAAACCGAGATTCAGCGGCATATCGGCCGCCGCAATAGACAAAAATCCACTGACTACCGCGGCCGTTAGCGATGCCAAACTGCGAATATTGGGGACTACCATTGCGATCAGCATGAGCGGCACAGCAAAGTCTAGCTCCCAACTGGCCGGGATGCGGGTGCCAAACCATGCACCCAGCGAGGTAGACAAAATCCAAATAACCCCAAGCGGGGCCGCGCTTCCCATGTAGTACCACTTCATCCGATCTAGTGATATGTCCGGCTCTTCTTCGTAGCGGGCCCACGTAAACGCATAGGCTTGGTCGGTGAGCACATGACACATCAGGAGCTTCCAACGCAGGCTGAGATTTTTGAAGCGCTCGGCTAGGGCGGCGCTGTACATCATCATACGCAGATTAACCACAAGCACGGTTAGGACGATGATGGGCAACCCGGCACCATCGCCGATGAGCTGCATGGCGGCTAGCTGTGCAGTGCCCGCATAAACAAGGGCGGAGTTTAGCACGGCCGTGCTGGGCCAAAAACCGATGTCAACGGCGACAACACCCATCAGCATGCCAAAGGGGATGGCGGCCGGAAGCACTGGCATTAGCTTTTTGAATCCCAGCATGAATTCGTCACGAAATTCATTATTCATGCCGGTATTATCGGTGATCGGATTTGAAAATGCTCAGACGTTTACGCTTTTGTACCCGGGGAGTGAACTCCCCGGCTAAGACAAAAAGCATGATAAATCATGCTAGCGCGTTTAAGAGCAGATCGATGTCTTCATCGTTGTTGTAGACAGATACTCCGATGCGAATGCCCCGCACATGTTCCCGTTCTCCCGCATCGTTTTTAAAATACCAGTTACGGAAAGACAGCACCTTTTCCCCAAAAGCCTTGTCCAGCTTAGTTTGGACATCTTCGATGCTACCGGTGGGTAAAAAGCTGACAATAGAGGACTGTGTGCCGAGGGGGGTAATCGGCCGGAAACCAAGCGGTGGCAATTCAGTCTGCAACCGATCAATGAGAGGCTGTGCGTGGCCGCGAATCGCATCGACCCCGATACTGGTTAAATACTTCAGCCCTGTGCCTGCGATCACGCCGGGCAAAAATCCCATCGAACTGGTTCCCTCATAAATGGTGCCGCCACCGTGTAGCTCAAAGTCAAAATCTTTTTCTGTTTTGACTTGGCGCAGGCCGTAGCGCGTTTGTTTGACAACCTCTTCTTGCAAGTCACGGCGTACGTATAAAAAGCCAAATCCATGTTCACCCATCAGCCATTTGTAGGTACTGGTCGAGGCAAAGTCGATCCCCATCGCTTCAACGTCAATGGGTGTATTGCCTGCCCCTTGAATGATGTCTGCGTACATCCACGCGCCGTTTGCGTGGGCCAACTCACTAATCGCTTTTACATCGGCCACATGGCCGTTGATTTGTGATACGAGCGCAATTGAAACTAATTGTGTGTCTTTGTCGATGTAGGGGGCGTAGTCGGCAACAGTAGTTTGCCAGTTCTTAGCTTCCACAACTCGTAGCTCAATCAGTCCGCGATCTTGCAACGTGGTGTACAGATATTTTGATGCCTCAAAATGGAGATCGTCGATCACCACATTGCCGCCACGCTTGGCTAAGTCTAGCCCGGCCAGCACAATGTTTTCCCCTTCTGTGGTGCTTTGCACAAAGGCGATCTCATCGGCCGAGGCGTTGATGAGTTTGGCAAAGCGTTCTTTGGTTTCAGCCTGGAGTTCGGCCGAAAAGCCAAACCCGTAGCTACCAGATGCTTGGCTTTTTGAGTTCGTGTACGCCTCAATCGCCTGTATCGAATGGACGCTGAGCGGGCAGTATTCTGCCCCGGCTAGCCATGTTTTACGCACGGCCCGCGGGAAGTCTTGGCGTATTTTTGAAAAATTAGGTGTTGTCATTATTTATTTGAGACCTCGGAGGTTTTTAAAACCTCCGAGGTCTGATTAAAAACTATTGTCCAAACCGTTGGTGATCGCCACTTAAATAGGCTTCTTCTTCGGGGGTAGATGGGCGGCCTAAAACCTCGTTTCGGTGGGGGAACCGGCCGAACTGCTTGATGATGGCGCGGTGCTTGGTGGATGCTTCTAAATAGTTGATCACTTTTTTATCAACATCGTTTAGATAAGGCTCAAGCGTCTCGCGGAATTTTTCGACACACAGGTTTTGCATCTCTAAATCTTCAGCATGTTCAAGCGGCATGTACATAAAAATGCGTTGCATCGGCTCGAGTTCGGCATCATGCCCTTGCTCAATCCCTTCGAGCGTTAGCTTGAGTGCATCGGCGTCATGGGCAAAGGCCTCGGCCGATTTGCGGTAGATGTTGCGGGTAAACTGATCGAGCAAAATGATCAGAGCCAATCGCCCTTCGGCCGTTTTTGCCCAATCGTTCAACTCACCGTTGCCCGCCTGAACCACTAGCTCACCAAATCGTTCGCGAATGTTCCGATCGATGTCTTCGCCACCGGCCCACCAGAGCCAGTTCATGTCGTCGGCCGGGAATCCGTCTTTGATCTCCCCGAACCAAAATCGGATGATTTCCTCTATTTTTTCTGCCGTTTGATCCATGCTTCTTCCTTTTGGGTTTAACTCATTTTGTGCAGTTGTAGGGCCGCCAATCGGCCGATTTCGTTGGATGATTTGGCCGCGGCGCCAAGCCCGGCCGTGGCAACCATCACTTTGCCGTCCACAATCGGTTTTATGATCGGCACATTTCCTTCTTTGAGCTTGTTGACTACGCAGGTATTCACATGAATCGACTCTGCATCAAGCTCTGGAATGATGCGTCGCAATTCATATTCCAACGCTCTCGCTTCAACCTCACTCCCGTCAGTGTGGAACCACTTGTTTAGCTCGGCCGCGCTTTGTGGATAGGTCATTTCTAGAAGCGATCCGCCGAGTTTGATGTAGGTGTTTCCGTCCGGATACACGATGGGGGGCAACACGTAAATCCCTTCGATATCGGGATTGTTTGACCCTTCGTACCAGATGATGGTTGGCATGTGTTTGAGTCGCTCCGCTTCGGCCGCATTGATTTTCGCCATCACGATGGTGCGCGGATTGGGTTGTAATCCTAAATCTGCACCGGTCAAGAACTCGGTCCAAGCCCCGGCCGCAACCAGCACCTGTTTGGCCTGTATCGTTTGCCCGCCGTCTGTGGTCAGAGTCACGCCGTTGCCACTACTGTCTAGTTCAACCACAGTCTCACGCACAATGTCGGCACCTTGTTGTTCGCAGATTTTGACCTGCGCGGCCACCAGTGAGCGGGGGTTGATATATCCAGACTCCCCCGTCTCGTGTAGCACCATCAGGCCGGGATCAAACCAAAATTCAGGATTTTCTTTGCAATAGGCGTCGCTGGTCATTTTGACATAGCTGGTGCCTAAGTGCAGGGCGTTGCGCTCCGCTTTGTTTAAAGCACTATTGGGATCGGTTGAATCATAGCCGACCTGAATGCCTCCACTGCGATGATGGAATGTAATGCCACTTTTTTCTTCAATTTCGGGGTAGGCCGCAATTGATCGGGTGGCCCACAGCGCCCATGCAAGTGATCCGTCTAAACATCGGGTGATCCGTCCTTGATCGTAATGGGCGGCAAAAACGCCGTCATGTTTGCTCCAATCCCCTTCTGGCTCGTCCGGTCCAATTAGTACAACTTCATCTGACCATTGGCTCAGATAGCGAGCGGCTGCTGAGCCGATCATCCCTTTTCCAACTACCGCATATTTGTACATGATGCCTTCCGTTTGTGATTTAGTTGGACCGATTTTAGCAGAAGGATTTATGGTAAGGAAACGAATTTGATAGATGATCAGTCATTTTTTTTCTTGGTGTCTCTTTTGTATTTTGCAGAGTTCCAGTAAATGACGTCCCTGAAATCAGTTTTGGCGCATTTCACAAAATACTGAACTTCTTTGATATCCCCTTTTGCTAAGTTCAGGATCGAAAACCTTGTCTGTGCTAAGAGATTCTCGCTTTTAGCCATGACGTTTGCAGTCGTAATAGTCAGGAGTTGTGCGATAACAAAATCGTGATCTTTTTCATCAAAGTCTGCTTTAAGTTTATCTTGTGTTGCTTGGTCTAGTTGCATGTGAATCAAGAGTCTAACGGCCGGCCGAACGTAAGCATGTTGCCATCAGGGTCTAGAACGGTGAAGTCACGCATCATGTAGGGTTCATCCATCGGCTCACGTAACACGTTGGCACCATTGGCTTTGACTTGTGCAAAATAATCATCGATCTCATCGCAGAAAATGTAGACGGAGCCTTTGCCCACCCGTTCAGCCAGCACATCTCCGGCCGTGATGTGGATCAGCACATTACCGTGCCTGATCCCCGCATAGTGCCCCATCTCAAAATCAAAGTCGAGCTCGAAGCCCAAATTGTCAATGTAGTAACTTTTGGCCTGTGCTAAATCACTGACCGAAAAGACCGATGCTTGTGAA
>JAHDGV010000411.1 GCA_020631655.1 Chloroflexota bacterium | reverse complement strand
CAGACGCGCCAGCGGCACGTCTCTACCGCACGCAATCTCGTAGAGACGCCCCGGTGGGGCGTCTGATCGCTAGCAGGCCACCGTTAGCAATTGATCTGAAATATGTTGGGGGCGGCAATTTTCCGGCCGATGGCGTGTCTAATAACCACCACTTGCAATCTCCCAACCTGCTTCCCCCTTACATTTGTTTTACAAAACTGTTGCCTCACTTTCAAACTCCATCGCTATCTTTGGGGTGATTGTGATTTAGCAGTCAAAAAAGGAGATTTTTATGATCAACTGGATTTTACAACCTTGGCCTTGGTGGCTATCAGGCATCTTAATCGGTCTGATGGTTCCCGGCATGTATTTGCTTTCGGGCAAGGGGTTTGGCATTTCAAGCAGCTTGCGCCACATCGGCTCGATGTGTTCGCCCAACAGCGGCATCGCGTATCTGCGAGACAACGATTGGCGCGCCAACTTATGGAACATCGTTTTTATTGTGGGTATCGCCATGGGTGGGTTTGTTGCCAACTTCTTTTTATCAGCCACCCCGGTCGAATTTTTACCCGCGAGTTACTACAGCTTGGGTGGTTTTATCCAACTGCTGTTAGGCGGCGTGCTCGTAGGTTTCGGCACCCGTTACGCAAACGGCTGTACCTCCGGCCATGCTATCAACGGCATCTCAAATCTGAACTGGCCCAGCATGGTTGCCACCGCTTTCTTTTTTGTTGGCGGCTTGATTGCAACTTGGGGCTTAGGATCGTTGCTCTTCTAAAAGCTAATGGCTAAGAGCCAAAAGCTAACAGCTTAAAATGACTCAACACACTTTTTCAGAATCAGATTTTGATGATGCTCAAGAGCAAACGGGCATGAGCACGGCCGCATACGTGCGGGTTTTGGCGATGGGAATCTTCTTCGGCATCGTTTTGGTGAAATCAGAGGTTGTCCGCTGGCAACGCATCCACGATATGTTCCTATTTAAGGAACCGCACATGTACCTTATCATCGGTACGGCCGTGGTTGTCGGCATGATCTCTATGTTGCTCATCAAACGATTTGAAGTAAAAACGGTTGAAGGCGACCCGATTGTGTATCAGCCGAAACCGTTTAACCCCGGCGTGATTATCGGCGGCACAATTTTTGGCCTTGGATGGGCGATCACCGGAGCTTGCCCCGGCCCGATTTATGCCCAAATTGGTGCGGGTGAATGGCCCGCCATCTTAACGTTTATCGGCGCGATGGGTGGCATGTTTTTGTACGGCTACCTGCGGCCGAAACTGCCCCACTAAAGCTATTGGCCGTTAGCTGTTGGCCTTTGGCTTTTTGTACCTAGCTACGAGCCAAAAGCTAATAGCTAACAGCCAACTTTCCATGGAGAATTGCAATGTGGTTTGAAACACTTATTCGAGAAGAAACCGGTTGCGCAACCTATATGATTGGTTGTCAACGGACCGGTGACTGTATGGTTTTTGATCCCCTTTGGGACATTCAGCCCTACTTAAAAATGGCAAAAAAGAAGAAGTCAAAGATTAAATATGTCATCGACTCACACAGTCACGCGGATCAGATTTCAGGCGCACGCCGCTTGGCAGAAGAAACTGGCGCAGAGCTGATGTTGCCGGAACTCGCTGAGATTAGCTACGAAGCAACTCGCCTAAAAGGTGGAGATGAAATTCGGATGGGTGGTGTTGGATTGCGCGTTTTCCATGCACCCGGACACCGGCCGGAGCAGATCAATCTGCTCGTCATCGACTACCCGCGTGGTGAAGAGCCATGGGCGATGCTCACGGCCGACTTTGTCATGGTGGGCGACGTCGCCCGGCCGGACTTGGCCCAAGGTGGAGAATCAGGCGCAGATCAGCTGTTCAACGACTCAATCCCTCGCTTTTTAGAGCTACCCGACCACGTTGAGGTGTATCCCGGCCATCTTGCCGGGTCTACCTGAGGCCGTGTCACCAGTGGCAAGGTTGTCACTACGGTAGGATACGAACGGCGGTACAACGATGCGCTCAACATCAAAAACAAAGATGCCTTTACCCGCTACATGACCAGCGCTCAGCCGCTTAAACCGGCCAACATTCAAAACATTGTTGCCATCAATCAGGGCAAGAAGCCGCTAACGATGAGCACGCCGATGGCGAAGGGGTTAACGGTTGATCAGACCAAAGGGCTGATGGCCGACGGCCGATTGATCATCGACTGCCGCGAATCGTCCGTCTTTGGCGGCGGACACATCCCCGGCGCATATAACGTCCAGCTTTCCGGCGGCGAGTTTGAACAGCGAGTTGGCTGGGTTACTCCGGACGACAGTCGCTACGTGTTGCTCTGCGAAAAAGATGAGGATGCACAAGCCGCAATCTTCAAAATGGCCTTTATCGGCCTCGATTCTCAGGTGGATGGGTTTGTAAAAGGCGGCATTAAAGCGTGGATGGCGGCCGGGCAACAGCTCCAGACCGTTGGGCAGATGGACGTTCACACGCTCAACCACAAGCTCAACACCAACGGGCTCCAAGTTCTAGATGTACGCTCTGACGATGAATGGAACGACGGCCACATTAAAGTCGCCCATCACATGACCTACACAGCCATGGTGCCCCAGATGACCGCACCGGCCCAGATCGGCAATCTCGCTATCCCCAAAGACAATTCGATAGGAGTGGTGTGCGCCACCGGCCAGCGCTCAAGCACCGCGATTAGCCTGCTGTTGCGCCACGGCTGGAACAATCTGTACAACGTAACCGGCGGCATGGCCGCGTGGGGTGATGCCGGATTTGAAATGATAGACGGTGACGGCATCGTCTGCGCGATTTAATTATTTGAACATCGGGGCGAGACAATTTGAGTAAGATGACTCCATGCCTAGAGAGTTAACATCAAATTGTCATAGCCCCTTCGGTGAATTTTACTCGTAGGGGCTATGACATTCGCATGGCAAACTAATCATGTCGCTTCAACTATCAGCGAATGTCTCGCCCCCTTAAAAGAAATTAAAATGAGATTCAAGTCATTCATTCTTATCTGTTTAGGTTTAATTCTTATTCAAGCCTGTGGTAGGAATACACCTCCCGAAACGGCTGACTCTGAAGAAAACAGTTTAGATCTGGCCACGCTACCCAAAACTATTGACGTTCAAACGGCCGCCTCCATCATGGATCACGAAGAGGTGGTGATGATCGACGTGCGCGAGCAGTGGGAATATGACGAAGGGCATATCCCCGGCATCACGCTTATTCCGATGAGCGAGCTTGAAACACGGCTGGCCGAAATCCCCACAGACAAAACGGTGGTACTCACCTGTCGTAGTGGGAATCGCAGCGGGCAGGTCCATGCATTTTTAGAACAAAATGGGTACGACAACACAGTTAACATGGATGGGGGCATTTTGGCGTGGGAAGCGGCCGGACTAGATGTAGAGCAGTAAAAAGATAGCCGTATCTTAAACATTGTTCCTTCATTGGTCCCAAAAGCGGAATTTACTCGAGAGTCCATGCTATAATCCCCGCCTATGGCTAAACACAATCACAAGAACCAAACAGAGGACGAGAGACTACTATCAGCCCCTACTGAACCAGAATCACGAAAATCTTCAGACTCATGGCGCGTATTCCGCATCATGGGAGAACTAGTTGAGGGGTTTGAGAAGCTCTCAGACCTGCCACCGGCCGTGACCGTCTTTGGCTCTGCTCGCGATCGTGAGGGAGATGGGAAAATGTGGTATGAAAAAACGGTTGAGATGGCGCGCCATTTGGGTGAAGCAGGCTTTGCCGTAATCACCGGCGGCGGCCCCGGCCTGATGGAAGCCGCAAACAAAGGGGCGCATGAAGCGGGTGCTTTTTCAGTTGGCCTGAACATCGAACTCCCTTTTGAGCAACACATCAACCCTTACGTTGATCAGTCAGTTGATTTCAATTACTTCTTCACCCGCAAAGTGATGCTGATTAAATATGCTCAAGCGTTTGTCGTAATGCCCGGTGGCTTTGGCACAATGGATGAGCTGTTTGAAGCGCTGACACTCGTCCAAACGGGCAAAATCCGCAATTTCCCAATTGTGCTGTTTGGCATCGACTATTGGGGCGGCCTCATCGATTGGCTTAGCGCCACTATGTTGGCAGAAGGGAAAATCTCGGCCGAAGATCTCGATTTGCTCATGCTCACAGATTCACCCAAAGATGCGTGTGATTACATTATCACCTGCATCAACCAAGGAGAGGAGCGCGAACAGTTGGAAGAATCAGCCCGAGAAGTGACCCGCAAAGTAGTAGGCCGTTAATATATCAATCCAAGAGTTTTGGAATGGTTCGTCATACCCGCGTAGGCGGGTATCCAGCGCTAGATTCCTGCCTGCGCAGGAATGACAGCTTTCGAAAGATCTAATTGTTTTAAGACATCTTGGGTAGCCGTTAGCTAGCCACAATCGATTTGTGCAGAGCCTGCAAAATGAAAAAGGCCGAGGTAGCACCGGGGTCTTGGTGCCCAATACTCCGATCACCTAAGTAGCTGGCTCGCCCTTTTTTTGCTTTCATATTGACCGTATTTTCGACCCCCAACTCGGCCGCTTGCAAGCATTTGTCCAACGCATCTTTTAAGTTCAACTGAGCGTCAATCGCATCTTTGAACGCGTCTGTTGCCGGAGAAAATGTATCGATGATCGTTTTCTCCCCCGGCACCGCTCGGCCGCGTTGAAAAACCCCCTCAATTCCGGCACTCAACAGCTCAAGCAGATCATGCTCATCTAGCTCCTCTTTGGCCG
>JAHDGV010000410.1 GCA_020631655.1 Chloroflexota bacterium | reverse complement strand
ACATCGATGGGTTAGTCACAATTTGGGTTAAAGATATTGATGAACTGGCGTCTGTCATTAATCAAATTAACGATATTCCGCGAGTGGTGCGAACTGAAACACTCGTGGTTTTAAATGAAAAACAGTTTATGCCACCGCTGAAATGATCACACCATCGGCCAAGGGTAGGGTCGGCCGGGGCCAGGCTCTGGAAAAACTTTTAGGTCCAACATTCGTCGAACCCGATAGCTAAACGCCTTCAACTCCCGCGAAGAGAGTAACGGCTGTAATTGCCCTCCTAAATCACCCTCGGCCGGGCTCCGCACACTTTTATCGAGCTTGTCTAAATCAGCCAACAAATTTTGCGGGATCGGTTGCCCAGCATAGTCCCAGACCACCGTGCGTAATTTTGGCTCGTCATGGAACGCAATGCCGTGATCGATTGCCCACAGTCGGCCGTTGCTTGCGTGGTTGGGATCATCCTCATGATCTTCCATGATGATATGCCCACCTTTGCGGTCTGCATTGTTGGTGATGACATCAAACAAGCAGATCGTTTTGAGCGCATCATGAAGGGTCTGTTTCTCTTCAAAGTTGAAAAAGTGAACCTCGGGATCGTGATTGATAAAGAGTTGGAGCGATCCCAATCCCTTTGGCCCCTGCATGAGCACCGTAGGTGGCACGATGTCCCATCCGGCCGCTTGGCTCACCAAAAACGCGGCTCGTTCTCGATTACACAATGTTCCTGTCGGGAAATCCCACAGCGGCCGTTCCCCCTGCCGTGGTTTGTAAACCGCCTGTAGCTCCTGCCCATCACAAACAGATGTGACCACAACTGTGAAATTTGACCCCCACGGCACATACCCATCGGTCTCGATGGTGCCGTTTTGGAGATGAGTCAGAATTTCACGTTCGTTCATAGTTGATAGGGAAATCGGATAGCGATAGTGACGTTCGCAATGAATCTATTTTCATTGATTCAACCGCTTTTCTCAAGTCCGGACCCTATCTTTTTAGCTAGACTCTATCCTAATTTTAATGGCTGTGCCCATTCCGGCGGGGGCAGAAATGCCCTTCGCGATCCATCGACTCGCCGCAGTTGCCGCAAATCGGCCGGCCGGACTTCACAATGTTTCGCGTATGATCGATCAGACCCCGCATTTGATCAAACGTCCCCCAAAAACTAACCATATCCGGTTCAAGACCTTCTTCAACTAGTGCGTAAGCGACAACAATCACCCGCTTGCTTTCTTCGCTGAATCCTAGTCCCAAATTGCCAACCCTAAACAGCTCGGCACCGGGATCGCGCAAGCGCAAATCAACCGCAAGCATGGCAACATCATCTGTTGGCACAAGGCCGGGATGATCAGACGCAATATCAGACAAAAGCCCTTCAATCGCTTCAGCAATCATCGCCGCCTGCGCTTTTTCAATGATGAGCGAAATTAAGGTGCTACCTTGACTTCCTTGTAAATAAAAGGTTCGATTGCCAGGTTCACCAATCGTTCCGATTGTGATATGTGTGGCTGGATTGAGTTCAATCTGTTCGGGCATAGCCTTGCTAAGAAGAGAGATTAGAGATCAGAGAAGAGAGTAGCTGGAGTGCAATCTACTCTCTTCTCTTGTCTCTTAGCTCTTGTCTCCTTCCTCCTTCTTCTTCTCTGGTGGTTTGGGGATAGGTCCGTGGTCGTTGACACGCAAAACGCGAATCAGCCCTTTCTCTCCCAGCATCAAAACGCTGGCCGAGCAGGGTGAAATTACGATTCTCTGAAATAGGTCTAAATGGGTTCCCAAATAGTGGGCCATCGCCATTTTGATGAGATCTGCGTGGGCACATACAACAATCATCTCATCCCCATGTTTTTGCGCCAAACCCTCTAATGCATCGACGATACGCACTTGTACCGCTCGCATACTTTCACCGGCCGGGAATGCGTGGCGGCTAGGCACATGTTGCACTACGTGCCATTCTGGCAATTTAGCCAGTTCTGCAATTTTTTCACCCTCCCAATCTCCGTAGCGGACTTCCCCCACCTCTGGTAGCTGGGTGATAGGCAGATTAAGCTTTTCAGCGACATACTCGGCCGTTTCCATGCACCGTTCTACGGGACTCGAGTAAAGTGTGCTGATCGGTAGATGGGCCAAACGCTCGGCCGCATCTTGCGCCTGTTTTCGGCCGTTCTCGTTTAAATGCACGCCGGGGATCCAGCCCGCCAGCTTATGCTCCTTAACCCATTCGTTTTCGCCGTGTCTTAAAAGGATGATGATAGCCATGCGGCAATGGTATCACATTTGGGGTAGGTAAGAAGGAAGAAGTAAAAAGTATGAAGTTGAGCGATTACCTCCACTTTATACTTCAAACTTAATACTACTTACGCCGTCATTCCAATAGGCCCCATGTAAATTACTTAAGCGGATGGACAATCTCCGTCAACCACTCGGCCGGGTCAGGTACCTCACCTGGATCGGTGATGTAAACCTCCCACGGCGGGCCGCTTGCCTCTTCCCCATTTTCTGCCATCCACTCTTGAATCGCCTCATGACCCAAATTTAGCGTGTCATACGGCCCTTTGTGGATGGTGCTTGCCACTGCGCCGCCAACAAGCGATCCGGCCATGATTTCATCTGTCCCTTCAGCTACGGCCGCGACCGGCATTCCCGCCTCAAGTGTGATTAGGCCGGGGCCAAAACTCACATAGCGGGCCGTGGGATACCCAGCAAATGGAATGCCCTGTGCGGTTGCATACTGAAAAACAGGAACCAGCATGCTGGCTAATGCATCCGAAATTCCATCAGGCTTGGTTTGTTTCCGCATGTACAAAAATGGGATTTCCTCAATATTTTTCTTGGTGATTTCGTAACTCATATCTAATTCTCTCTTTTTTTCAAATTTTGATAATGAAACTCGATACAGGCCAACGCAGGGTGCGGCCCGATTGGCCACATCAAGATGGGTTTGATACTGCTGAACGTAGTGATTAAACGTTGGTCGTTGATCCTTGCGGAACCGGTTGGGTGACACCCCGAACATGGCCCGGAAGGCACGCGAAAATCCCTCTGGGCTTTCAAAACCGGCGTCTAATGCAATATCCAGCACGCTTTTACTGGTAACCAATAGTGCCGCGGCCGACCGCTGTAACCGCACGCGGCGGCTGTACTGCAACGGGCTTTCTCCGATTTGAGCGCTAAAAATCCTTTGCAGGTGAAATTGGGAGCGACCATCGGCGGCCGCTAGATCAGCTAGAGTTTTGACCTCTCCATCAACTTCGGTTAGCTGAGCCAACAGCGGGAGCAGTTCTTCGAGCTTTGCCATGATAGGTTGAGTGTAGCAGAAAGGCCGATTTGGTTCTTGACCATTCTTGCGGTTTGAAACGGATATTTAAAAATAAATAAGCAAACGCTGATTGGCTGATTAAGCCGAAATGCTGATTAAGCTAATAAACGGTAAAATCCCCGCATGGATTTGAAACCGGGCGAGATATTGCATAAACGGTATCGCATAATCGAAAAGCTAGAAGCCAGCAAATACGGAGCCGTGTATCGTGGCTGGGACGTTGCTGATAAAAAGCAGGTAGCGGTCAAAGAAATGCTTTTGACCGATCCGGCCGTTGCCCGCAAATTTCGGGGGGAGGTTCGCCGCTTCTCGGCCGTCAAGCATCCACAGATTCCGGCCGTACGTGACCAATTTGTAGTTGGTGACTCTCGCCATTACATGGTGTCAGATTTTGTGGATGGGGTGAGCTTCCAATCTCTTCTGCGCCAATACAACCACCTCCCGTCAGAGCTGATTGTTAGCGCCCTTGAGGGGATCAACCACCCGCTGACCTATTTGCACGAGGCGGGGCTGGTACATGGCAACATCAAGCCGGGCAATATTCGTATGGCCCCCAACGGTGACTTTCATCTGGTTGATTATGGGTTTGTGGGATTGGATTTGCCTCCGGCCGATACCCGCATGGCGGCCCCCGAAATGCAGGCCCACAACGAGTTTGATTTCAAAGCGGACATCTACAGCTTGGGTGCGACCCTATTTACGATGCTTACGGGTGACCGGCCGCCGGACCCGGTAAAACGTGAAGCAGAAATGCGGCCGATGCCTCTGGCGCGTGAGATCAACCCCAATGCGTTGCCCCATTTGTCGCTCATCGCCAATCGAGCGATGGCGGTTGATCCGGCCGTGCGTTTTGAAAACGTACAGGCGTTTATGGATGGGCTCAATCGGCCGGAAAGCCGTGGCTTGGTTGATGCATCAATCGCTATTGACCGTGACGCCCCGCCGTCATCCCATCGTATGGGTAGCTTTTCAGACTTTAGCTCTGGCTCGCGAGAAATGCCTCAGCTCAAGCCCCAGCGGCGCAGACGAGAGATTCAGCGCCGAGTTTTGCTCGGCCTTGCCTCTATTTTTATGATCTTCGTCGCTTCAGTCTTGGCGATTGCCTACTTTAATCAACAAACTTTAGATGGAGGGAGTGTAGAGTCTGCGACCGCGACTACCGAATCGCAGGTGATTGCAGCACTAACGGCCGTGGCACCCACCATCACCCCAACCCCACTGGCCACTTTGGGGCCAACCCCAACTCCAGCCCCGCTGGTTAGTAAAAGCGGAATGCGGATGCTTTATATGCCGGGCGGGGTGTTCCGCTATGGAAATAACGATGGGGAAAATAATGAGGCTCCGTCGTTGCTGATCAATCTCGATGCTTATTATATAGATGAGACGGAAGTCACCAATCAGCAGTATCGCCAGTGTGTTGAGGAAAATCGTTG
>JAHDGV010000409.1 GCA_020631655.1 Chloroflexota bacterium | reverse complement strand
CTTAGACTTTGACCGGCTCTCTTTCTCGGATTGGAAGTGTCACAGTAAAAGTAGACCCGATACCAGCGCGACTATCCACCTCAATATCTCCCCCCATCATATTGGCCAACTGCTTACAAATCGTTAGCCCCAAACCGGTCCCGTCATACTCACGATTGTAGGCATTATTGGCCTGCTTAAAGGGCTGAAACAAATTGTCCAAGTGCTCCTCTGTAATCCCGATTCCATCATCTTTAACCACAAAAACCAAATCCTCATCCCCCTGTTCTGTGATCGATAATTCAACAACACCCTCTCGGGTAAACTTAAGCGCGTTATCAACCAGATTGACTAAGATTTGGCAGACTCGAAGCCTATCCCCGTTAAGAACATAATCTGGATCAGTTTTATCTACAATCAACAATCGATTTTGGTTCCGGTTTGCCAATGGAGAAACGATTTCATTTACCTCTTCAATCAAGTCATTCAGCTCAAAATGACCCGCTTGGAGCAGTAGTTCCCCAGACTCAATCTTGGATACATCCAAAATATCATTGATCAGGCTCAACAAGTGCCTCGCTGAAATATTGATCCGCTGGACATCGGTCATCGAGTCAAGCCCTTCCTCTTGGATCAGCTCACTGTAGCCGATAATTGCGTTAAGCGGGGTCCGAAGCTCATGGCTCATGTTGGCCAAAAACTGGCTTTTTGCCTGATTTGCGGCCTCTGCCTTGTCTCTAGCAGCCATCAAGTTTGCCGCTTTCATCTCATCGATTTTATTTTCCAGTTCTACGATTACAGTGTCGCGGGTTAATCTAAAGCTCTGTAGCAGAAAATCTTTCATATCTTCCGCAATCTCAGCTTGAAAGTTTTGCATTTGTGTTAGGCTGTTATAGGCTTGCTCAAACTCCCCACGTTTTTCATACACTTTTGCCAACCATTCAAAAGTCTCTGCAACACCATGTTTACCACCCATCGACTTGAAGATAGCCTGTGCATCTTCTAAATTCTTTTTTGCCTTTTTTAGCTTATTTTGTTGGAAGTAAACAATCCCAGAAAATTTCTGTATTTCAGCGACCAAATGCTGAAGGTTGGCCTCTTCGGCACAAACCATCCCTTCGTTTAACAGGCTGATCGCTTCATCGTAATGATGAAATTTTGCTTTTAATTCTGCATATGTGTGCAGTACAACCGGCCGCAAACGATCGAATGAGGTTTGATCCGTAAGCGCTAACGCCTTCTCTGCAAGCTGTACGCCTCGCTCAAAATCATTCTGAATATTACAAACCATCACCATGTTGTTGCACAAGCCGGCTTGGAGGGCGGTATTCCCTAATTCCTCAAACGTTTTGAGCGACACTTCAAAATTTTCGAGTGCAGCTTCGTAATCCCCAAGCTCAATGTAGATGAATCCTATGTAATTCGTCGCCCTGGCAACTTGAAACGGATCAGAAAGAAGATGACCAAATTGATGCTGCCGCTGAAATGAAGCCATCGCCTCCGGGTATTTCTTCATCCTCCAATAGGCGATTCCCAAGCATCCAAAAAATTCAGGAAACAAAAAATTAAACTGATGGTCTAGTGAAATGCGGAGCCCCTTTACTCCATATTCAAGCGTTTTTTCAAAAATACTTTGATCAGCATAAAGCCAAGAGAGGTTCCGAAAGCATTTTGCCGCACCAAGAGGGTAATCTAAATCTTTTAAAATGTTCTCCGCCTCGAGTGACGCGTTCCGTGCGAGCTCAAAATTAGCCCCGTTCTGCCTAAGCTCCCAGCCAAGTTCAACCAAAGCATCACACCCTTCAGGGGTTTCAAGCTGGTTTGTCTCCCTCAACAGATCAATTTTTTCTTCAAGTTTTGAAAGCTGTATCATTGAATTTCTTTAGACTATTATTGGCTAATTTATACACAGATTCCGATAGGACATTAGTCTTAAAAAGCAAGGTAAAAAGCGATTTAGCCTTCTAAGATTTCCCCCCAAGCCTACAAGTTGCACAAGTCATTTTGGTTTTACGACCCACTCAATATTATACAGGGCTGTCAAGTGTTTTTTCAGCCACCGGCTTTTCATTTGCCCCTTCCTAGAAATTAAAATACCCTTCCCAATAACAAAATTAAAAGCTAGTGGTTAAACGGCCGGATTGCACCACAATCTATCTACAATTTGGCACCATCAACATTTAAAAAAGGAGAATCGAATGACTGTTGATCCTAAATATTTATCCTCACTCCGTTATCGCTGTATTGGCCCTACTCGGGGCGGCCGAGTGGTTGCCGTTGCGGGTGACCCGGTAAACCCGGCCGTTTTTTATCACGGTGCCTGCGCCGGTGGCATCTGGAAAACTGATGATGGCGGACAATATTGGGAATGTGTGTCTGACGGCCAACTGGCAACCTCTTCGGTAGGGGCGCTCCAAGTAGCACCGTCTGACCCCAACGTCATTTATGCGGGGATGGGAGAAGCAACGATTCGGATCGATGTGACCCATGGGGACGGTGTGTACAAATCAACCGACGCCGGCCGGACATGGAGCCACTGCGGATTAACCAACACCCGCCACATCGGCGAGATCCAAATCCACCCAGAAAATCCAGACATCGTGTACGTAGCCGCTTTGGGGCACGCCTTTAAACCCAACGAAGAGCGCGGCGTTTATCGCTCAAAAGATGGGGGGAAAAGCTGGGAACAGGTGCTGTATGTCAGCGACGGAGCCGGAGCGATTGACCTCAGCCTCGATCCATCTAATCCGAGAATTATTTATGCGACCATGTGGCAAACACAGCGGAGTTTTTGGAGCATCGACTCTGGCGGCCCTGATTCTGGCATTTGGCGCTCGTTTGATGGGGGAAGCACATGGGAGAAAATTTCCGAGAACAAAGGATTGCCAAAAGCTGATGAAAAGGGAGGAGCAACATTGGGCAAGATCGGCATCGCCGCATCACCGGCCCAAGCCGGTCGCGTTTGGGCGATGGTTGAGGCCGAGGGGGACAAGCGGGGTCTGTATCGCTCGGACGATTTTGGGGACAAGTGGGAAAAAGTTTGTGACAAAGGAGATTTGCGCTGGCGGCCGTGGTATTACATGCACGTTTTCGCCCATCCAACCGACCCAGAAACATGCTGGGTGTGGAACCAACAGGCGTGGAAATCAACTGACGGTGGCAAAACCTTCACCCTGTTCCCTAGTCCACATGGGGACACGCACGACCTATGGATCGATCCCAATAATCCTGAAAGAATGATTGGTGGGGACGACGGCGGGGCGTTTGTCAGTTTTAACGGCGGAAAATCTTGGTCAACGTTGTACAACCAAATGACGTCCCAGTTCTACCATATCGCCACCGACAACCGGTACCCGTACCACGTTTACGGAACCCAACAAGACAATTCGAGCTTGGCCGTACCGAGCAGGACCCACACCGGGGCGATCGGTTGGAACAACTGCTACGCGGCCGGGACCGGCGAGTCCGGCTTTATCGCGCCGCATCCAGACGATCACAACATCGTCTATTTAGGGGCGATTGGTAGCTCACCCGGCGGTGGTGGTGCGTTGCAAAAATATGATCATCGCACCGGCCAAATTCAGCTGGTGAACGTCTGGCCCGATGACAACACGGGGGCTGGTGAAGATCAGAAGTTCCGTTTTCAGTGGACCTTCCCGATTGTTTTTAACCCGCATAATTCAGACGTGATGTACGCCTGTGGCAACAAGGTTTTCCGCACCGACAACGGTGGTCACAGCTGGGAAGAAATCTCACCAGACTTAACGGTTGCGGACCCAGAAACGCTAAAAATGTCCGGCGGGCCGATCACCTATGACTCGGCTGGGGCGGAGATGTACGCCACAATCTTTGCCTTTGCCGCCAGCCAGCACGAGCAAGGGGTGCTATGGGCCGGTTCAGACGATGGCTTAATCCATCTAACCAAAAACGAAGGGAAAAAATGGGACAACGTGACTCCGAAGGGGATGGAAAAATATTCCCAAGTGACCTGCATCGAACAGTCCCCCCATGACGCAGGGACGGCGTATGTCTCGGCCGCGCGGCACAAAAATGGAGACTACGCGCCGTATCTGTACAAAACGAGCGACTATGGCAAAAGCTGGACCCTGATTGTGAACGGCTTGCCAGAAGATGACTTCTTTCGGGTGATTCGGGAAGACCCCAACAAAAAGGGATTGCTGTATGCCGGTAGCGAGCTGGGCGTGTACGTCTCGTTTGATGACGGAGCCAACTGGCAACCGCTCCAAAACAATCTGCCCGTGACCCCGGTTTATGACCTGTTGTTGAAAGACAACGATCTGATCATCGGCACGCACGGCCGTAGCTTCTGGATCATGGATGATGTAACCGCTTTACACCAGATCGCAGATTTGGCGGCCGAGCACGACAACTTTGTGGTCTCTCCACGAGATACGGTCCGTATTCCGAAACCGTTCTTTGCAGACCTGTTTGATAACACGGTAGGCAAAAGCTACCATATTTCTCTGGGGCAAAACGCAACGTTTGTCGCCAAGAAAGATGATTACGGCCAGATGCAAAAGAAGATGCTCGATGCAGGTGAAGATGTCGCTTATGGGACGATCATCCACTACCATTTGGCCGAAGAGCCCGAGGGTGAGCTAAAGCTGGAAATTTTGGACAGCGCAGGTGCGGTCGTGCGAAGCTACAGCAGTACCAAACCGAAAGAGGAGAAAGATCGCATCCAGCCTTGGCTACCAAAGGCGGCCGGGATGAACAAATTTATCTGGGATCACAAATATGCGGCCGGAGAACG
>JAHDGV010000408.1 GCA_020631655.1 Chloroflexota bacterium | reverse complement strand
GTTCCAATTCCATAATAAAAATATATTTAAGCCTGAGGATTTTGGACAATTCCTGATCATCAAATGCTGATCCCTGTATACTTAGCCTCATGCCGCTTCTAAGTACACACAACCTCGAACACTCCTTTGGCGACAAAGATCTTTTCGAGGAACTAAATATCAAAATCGAAGAGAAAGAGCGTATCGGCCTGATCGGCCCAAACGGGGTTGGCAAATCCTCTTTGCTTCAGATTTTGGCTGGATTGCTTGAGCCTGATGGGGGCGTTGTTCAGCAACAAAAGGAGCTTTCGCTTGGATATTTGCGCCAAGAGGCGGTTGCGGCTTTTTCGGGAAAAGAAAACTCGATTATGCAAGAGATGCTGAGCGTTTTTTCGGCCGTGCTCGAGATCGAATCTCGTATGCGCAAACTCGAAGAGTTGATGTCGGCCGGAGACATGAGCGACGATGTGATCAACGATTACAGCCAGCACCAAGCTGAATATGAAGCGGCCGGTGGCTTTGAATATCGGGTTGAAATCGAGAAAGTTTTAAACGGGCTGGGCTTTGACTCAGCCGAGTGGGAGATGCCGCTCAACCATCTGTCTGGTGGTCAAAAAACACGCGTGCTTTTGGGCCGATTGCTCCTAGAACAGCCGGACCTGCTGATTTTAGACGAGCCAACCAATCATTTAGACGGCGAAGCTGTGGCTTGGCTAGAGCAAACGCTGGGCAGATGGCGGGGATCACTCCTCATTGTCAGCCATGATCGCTACTTTTTAGATCGCACAGTTAATCGCATTTGGGACATGGTTCCCGGCCGGCCGGAAGAAGCTGGCACCGTGACTGTTTACAAGGGGCGTTACAGTGACTATGTTCGCCAGCGAGAAACGCTCCGTCAGCGAGAACGAGATCTTTTTGAAGAGCACAAAGAGCGGCTGACCAAAGAGCTAGAATTTATTCGCAAACACATTGCGGGTGGCAAGCACGACATGGCCAAAGGGAAGCTACGCCGCTTAACGCGTGACATTTCGATTATGGAAGAGTTAGGGGTGGCCGGGCTACAAAACAAAAGCTGGCTCGAAATCGGCGGCCGGGTGCGCACCTTATCCCCAAACGAGGCGGCCGCACGCTTGAAACAGCTTGTGCCACCAGAAACGGGTCCAGCGAAAATCAATGTGCGGCTAAAAAGCGATGAAAAATCGAGTGAACAACTTTTCCGCACCCAACGGATGACCGTGGGCTATGAAGGGGCCGAGCTGTTTAAAACTGACAAAATCAAGCTGTATCGTGGTGAATGCGCCGCCATCATTGGACCCAATGGGAGCGGCAAGAGCACCTTGCTGAAAACAATTTTAGGTGAAATCGTGCCACTACGCGGCTCTATCGAAAGAGATAAAAGCGTGCAGGTGGGCTACTTTGCTCAGGCACACGAACAGCTCAGGCCAGAAAATCGGGTCATCGATGAGATTCTGAGTCGCTTTCCGATTGGGGAACAGCAGGCACGACAACATCTGGCTCAATATCTGTTTCGGGGGCACGATGTATTTGGCTCGGTAGCGGATCTGAGCGGCGGCGAACGCGGCCGGCTGGCCCTCGCTATCTTATCGCTCGAAGGGGCAAATCTACTTTTACTCGACGAGCCAACCAATCACCTAGACATCCCATCCCAAGAAGTTCTGCAGGACGTGCTTGAAGCGTATGACGGAACAATGCTGTTGGTGTCGCACGACCGATATTTGGTGAGTGCGCTCGCTACTCAAATCTGGGAAATCGCGGACGGTGAGCTAACCATCACTGAAGGAAACTGGGCCGATTACACCGGCAATTATGACCCTAAAGCCCAAGATGTGGAGAAGGGTGAGAAAATCGACACGACACTGGAAATGCCCCTGCCAGAAGAAGCTGATTTGTCTTGGGTTGAAGATCTGGTTGATCCTGCTGACGGACAGTCAGCCGTTATCTTTATAGATGATGAGGGGCGCGTTGACGATGACGAGCTTTTAGAGGAAAATCCTGCTCCCACCCCACGCAAAAAAAGCCCAAAATCTGTACGTTTAGAAGCCTATCTCAAACAGCTCAATGATGAGTTGGACATGATGATCCAGGCAGGCGACGAGGAAGAGATCGCTTGGTTGGAAGATGAAATTGCGGGCATCGAACTTGAACTCCGCGAACTCTAGCGGCAGGCTCGTCCCGGCCGTCAAACAAAAGCTATGACCACTCTAGAAGAATACAAATTTTTTGCTGAACAATTTTCGTCAGACTCGATTGGTGTTTCTGCCTTAGCCCCCACGTCGGCTTTTGCGGCGCGTGAAATGGGGAGCGAAGTTGCACGCACCACCGGCCGCAAGCGTGTGCTTGAAGTAGGCTCAGGCACCGGATCTATTGCGGCCGAAATCGCAAAAATGCTGGGGCCGGATGATGAGCTGTGGATGGTGGAGTACAACGCTGACTTTACTGAGTTTTTGAGCAATCGGGTGGCGACTGACAGCAGTTTTGCGGCCGTGCGCGAGCACACACATGTTTTTACCGGCAGTATTTTAGATCTACCGGAAGAAGCCACGGCCGAAAAATTTGATTACATCGTGTCATCGCTACCTTTTAACAGTTTTCCGGGGGATTTTGTGCAACAGGTCTTTGATTTGTACCAAGAGATCTTGAAACCGTCTGGATGTTTGAGCTATATCGAATACATGGGCGGCCGGTTCTTAAAAAAGACGTTTCAGCCAGACGATGCTGTGAGTGAGTCAAACGCCATCACTGAAAAGATGATGGACCAATTTGAGATCCGCAAAACACCCGTTTTGCTAAATGTTCCACCGGCGTGGATTCATCATTTGCGTTTTGGCGAAACAAAACCGGCCGATGCTGAAAGACTCGAACTCCGGCCGCGTGATTCGTTCCAAGTTGCGGATCAACGCTTTGATTGGGACGCATTGCTGTTTGTGGGTCCACTGCTGGCTTGGGCCTTTGCACGCAAAAAACTATGGCCTGCGCTTTTGGCTATCCCTGTAGCATTGTTTTTCCGCGACCCAGACCGAGATGTTCAACAAGACCAAAAAGCGATTTTGGCCGGAGCAGATGGGGAAGTTTTAGAAGTTGCAACGGTAACTGAGCCAGAGCTTGGAACGGGCAAGTGGACCCGCATTGCGGTCTTTTTGTCGATATTGGATGTGCATGTCAACCGAGCACCGGTTGCGGGCAGGGTCAGCAAGGTGTGGCACAAAGGGGATCGATTCGAAGTAGCTAGTAAACCAGAGGCGGTTCACAACGAATCTGTGTATACGCAAATCGAAACAAAAAACGGACCTATTGTTGTGGCCCAGCGTGTGGGGGCGGTTGCGCGCCGGATTGTGAATCGGAACAAGCCGAATTCGCTGTTGGTACAGGGAGAAAAGTTTGGGCTGATGCGATTTGGGAGCAGGCTAGACATCTACATTCCGGCCGGATCTGCCGAAGTTTTGGTCCAAGTTGGGGATGTTGTTGTTGCTGGAGAAACGAAAATCGCATCATACACTTAGCCTGATTTCAGACAGCTTCCTAAAAAAGTACCAGAACTCTCGATAAATATTACTATCAACTATCTTCTCGCAATTTTAGAATCTTCATAAGTTTCGCGAACTACAAATCCACCAAGGATTTTTAATCGAAAAAATGAGGATATTAATGTTTAGAAGATATATACCTATTCCGTTAGTAGCGCTACTGGCGCTATTGTTTTTAATGGCTTGTGGGGCAGATACCACACCAACTCCACAGCCAGAACCCACTGAAGAAGTGGTTGAAGAAGTTGCGCCTACAGAAGCCCCAGCACAAGAAGAATCTGAGCCGACAGAAGCGGCCGAAGAAGCGATGGCACCTAATCCAGAACCCACCGTCCGCGAAAGCGGGATGGAGCTTCGGGTTGCACCGATTGGTGACATTGTTGTTCACTCTTTGACTGCCCCAGAAGAAGTATTTGCTAACAGCACCTACGTTTTGGAATTGCCAAACAGTTTGGTTGTCATCGATACTCAGTTTCTGTTGCCATTTGCAATGGACACCCGTGCCTACGCAGACAGCTTAGGCAAACCGATCGAGCGCGTGCTCATTACCCATGAGCATCCAGACCACTTTTTAGGTAGCGAAGCGTTTGCAGACCTAGAGGTTTACGCTTTGGCAGAAGTTGCTGACCGTATCGCAGAAATCGGTCAAGCAGAAGTTGATGAAAAACAGGCAGATTTTGGTGACATGATCGCCGGGAGCTACGTTGTTCCACAAGTTCTTGAAACAGGAACTGAAGTAATCGACGGTGTTACGTTTGAATTTGAAGTGGTTTACGAAGCTGAGGCTCCAGTACAGCTTGTGACAACCTTGCCAGACTACAATGTGGTTTCGGCCGGAGACATCGTTTACAGCGGCGTTCATCACATCTTGGCAGGCCCACCTCCAACTTGGATTGTTGCCTTAAACAACCTCCAAGCGACTGCCAGCGATGCAACCTACGTATTGCCCGGTCACGGCATTCCCGGTGGTGCGGACCTTTACGATGCTAGTGCTGCATATTTGAGCACAGCGCAAGAGCTTCTTGATACCGTTGACAGTGCAGATGCATTCAGAGCTGAAATTCTAGAAGCGTACCCAGAATATGGTATGGAAGCCGCAATTGACTTTGCACTCCCATTCTATTTCCCGGCCGAAGAAGCGATGGCACCCAATCCAGAACCCACCGTTCGTGAAAGCGGAATGGAATTACGGGTTGCTCCGATTGGTGACATTGTTGTTCACTCTTTGACGGCTCC
>JAHDGV010000032.1:1428-28370 GCA_020631655.1 Chloroflexota bacterium | reverse complement strand
TAAACACACGTCACAACGCCTTGTGATACCATCACGGACCAACTCACCATCTCCAAACTATGTCAAATATCAAAACAATATTTCTAATCCCACTTCTTGCCATTTTGTTGGGATTAACCTTATTTCAAGCTGTACAAACCCAAGCCTCACAACCGTTTAGCCCAAAATCAGATTGGCAATCTAAGGTAGATCAAGAGCTATTGACCCAGCTTGAAAATCGTGGCCAGCAAGAGCCCATCGAATTTATCGTGCGGCTAGATAATCAGGCCGACATAAATCTAGATTCAGATTTAAGCAAAACGGAGCGCGCGGCCGAAGCCTATGAGTTGCTAAAGGCTCATGCGGCCGCATCTCAAAAAGATCTGTTGCAACAAATCGCAAACGCCGGCGGCATCGCAAAGCCCTACACCATCATTAACGCCATTCATGTGACCGGCAACGGATCGCTGTTAATCGATTTGGCACAGCAGGCTGACGTTGCTCACCTGCACGCCAATCCCGCCATAAAGTTAGATGTTCAAACCCAAGCGAATTTCCCCTTCGATCAAGTTCGTGCGCCATTAACGGTTGAATGGGGTGTTGAAAAAATCGGTGCACCACTTGTTTGGTCAAAAGGAATCACAGGCACCGGAGCGGTGATTGCCGGACAAGACACCGGTTACAACTGGGAGCATCCGGCCTTGCAGGCCAAATATCGTGGCTGGAGCAATGGAACGGCCGACCATAACTACAATTGGCACGACGCTATTTCAGGCGATATCAGCGGGAACAGCTTTAATCCTTGCGGCTACACGCTGACAATCCCCTGTGATGATGTGTCTAGCCAACACGGGACCCACACCATGGGGACTATGATTGGAGCAGACGGAACCAACGAGATCGGTGTGGCACCCGGTGCAGAATGGATCGCCTGTCGCAACATGGAAGAAGGATATGGAACCCCAGACACCTACATCTCTTGTTTTGAATGGTTTCTAGCCCCAACCAACATCAACGGGCAAAGCCCAGATCCTTCAAAAGCGCCCGATGTGATCAACAATTCGTGGGGTTGCCCCCCATCTGAGGGTTGTAATACGGGCAATTTTGATTTGATGAACACGGTTATTGAGAATTTACGCTCGGCTGGAATTGTCGTTGTGACCTCGGCCGGAAACAGCGGATCATCTTGCGGCTCGGTCAACACACCCGCCGCCATTTTTGCTGGCTCGTTTAGCGTTGGCGCAACCGATAGCGGTGATGGTATTGCAGGCTTTTCGAGCCGTGGTCCAGTTACCGTTGATGGAAGTCAGCGAATCAAACCCAATGTGACCGCCCCCGGCGTCTCGGTACGCTCGGCCGGAAGCGGATCAAGCTATCGAAGTTTGTCCGGCACCAGCATGGCAGGTCCTCACGTGGCGGGTGCAGTCGGCCTTGCGATTTCAGCTTATCCACCAATTGCTGGAAACGTTGAAGCGATTGAAAGCTATTTTGAAGAAACGGCCGATTATGTCGGTACGGGGAGCTGTGGCGGCACAGACGAATTCAATAACACCTACGGCCACGGCCGCATCAATGTCGATTCAGCCGTCAGTGCGATTTGGAATATCGATATTGAAAAATCAGCCCCAGAAACGATTACGATACCAAATATGGGAGCGGCTCCCGTTGCTGGCACGCTTACCTACTCGATTGTGCTTACAAAAACGGGTGATTATCTAACATTCACCAATGCGATTTTGACCGATACGATTCCGGCCGGAACAGTGTTTGTCAGCGCCAGCGAAGCTGTAACCGAGTCAGGCGGCACGCTAGTCTGGGAAATAGGTGATTTACCAGCAAATGCCAGCCAGCAAATCGATGTGACGATTCAGGTGATGGGTGAAGCCGGTTCAAGTGAAAGCTTAACTCTACCGGCCGCCGAAATTTCGGCTGAGCATGTGCCTGCACAAGCCAGCAACACGTCTAACACAAGCATCAATTTTGAAGAGGATGGCGGGATGCAATTTATGATCTCACGGGACATCCCATCTTCTTTTTCTGATCCACGGGTCAGCTATCTCAGCGATAGCAGCTTGGCCATCAGCTATACGATTTCAGTCTCAGCTCCGATCTCGATCCCTCAAACAACCAACGTCAACATCACCGAGACGTTACCGGCCGGGGCCACGGTTATCACAACCAGCTTGCCTGTAACCGCCGGAAACGGATATTTTGTGTGGAATTACCCGAGCCTGAATCAGGCAGAAACGGTAACTTTGGATGTCACGATTCAAGTTCCCATCAGCCCAACGGTAAGCAATCCGATCTCCAGCATTACGTTCCCTGAAACAGAGGTTGATTCAGATCAAACTGACCCGAGAGAATCTCCATCAATCATATTGATTCCATACAATATTTGGATGCCAACGATGCTAAAATCCCCCTAACAACCTATTTGTGCCAGAAGGCCACTCTCTGGCGGCCGGTTGATTTTTTGGTGGGGAAAAACTCTAAATGAAACAAGCAGTTAGCGTCTCGCTTGGGAGCGACAAGCGAGATGCCAGTGCCACAATCTCGCTTTTGGGAGAGCGTGTCACCCTTCGGCGTGAAGGTTGGAATGGCTCAGTTGATCAGGTCAAGCAAAGATTTGCAGATCTCGACGGCACTGTTGATGCCTTTGGCGTTGGTGGGATCGATTTATGGGTCCACTCAGCTACCAAAACCTACCCTTTGCGCTCAGCACATGACCTAATTCAGGGAGTTAAGCAAACCCCGATTGTCGATGGGAGCGGACTCAAACACACGCTTGAAAGGCAAACGGCTCCGGCAGTTGCAGAAGTCACACCGAAAAAGCGGGTGCTTGTTGTTTCCGGCTTAGACCGAATGGGGATGACCCAATCTTTTTTTGAAAACGGATACGATGTGCTGTGTGGAGATGCGGCCTTTGCGTTGGGAATCCCGTATAAAATCAGATCGCTTGCTGGTTTGGGCAGACTCGCTTTTGCCGCATTGCCAATCGTTTCGAGGCTCCCCATCCACATGATTTACCCGACCGGTGACGCGCAAAACGAATGGGTTCCAAAATACGAGGATTGGTACAACTGGGCCGACATTATTGCCGGGGACTGCCTGTACATCAAACGGCACATGCCCCTACATCTTGATGGCAAAGTCATCGTCACCAACACGACAACCGAGGCTGATCGCGCAACGTTTATCCAGCGTGGAGCTTCACACGTGATCACGACGACGCCGGTAATTAACGGCCGCTCGTTTGGGACCAACTTGTTTGAAGCTGGGCTAACGGCCGTGGCGGGCAAACAGAGGCCGTTAACGGGTCCAGAATTAACCCAAATTATTCAACAGCTTGAGCTTACCCCCAGCATCGTTGCCTAATTGATCTAACGAGCGATGAACGGGAAAAATATCGGTTCAAAGTCTGGGCCGATTGTCGGCGGTTCGACCGGTATCGGAGTTGATGTTGGCGGATATGTTCCGGGTTCTGGTGTTTGGAACGGCCGTGGCGTGCTGGTAGCAAAGATTGGCGGTTCTGGGGTTGGTGGTTCAGGAGTCACCAAATTTGGATCGTAAACGCCTGCACTAACGGCCGGAACCGGCAACGTGAAGATATCTGTCCAGCCAAATGGGTAAATGTCACTGTCTACAGAATCGTTCGTTCCCACATCTCGCGCAGTAATTACCCACCCGTCAGGGAGATCATTGGGGTTTGCCTTAAACAAAAAGCATCCGGTCGGGTCATCCACCAAGAAGAGGTAGACCCCACTGTTCGACGTATTTGTGCGACGATAAATGTCAGGACCTCCAACTTCACCATCACAATCCAAATCTTTATACAGAGTGACTTCTACCCCGCCGATTCCGGGTTCCCCATCATCGATTCCGTTTGCATTCTGATCGTTAAACACACGGCCGAACACTTCGGTTTCCGGCTGAGGAGCATCGGGGGTTGCGGTTGGCGGTGGCACCGCAGTGAAGCCAACAAAACCAGCACTTACCGGCTCGATGGGGAGTGAGAATGACTCAACCCAACCATTTGGGAAAAAGTCGCTGTCAATCGCATCATCATTACCGACGTTTTGAGCAGTCAGACTAACACCGGCTGGCAAACTCCCCAGCTCTAATTTGATCATGTAGCAATTTGAAATTTGTCTGTCTTCCAAATTAAAGAAGTAGGTGCCATCAGCCTCAGTTTCTAGTTGTCCCAGCAGGCCACCAGATTGAATCTGGCCGTCACAATCGTTGTCATCCCACAGTTTTGCGGTGATGCCTTCAACACCAAATTCAAAATCGTCATCAAGACCGTTTTGGTTGTAATCTTGAAACAGTCGGCCACCTACACCAAACGCCGGTACAGTTGTTTCGGTTGTTACCGATTTGTTCCCCGTGGCTGGCAGGCCGCCGTTTGCTGAGGCTTGATAAACAGAATTAGTCACACTGGCCTGCAAAGGTTGAGCAAACCATGTCAGCGTCACAGTTTCTTCAACTGCCAAGGATGGGATATTCCATGTCACACTGTTTCCAGAAACTGCTCCGCCAGATTGATGGGTAACACCGGCCGGAATTTGATTCTCGACTAACACATTGCTTGCTGGTTGACTGCCGATATTTGTAACTGTCAGCGTGTATTCAATCAATTCACCTTCGTCAACTGTGGCCGGAGCTGATATGGAAATATCAAACCCATATTCATCAATCACGCGCCATACACTACCCGTTGACTGGCCGGGAGCTGGGTTCCCATCGGTGATACGAACCGCATAAATCTCCCCATCTGGATCTTGTGCAAACGAACTGACTAGTGGAGCCCCTTCGGTAATCATGGGGCCGTGATCGGTAAATTGCCAGCTGTTATTTTCAAAGATAGCTGTGGTCAAGATTGAATTAGTGAAATCTGCAAACACGTAGTGGCCGACCATATTCGGGAAATCTGTGCCCCGATACACAAACCCGCCGGTGACAGAGCCTCCACCGTTTGAATGGGGGTAGGCATAAATCGGTAGTCGGTGATCAGTTGTCGCAATGCAGTCGGCCGCAAATACGCCACCTACACAGTCAATTCCCTCAAAGTAAGGCCAGCCGTAATTTTCGCCGCCTGTGCTTGATGCAGGAGCCCAGTTAACCTCTTCAAAGCTTTCGTCACCCACATCACCCAAGAACAGATCGCCTGTGACGCTGTCAAAGCTAAACCGCCACGGATTCCGTAAACCGGTGGCCCAAACTTCACCGCAGGCATCATCATTCACAAATGGATTGTCGGCCGGGATTGAGTAGTTTCCTGAGATTAAGTCACAGTCAGGGGGTAATCCACGATCTTGATCTAGGTCGAGGCGCAATAATTTCCCATTTAAAGAATTTAAATCCTGCGAAAGGCGTCGCTCGTTGTCATCCCCAATCCCCACATAAAGATAGCCATCAGGGCCAAAGACCATGTTCCCACCGTTGTGAAACTGAGAGAACTGCTCCAACTCTAAAATCGTGACGCCACTATTTAAATCAGCAAAGTTCGGGTTATCAGAAACGGTGTAGCGTTCGAGGCGGGTAATAAAGGAAGGTGGATCGAGTGTTTCATCAAACGGGCCGGTGTAGTAAACGTAGAAATAACCGTTGTTGGCATAATCTGGGTCAAACACCATGCCCAACATCCCTTTCTCGTTTGAACGTGCCACTTTTTCGGTGATATCGAAAAATGGACTGCCGTAGGGTTCACCCACAATGCGGATCGAGCCCCCTTTTTCACTCACAAAAATGCGGTCATCGCCGGGAATACCGGTAAAATCTGCGTCGAGTGGTGCGCCAAAGCCTTCGGAAAAAAGGCGGCCGCTCAATGATGGATCAGCATTTATTTCTAATTTGTCGGCCGACGTTTCTCGGTTAACAAACATAAAACCGATCAGTAGTAGGCTGAAGCCGATGATGGCCACGGTGCGCTTGCTCGCCAATGCGGGAATACTCTTCATTAATTCAACCTCTTCATCATTGGATGTCGCCCATCTTCACAAATAAGCGATACAATTTGAACCCATATAGACTACCTGAATACTATCGTATTTGCGTGATTTATTAGTTTAAAACCGGTTTACACTCGAGTGCAAATTATTAAGACGCTCATACAATTCGATTATTTGAACAAAAAAGAAAGATTCACTGTAATGTAGATTGAGCAACAAATGGACGCAATCGTCATAGCGGGCGGGATCCCCTCAGAAAAAAGTCCACTTTATAAATACAGCCAAGGCAAGCCCAAAGCGATGATCGATATCAACGGCAAACCGATGATCGCCGGGGTTCTTGAGGCATTAAACGGCGCAAATGGGGTTGATAAGCTGATTGTTGTTGGGCTTGAAAACAAAGAAGACCAAACCTTGATATCACAATCTCTAAAGCCTTCTCACCCTATTAGCTTTTTGCCCGACCATGGGGGACTGGTTGCCAACGGGCTGGCCGGTTTGCAACATGTGTACGAGCAACATGGCCGACATGTTGAGGTGATTGGATGCTCCAGCGACATCCCTCACATGGAAGATCATATGGTGGATGGACTCATTGATTTATGCCGACCGTTTGAGCGAATCTTATACTACGCGGCCGTTACGCCAGAGCAAATGGACGCAGTCTATCCAGATGCCAACCGGACGTTTGCCAACTTTGCAGGGCAAAAATTAGCCGGATGCGACATTTTCATTTCCACGACCCGATTATTAGATACAGATCGAGAGATGTGGCGAAAGATGATCAATGCCCGCAAAAACCCGCTCGCCATGGCTTGGGCGGTCGGATTTGGCTCACTTATCAAATTAGCCATCGGCCGCATGACCATTGATGATGCAGCCGCGCTGGCGGGCAGAATGTTGGAAGCTGACCGGCCGATAGGCGTTGTTTATCCCGGCTTCCCGCAGCTTGCTATGGACGGTGACAAGCCCCATCAAATTGAAATTCTTAGGAATGCGTAACGAGAGTTATCACTATTTATTAAATCTTTTTCTCCACATCGCCCCGATAGGTTAAAATCTACCCGTATGACATTTGAGAAAAACTCTATCTATCGCACCCTTCTCTTGATTTTGGTTGGAGCCGGTCTGATTTTTATGGCCGCTTGCAACGAAGAGCCTGAGTCAACCGAAGAAAGCGGGTCAACTCCCGTAATCGACACAACCGAAAGTGAGCCTGTAGAACCAGAACCTACAGAAACCCAAGTTATCTACCCACAATCTGAAGAAGACATCACCTTCTTGACCATTGCCATCGATGCCCCGTCTCGCAATCGAGACTTTGCGGCCATTGATGATTTCGGCCGTGTACAAGGATTTGATCCTGACCTAATGGCAGATATTGCGGCCCAAACAGGGATTGAAATTGAGTTTGTGGTTACAAATTATGAAGGGATGTTGGATAGCGTGGCGCAAGGAGAATTTGACGCCGCTATCTCTGAACTCATCATTCCAGAGGCGTCGCCGCCCGGAATCGCTTTCACAGATCCCTATTTGAGCGTGGGGCAAGTATTGGTTGTGCGGGCCAATGATGCCGCCGTTTCTAGCCCGGCCGATCTTGGCACAGGGTCAAAAATCGGTGTCGAGCGGGCTTCTGCAGGCGAAAAGACCGCCAGAGATGTAATTCAAATCAATGAAGATCGGCTGGTACGCTACAGCTCATCGGTTGATGCCTTGCAAGGGTTGATCGATCGCGAGGTAGATGGTGCCATTATCGACAACGATGATGCAGGGCAGTATGTCAACAACTACTACCAGCAGTTGCGTATTGCGGGTGAAAGTGGCGCACCTTGGCTAGCCTCTCGCCAATACGGCATTGCCGTTGCCAACGGCAACGAAGTGCTTCTCGACACGCTTAACAGTGCCATCTCACAAGCCAGATCAGACGGTACTGTTGATCGCTTAAGCCGAGCGTGGTTAACGCCTCAAGATAGATTGGTCGCTGGCGAATCGTTAATCGGCACCTTAGATCGTGAGTTTGTCGTCGGCATGGTCGTCAACGAACAGATAAACATGGATCCTTCCGGCGGCCCCAATGCGATCTCGTGGGAGCTAAAAACCAATACGATGAGCGGTCTTGTTGGATTCTCGGCCGACAATGAGCTCATCCCGCTTTTGGCAGAGTCTCTGCCCACCGTCTCAGCCGATGGTACTCAATATGTCTTTCAACTTCGTCCCGATCTCGTTTTCCCAGATGGTAGCGAGCTAACGGCCGAAGATGTTCGCTTCTCGATTTTGCGTTCAAGTTCATCAGGCAATTTCTTGGTTAACACATTTCTACGGGATGCCAACATCGATGGCTTTGCTGACGAAGATTCAGTGGAAATTCTCGACAGCCTAACCATTCGCATCAATTTAGATGAAGCCGCATCTCACTTTTTGAGCGTGCTAGCCACACCGCCGTTTTTCATCGTGTCAGATGAATGTTACCCGCTTGAACCGGCCCCAGACTCCGTGTGTGGCGGCATTGGCCCCTATCTGATCCAAGACTGGGAAGATGGCGATCAAATTCGCTTAAAAGCCAATCCGCAGTGGCCCGGTATGCAGCCGGTATTTGAAAACATCCAAATCCGACTCTACACCAGTTCAGAGCAGATGCGCTCGTCGCTGGAAGGTGGCGCCATCGATGTGGCGTGGCTAGGATTGGCTGAAGAAGATTTGATCAGCCTGCGGGAAACTGAAGGATACAGAACGTGGGAAGGTCCGGCCGCATTTAAGAGCTATCTCGTTTTTGAGCACAGTCAGCCTCCGTGGGATAACGCGTTGGTGCGACAAGCGGCTGGATTAGCCGTTGATCGAAACGCGCTGGCAAACGTCTTTCCGGGTACGCGCAAACCACTGTTTAGCCCGATCCCCAATACAGTACCTGGCTACGTAGCGGCCGAACCAGATCGCGATCTAACCGAAGCGATTAGGCTCCTAAACGCGGCCGGTTTTAACGAAGAAACCCCGCTACCAATTACGCTGGACTACACAAACGACAACAGATACTCAACCTATGAAGAGGAGTATGCAACGTTGCTTGCGGCCCAGCTCGAGGAAACTGGCATCTTCGATGTGACGCTAAACGGAGCCCCTTACGACACATTCCGGGCGCAAAGTGCCACCTGCGGCTCCGGTGCATTCTTGTTGGGATGGCCGCCGAGCGGACAACCGCCCAACTATATAGATCCGGCTCACTGGATGTATTACTTCGTTTTTAACACTTCTAGCGTTTGTTCAAATTATGAAAACACCGCCATGAGTGCCGCGATCAGCCAACTAGAAAATCTTGATCCAACCAACATGAGCGGCCGTGAAGCCCGCTGGAGCGAAATCCAAGAGATCTGGGCCGAGTCCTACCCTACCCTAGACTTGACCCAAGAAATTCGAATTGCACTATCGCTGGACAAAGTAAGCGAACTCAAAATAGATGCACTTGGGATTTTAAGATTCGAAACGCTAGAAAAATAGTTCAGATTTGCTGCAAAACGAGTCAAATTTAATTGAAATAATCTACAGTTACCTGATAGAATTCGACTAATACAAAAAACAGCCTCAATTTTAAAAGGGATGAAGGTTCAGCATGCCAAAGAAAGATCGGTATAAAATTCTAATCGTTGAAGACGATGAAGATCTCATGGAAATGTTAAGGGGATATTTTCATGTGCAGGGATATGATGTACTCAGAGCCAATTGGGGAGAAGAGGCACTGCAAATTGCCGCTAATGAAAAACCGGACTTGATTCTTGAAGATGTACGTCTGCCGGATATCGATGGCTTTGAAGTGGTGCGTCGCTTGCGCAGTGATCGCAAAACAAAAAACATTCCTGTCATATTTTTAACCGACCGACGTGGCAAAAGAGATCGGCTGGCCGGTTTGGAGCTGGGAGCGGTTGACTACATCACCAAGCCGTTTGACGTGCAAGAGTTGAGACTGCGGGTTCAAAACGCAATTGATCGGCTTGAATCAGACCAATACTTCAACCCGGTAACAAATATGCCCGACGGCCTGTTTGTGCGGGATGAAATCGAAACAATGCTCGGCCGAAATGATTGGGGCATAGTGACGGCTGGGCTCAACGGCATCCGAGATTTCAGGAACCAGTTTGGCTTTATTGCCGCAAACGAAGTATCCAGATCATTGAGCGTTATTTTGGGTGGGGTTTGTAAATCTGATGCAAATCATGAGCCGTTTTTAGGCCAACTTGGACCGGCCGAATTCATCATCATCACCACGGCCGACAGAACGACCAAATTGGCCAAAGCCTGTACAGAGCGGCTCAATAACGCGATCCCTCAGTTCTACCCGATGGAGAACAAAGATGATCAAGAGGAAAACAAGCTCTTGCCCAGAATCTCAGAAGTGTCATCTAGCAAAGGGATAAGCTCATACGTGCAGTTAAGGGATTTCCTTAACAACAACTAAGATGACGCTAAGTTAATCTTTCACATCCCAAATAGCCCCCTATAATCAGCCTATGAATGTGTACCACCAATTAAGAGAAAACTGGTTGCCGCTAATCAGTGCGTTTTCCCTTGTCATGCTTGCCGCATTTGGGGTTTTTCGCGCTGATCTAACTGATGGGATGGGAGTTTTAATAGCCATTGTGCCGATCGCATTTCTTGCAGGCATTTTGCTTTCAAGCTCGGTTTTTTCCAGACGGACCTCTCTTCTCTTTTCACTTGTGTACGCAGGATTTTTCATCTTTCTCATTGTCGGGCGGAATCATGCGGCCGACATCGAAAGTTGGAGAGAGCGGGTCATTCATCTAATTAATTTGCAAGGTGAATGGGTTGGCAAGTTCATCAATGGTGGAACCAGTCGGGAACCGATCATTTTCATCATGCACACCTCGGCCGTATTCTGGATTATGGGATATTCGGCCGCATGGTGGACACAACGGTCTGATAAAATCTGGCGCGTCGTAGTCCCATCAGGCATGGTTCTTTTAAGCGTTGTTTACTATTACTTTGGGCCACGCCCTTTGTGGCTGTGGCTTGCCACCTACATCATCGCCAGTTTCTTGTACATCGCATTCACATGGTTGAACAGCCAACAAAACACTTGGCGAACCAACAACGTCTTTTTTGAGAAAAAACTGGGGTTAAACGTCGCGCTTGCCGGTTTGATATTATCAGTTGCAACGCTCACTTTAGCATGGCAGGTCCCGACGCTTGAAGCAAATCCAACCGTTACGACGGCTTTGGACAGCACAACCCCCGCTTGGCAAAAATTTCAAAATACTTGGACCCGACTGTTTTCTTCCCTTCGAACTTACTCTGCCCCCACTAGTGACACATTCTCGAATAACCTAACATTGGGAGGCCCGCGTAATGTCAGCGAATCTCTGGTGATGGATGTTTTCGTGGAGGAAGAGTTGCCATACGCCTATTGGCACGCCATCAGTTACGAAACCTATGAAGACGGCCTATGGAATTCACCAGAAGGTGAAACCACAGAATACATTCCTGATGAGGGTTTAATTGAAGTCCCATCATTCAAGAGTCGCCAAACCATCACCCAGACTGTACGCAATTATTTGCCAAGTGCCGGGCAAATCTACGGCATGCCTGACATTATCGGCTCAGACCGGCAAATGTTCCTGACCGGCCGCACTTTGCCCGGTGAATCGATTGAGCAGATCAACATGGTTCAGTCGAAATACGTTTTGCAACAGGGCGAAGTCTATAATTCTGCGTCGCAATTTAGCGTGGCTACTCAGTTTGAGCTTCAAAATGCATCAACCAGCTATCCCGAGTGGGCAGACAGCTACTTAGATCTACCTGACACAATTTCTGCCCGCACACGTGATTTGGCAGAAGAGATTGCACTTCAGCACTCTAATCCATATGACCAAGCGATAGCGATCCAAAATTTCTTGCGCCAACATATTGAATACAACGACCAAATTTCGGCTCCTCCAAATGGTGTTGATCCGGTTGACTATGTTCTGTTTGAGGAACCTGAGGGGTATTGCAATTACTACTCTTCAGCCATGGTTGTTATGCTACGGCATATGGGGATTCCATCACGGCCGGCTTCAGGATTTGCTGGTGGCGAATTCATCGAAGACGCGGGACTGTATCGTGTCCGATTGCAGGATGCCCATACTTGGGTAGAGGCATACTTCCCTGAATACGGCTGGATTCAATTTGAACCAACTGCATCGATCGTTGTGCCAGCTCGGCCGGTTGGCGGACTAGCGGCCGAAAATAATGAGCCTATAACACCCGCACTTCCCGATCCCGGTGGGCCAAACTTCCTTGAAGAGGATCTATTTCCGGGCGGAGAGGGGTTTGAAGATTTTTCTGAGCTTGAGCCACCACCAACTTTCTCTGCTCAGATTGTGACCATCCCAGCAATTTTGTCGCTCGTGCTGATCATCGTTGTGGCTGGTGCATTTTTATACACCGGTTTAAACAACCGACGAGTTGAGTCAGATCTAATCAAATCATATGACAAGTTGGGGCAATGGGGTCAAAGCCTTGGTGTCCAAATCAATCCATCACAAACGCCTGCAGAGCGAGCAAAAGCCTTATCTCAGGCGCTCCCATCGGGTCAAAAACCGATTGACAATATTACGAATCAAATCGTTGTAACACGTTACAGCGAGGACCAAGTGGGCGATCCTAATTTCAATTCAAAAGATGAGTGGAAAAAACTCCGGCCGCTACTCAACAAAGAATGGGTTAGCCAAAAACTCTCAGCCGCTCGGCGTTGGAGAAATCGATTTATCTAACTTTCTATAGCACCCTAAAGTAACACGCAAAAGCACGCAAGTGATGTTTAAATCATCTGCGTGCTTTTTTTGTTCATCGGCTTAAATCATCGTACAACTCAAGAATGCCAATCACGTAAAAGAAATAACCCTTAAACTGTGATAAAGGGAAATAAACAGAGTGAGGATATGATGAACGAAAAAACAGAAGAAAAAAATTGGTTTCAAAAGAACTGGCTGTGGGCTGTACCAAGTGGATGTTTGGGGCTTTTCTTGTGTTGCGCATTAACGGTAGCAGGCATTTTTGCTGGGGTCTCGCTAACCATACGCAACACTGAAGTTTTTACAGATGCGTTCGCGATTTTAGAAGCTGACCCAAGGGCGGCCGATGCTTTAGGGACCCCAATCGAAGCAGGCTGGCTGATACAAGGCAACGTATCTACTGAGTTCACCAACGGCGTTCAGGAAGGTATAGCCGACCTGACTGTCCCAGTTTCAGGACCAGATGGCTCTGGGCAACTATTAATATCGGCGCAGGATAATGGGGGCGGTTGGGTGTACCAGCAGTTGGAATTGGAGTTAGAGTCAGGGGAGACAATTAATCTGCAGCAGAGGTAAGCAGAATAGTTTCTCAGATCTACAAGGCTCCTCTTTCAATTGGCTGGAGCTTTGTAGATCAACTAGAGTCTCGCATTTCTTGCCTACGCACAAAAAGCACGTACATAACCGCGAGTAAGATCGCAAATGAAAACCATTGGAGCGCATAGCTAAAGTGGCTACCTTCATCGATAGACAAATCGGCCGTTGGCAGGTAGGGCAGCTCTAAATCAATCGGAGAATCAGTCTCAGGTAGCAAATAAATGGGTAGGACAGGATATGGCAACACTTCGGCCGCCGCCCCCACATCAATCCGATAGATGCGATTCCCATCCACCTCAGTTACCCGGTCTCCGCTTAATGTTTGGCTTTTTTGAATTCGACCCTCAACTGAAACTTGTCCAAGCTCATTGAATTGATCAAAATCTGTCTCTGCATCAGGTATCCAACCGCGATTAACCAACACGGTTTGATCAGAGCCGTTTAAGCGCAAGGGAGTGAGCAAATATTTTCCTGTTTGGCTTTCAAGCACCTGTGCTTCAATCAAAAACTGATTATCAAAATCATATTCGCCAGTGGCGATCACTCGGCGATTAATCATTTCGCTCAGCTCAAAGCTAGACAAATCCCCATTTAGATCAAGCGGATCTGCATTCATTTCAGCCAATTTGGCGGCATTTAATCCTCTGCGCCACTCTAGGCGCTCCAATTGCCATACACCCAAATAGGCGAGAAAAACCATGCCTAAAAACACAGCAATTGTCACCCAGCGCCAGCGTGGGCTAAAAAATGTTCCGGCCGAGATATTCATTAATCAGCTTCTCCATATTTTCGTTCTTCACGAACCTGCCAACCAAACCAGCCAAAAACAACGGCTATCAGTGAAAGTCCTGCATACCGAAACCAATTGATTTCCAAAAGGCCGCGTTCTAGCTCAAATGTAAAATCAACCTCGCCCGTTTCCCCTTCTGACTCTACGGTTACAACGGCCGAATATTCACCTGGTTCCAGAAGTTCAAAATAGCTTTCGTAAAACAGCTTGTTGGTTGCTTCAAGATGATCCGGCCGAATAACCAAGGGCCGACCGCCATCGATTGGCTCAATGATCAATTCGATATTCGCATCCAAAACTGGGCTTGTAGATCGAATCAATTCATTTTGATCAGAGGATTGAGCAACAAAAACGATAAAATTTAATTCGCCAGCTTCTAGCGGCACGGGCAGTGTCCATACCGAGATTCTGAAGGGGCCAGATTCAACGTCTACTAGGCGCGGCTCGCCCCCCCTGTGCGCAAAGACCAGTTGTGGAGTCAAGAGCGAAAGAACACCTGCAGCCAGCATGACTACGAGAAGGAATTTGCTTTTTAATAACGATCTGATCATTGAGGAACTGCGTTCTCCCGCATCCACTTCTCTTTTGCCGCTTTTGATTTACGCTCCTGATCCTGCATCCAACGGCCGATTAAAACCAGCGCCCCCACAAAAAACATCATACTGCCGGGAACCCACATAATAATCCCGCCAATAATTTGGTCATTGATCGGAGTCATAAAGAATGGTTCAGGAGCTGGCGGTGCAGTCAGATAATAGGTGTAAATGACTGTGGTTGAAAATGAGATAACCACCCCTGGCAAAAACGTAGAGGGAACGCCACCAAACAGGTACAAAATCCGTCGAGGACGTGACATAAGCGGCCGTATTCTTGGCCCGGCCCCTGTCACATGCCACCAGTAAATCACAGAAGAATAGAAAAATGAGATATGCTCAAAATCATGCCAGAATTGGCTCCGCAACGCCAAGTTATACAGATTGGCATCGTGCCAGCCCCAAAGCAGAACCAGCATCAACACGTAGCTAACGGCCGGACTGGTAGCTTGTCGTAAAATGTTTCGATACGGTGAGTCACGGTGTAACAACCGTGATAGGCCTCGGCCGACTGCCCGTCTGAATTGATCCGACATCCCCCACAACGTGATAGGCATTGGATCAGCCAACATGACCAATGGGCCGGCAATCATGGTCAGCATTAAATGCTGGATCATATGAAAGTAGAAGAGTGACGCCCCCAAAATGTCGATAAACGACATTAGCGCAAGCCCTAAAGTCAAAAGTGCAAACAAATATCCCACTAGCTTCCAAACCGGAACTAGTGACTTATTACGCGATCTTTTGCGTAGTCTAATCCATCCTCGCGTGTAAAAGAACCCGAGGAGAAGGAGCACAAAAATAAAAACAGGCCGCCACTCAAAGGAGAGTAACAGCCTGCGCAGTTCTTCGTTCATAAATGAGTCGCCAGATTTATTTGCTAAATGCTAGCGTATTGCCTCATTAACGACATCGGCACAATGTCATAAAAATTAGTGGCCTGGAATATGGACACCGATACCGATCAAGTAGATCGCTGGGTAGAAGAAAATCCAGACGAGGTCAACATAATGCCAATAAATAGCACATGCCTCAACGCCCCAGTGGTCTTCACGAGAGTAATGGCCCAAATTGCCATTTCGCCAAACGATTGCGACAAAAATCAGACCTGTGATCACATGGATCGCATGCATACCCGTCATCGCAAAGAAAACCGCACCAAATGCACCGTCTGTCGGCAAAATATGCGGATGTGCCAATCCCAATCCCCATTCATAGAAAATCACACCCAATAGGAAAATCAATCCCATCACGAATGTCATTGCCAAGGATTGGTTAAACGTTTTCATATCTTCATTTGCTGATGCAACCTCTGCCCGATTCATAAACCAAGATGAAACGAGGAGAACACAGGTGAAGATGAGGGCTGGTCCTTGCTCTAGCTCAGGGCGCAGTGCACCTTGCACCGGGTCGCGCCATAGGTAAAAGCGTGCCGCAAGAAGAGCCATAAATAGGAAAACTTCTGAAAAACAGAACAGCCACAAACCGAAGCGGTTCATAACAATCTGTTCTTGACGGGTTGGCTCCATTGGATTATGAAGCTCTCCGTGATGGTGATCGTCGTGTCCGTGTGCTACTGCCATTAGTGGTGATCTCCTTCACGCCATAGTTTTGTGATGCCCATAAATACGTTCATAACAAGCGCGGCTTTTGCAACTGCTAATAAAATCAGCAAAACTGCTGAAGGGAGGTAAATGCCAACAAAATACTCAATAGCTGTAAGAACGGCCAGCGCGATAAAGGTGTTAAACCCTTTGCGATAAACAGTTTTATCAACTACAGGTGATTTGGCTTCTGAGTGTGAATGGTCTGACATAATTGTTTTTCCAATTCAGAATGTGGCTTCGCAAACTACAAAGCCACATTAAATGAGTTCGATTAATCTCCGGCCGGGGTTGGCACAACCGCGTAGGTTGCTCCTTCCAAACCGTAGTCATAAGGCTCACCAACAACTTCGATTGGAGCCAAGTAGTTAAATTCAGGCAGTGGTGATGGAGCCAAAAATTCTGGAGAACGTGATTCCCATGGATTTTCTGGAGCCAACTCCTCTTTACGGGCGCTGGTGATCAGGTTGTAAAGCATAATCAAGATCGACCAGCCGATTGCTAGGGTAGCTACAGTGATTAGTGCATGCTCAACTTGAATGCCCAGGTCAGATCCGTAGTCAGCAATACGGCGGCGCATACCAAGTACACCCACCCGCATTTGCAACAGCGACATCACCCAGAAACCGGGAACCATGATCCAGAAGTGGATCTTACCTAGCAACTCGTCGTACATCTTACCTGTGATTTTCGGGAACCAATAGTAAATGGCCGCGAAGAACGGGAAGACAAATCCACCGAAGATCGTTGCATGGAAGTGACCTACTACAAAGTAAGTGTCATGCAAATGCATGTCGGTAGCGATGGTACCCAAAATCGGTCCAGATAAACCACCGAGCAAGAAGACGGAAATCGCACCCAGAACAAACAACATCGGAGTTGGGAAGCGCATCTTGCCTTCCCAAATTGTTGCCAACCAGCTGAAGAACTTCACACCGGTCGGAACCGCAACCAACAATGTTGAAAGCATAAATGGAATTTTCCATGCAGGTGGCATTGACGAGGTCAACATATGATGTGCCCACACCAACATACCAACAAGGGCGATACCAATTGATGATAGTGCGATCCATTTGTAGCCAAAGAGTGGTTTACGGGTAAATACTGGAAGCAACTCAGAGATGATGCCTAGCCCCGGAAGAATCCAGACGTAAACGGCCGGATGTGAGTAGAACCAGAAAATATGTTGGAAGAGAATAGGATCTCCAGCAGGAACTCCGGCCGCCAGCAGTTCAGGTGAAATAACTGGGGTGAAGAAGTTCATGCCAAGCGTACGTTGCGCTACAACCATGGTTAAAGCAACACCAACCGTTTGAGTGGTAGTTGCCTGCAAGATAGATGCGGCAACAGCGGCCCAAACGAAGATCGGCATACGGAAGTAGCTCATACCTTTAGCACGCATGTAAACGGCCGTAACAACCATGTTCAAGCCAGAGGCGATTGATGAGAAACCGTTCAAATAGAATCCCAACAAGAACATCTGAACACCGATCATTTGAGTTGTGGTTGAATGTGTTGGATAACCAACCCAACCGGTGTCCCAACCGCCCATGAAGATACCAGCAAGAAGAATGACGGCCGATGGTACACCCACCCAGTAGCTGAAAGCGTTTAAGCGTGGGAATGACATGTCAGACGCACCGATGAGGACAGGGCCAAGATAGTTGGTCATGGCACCCACACCAGCGAAGATCGCGGCGATCATAATGATGCCGTGCGCACTAAACAATGTGTTGTATTGAGAACCGTCTTGTAAAAATTGAAGGCCGGGTAGCGCAAGTTCCAAACGGAACAAGATGGCCAACAAACCACCTACCAACAGGATGAAAATGCTGTTTAAACCATACTGGATCCCGATCACTTTGTGATTCACATCAATATTGATGTAGCGGGTCCACTCTGGTTTGCCTTGCGCACCATGTTTTAGATGGGGTTTTTGACCAGCCATCATTTTGAGCCAGTCAGATACAACACCACAAGCGAGCAAAAATCCAAATAGACTGATGATCGTTGCGAGAACCATTGCTGGCTCATCATATGGCGCCTGCCATCCACTTAATTCAGGTGCAGGAACTTCCCAACCAGAAACAGTTTTACGGAAGTTACGAATCAACCCATAGCTGACGATGAAGGTCAGAATTTGACCAACAAGCCCTTTAGTTAATGCTGAAGTTAAAAAATATTTCATAATTCAAATCTCCAATCTAATGTTGGCTTAGCCGTCTTCCCCTGCTTCTGCTTCAGGCACAGCAAATGGGTCAGGAGGAGGAGTGTATCCTGTGTTAATGTCAAACCGTTCGAGTTCTAGCAAATAGGTGTCAACACCGTCCTGAATTTGGGAGTTACCCTGATTCGGATCTGGTGGAAGCAAAAACTCACCGTCTAACCATTTTTGATAGTTTGATGGGCTTAAAACAAAGACGTTCGCAAGCATGGCATAGTGGTTTGTCCCGCAAATTTCTGCACAACGAACCCGGTAAACACCCTCTACAACTGGAGTGAACCGAATAACCTGAGGCTCATAGAATACTTCATCTGGCGAATAGTCTGCATTCCCAAAGTTGAGGTCTTGATTCTCAACATCATATGGGAAAACGTCTTGTTTTACGCGGAACTTTGGAACCCAGAACGCATGAATCACGTCAGTTGACTGCATTTCAAGCTTAACTGGAACCCCTTCTTGCAAAACGAGCGCAGGGTCATTGATGTTATCGTGCTCTGGGTAGTAGAAGAGCCAATCCCATTTAAATCCCCAAACGCGAATGGTAACTTCATCTGGTTCACTCGCGATTACTTGGTTGTAAGAAGAAACACCCCAGACACCAAAACCGATTACCAAGAAGATTGGCAACACGGTCCAAGCAATTTCCAGAACGGTGTTTTCGTGAATATGAGGGGCATCTGTCTCATCCCCTTCCTGTTGCCGGAAAACGACAATTGAATAGACCAAAGGAACCACAACAATCGCAAACAAGAATGCGATCAGAATGTAGTGTCCGTTGAACAACGCATCAATGATAGTTGCTTCTGCGCTGGCCGCTTCGGGCAATTCAAAGAAAAAGGTGGAGAGAATAAAGTAGACCAGATATGTAACAATCGCAATGGCGACCCCTACAATCGAAAAATGTTTAGCGTTTTTACTCATAAAAAGCTCGTTTTTTGATAGAAGAAATTAGACTGAAACAGGAATTATTTCCTCGGGTTTTCGTCCTTTATCAGGTCATAATTTTAACACACGGCGAAGGGATGAAACAATGGAAAGGTGTAATGATTATGTAACCTAGAAGTAAGTAAATCAGTACTTTTTTGGGAGAAACGGGGTGATTTAGCAGGCATTCTACCTCTGGGATTTGCACATATTTCTCCCCTGATGCTGGGTATTACAACAAAACCGCCACTAATCGATATTACCTATGCGCCTTGAACCGAAACAGAAATAGTAATTGGTACAGAACCAAGATGCTCAAACCAAGCAACATGCGTAGAAACCAAATCAATGATCAATTGATACTCTCCCGGCCGGTCAAAGCTCAGTTCGATTGTTTGATCAATTCGGCCGCCCGGTCCCGTTTCTGCCTCAAGAGGATGCCAAGACCAACCATTTTGGAAAGAATCATCGTTTAAGCCTTTCAAATGGGTTCCAATTTGTACAACACCAATATTATCGATGTTGTCTGTTAGCCAAATGGAGGTCCCACTGTTTACCACATTAAGACCGATTTCAGCCTTCTCACCTACAGAAAGCTTCAAATTGCTTTGGTTTGGATCTTTTAATTGGATTGAATGGCTCAATCCATCAGCCTCTCGGCTATCAGGCACATGCGAGCCTTTGTAGAGGAAAAATATTGATCGGCTGGTTAGTTGTTGCGCCGTGTTCTTGGAGACCGCCCCTAATAAACCGAGCAACGGGCGGCTTGTTAGCAGGTTATAGCCACGCATCCCCACTTCGATATTTCCAATCGGTTTGATCCGAATATCTGTAAATCCGCCCCTTTTGGCTTTCTCGAATATCTCATCGAGCAAAATGTCATTTTCCAACACCTTGAAGTGCTGCATGTCATGTTGAGATACTGGTGTCTTTGAATGATTCCGGCCGGGTTCGCTGAACCCCGCGATGCCGCCGGGTCGTAACACTCGGCAAAATTCTGCTAGCACTTGTTCTTGATTCGGCACATGATGGAAGCCATCATTGCAAACAATGCGGTCAACGCTTTCGTCTGGCAAATCGAGCTTAAACCCGTCAAACAACACAAACTCTGGCTCTGCAACCTGCTTTCCGGGGGATGGGTATTCGTCAAAAAGTTGTTTGCCGTAATTCAGTGCAGTTTGTGACACGTCGACACTAATCGTTTTGCAACGTAACTGACTGATGTATTTTGAGAGCCAGCAAGAGCCGGCCGCGAACTCCAAAACCGTCATCCCATGCCCTAAACGGACGCCGGACAAAAGCAACCCAACTGATTCTAGTAGCGCTGGTGCCTCGGCAATGTTACTAAACGGCTTGGTAAACAAATTAGTAGGATCGGTAATTTGTTCAAAATATTCTTCGGCCGTTCGATTAAGCTCTTCTACCGAATATTGAGCGATAACATCTTTTGGATCGATCATACTTATGCGTTTGGGCTCCAAAGATTTTGAGACGGAATGCGCAACGCCCGATTGAACTTGCTAGAGGCATTTTCCCAAGCAATCACTTCTGTTAGTTCTATAATTTCATCTTGACTAAAGTGATGTCGAACTTGCGCAAATAGCTCATCGTCTACATCCTGATCCGAGAGGGTCATGGCGTCTGCGTAGTGTAGAGCTACTGTTTCCCGATCTGAAAACAGGTCGCTACTAGAAAAATAATCTAGTCCGATAATTTTTTCATCGCTAATCCCTAATTCACTGCCCACGGCAGCGTTGATATCCATTCAAAACGGACAATTATTATGAAAAGCAACGCGTCGATTAACCAAAGCAACCAACGGAGCATCGAGTAGGCCAGACTGATCCAAGCCACCCCACATCCCCCGGACGGCTTTAAAAATGTGTGGATTGTGCGCATAAACCAAATGATTGATCAGCGGCCCGCCCCACTTTTTCGCCTGTGCGTCTAAAATCGCTTTTGTTCGTTTGTCTGTTTCGGCCGGGTTTACCCCATCAATCCGCTGATTCGATTTCTGTGTCATGTTCCACCTCTTCGATTGCTACCTCATTGATCTCTTCGACCATGTTATCTTCTGCTTCATCTAATTGATCTGGCTCATCGTCAATCGATGCCCGGCCGAAAAACAGCAGGCCAAACACCCCCACCATGATCGCCATATCAGCTACATTGAAGACACCGGTTCGGATTCCGCCAATGCCAATATTAAGGAAGTCAATCACCCCGTTCTCGAAAAATATCCGATCGATCAAATTGCCCACACCACCTGCAAACATCAAACTTCCGCAGAAAATACCCAGTTTGCTAAATCCGTCTTCGGTTAAAACAAAATACAAAAGATAGAGTAAAAAGACAGAGGTTAAGCCGACAAAAAAGAATTTGCGCCAGAATTCTGGCAAGTTGGCCCCCATGCTCAGGAACGCACCGGGATTTTCATGGAAGCTAAGTCGGAGCGTGTCGTTGAAGAAACGTTGCATCGGCTCGCCCCGTAGCGTGAGCCACGCCCAATATTTGGTTGCTTGGTCTATGCCAACAACAACGGCCGTCGTCAAAATAACGGTGCTCAGTCGATTACCCATGCTTTGCTTGCCACTCATCTTCCAAAATGCTCATCACAATAGCGCTTTGATAAGTTCCTTCCCACCATAAAACATCTCGTTTAATGCCTTCTTTTTTGAACCCAACCTTTTCATAAACACGTTGGGCTCTAGGATTAAAATCAAACACTTCAAGTTCAATCCGGTGCAAATTTAGTTCTCGAAAACCGTAGTCAATAATCAGATGGGTCGCCTCAGTACCGTACCCACGGCCGTAAAATTGCTTGCCCTGTAAAGCGATGCGGAAGCTTGCAGACCGATTCTCTTCATCTATTTCATTAAGAACCACTTCACCAATATAGGTCATTTTAGGGTCTTCTTTTAAGGTGATGGCGTAGTCTGCACGATCATCTGCTTTAGATATACGCTCGCAAAACGCTTCGACCTGCTCGAATGTAAACTCGGCCTGCGTACCTGTAAGCCGCATCCCCTCTTCATCTTCAAGCGCCTTGAACATGTCGGCCGCATCAGCCTTTGTAATCGGCCGGAGCACCACTTGATTCCCGATTAAGTTTGGTTTGTTCATAAAGATTTTTCGTCTACTTCTTCCGCATCTGGTCGGCCGAAAGCTTGACCAACTCGCGAAGCACGTCCAAATCTACGTCTTCTAATTTATTAACATACAAACAAGATTTACCCGTTTTGTATTTGCCTAAATTCGACATCAACTCTTCATACCGCTCAAATCCCGGCATGATGTACAGCGTCATCGACTGCTTACGTGGCGAAAAACCGGTCAAAAACCAGCTACCAGCCTTGCCACTGGCATATTTGTAATCGTAGCTACCAAAGCCGACCAAGCTTTTCCCCCACATCATCGGCCGTTCACCAGTCACATCTTTCATCAATTCTAAAATTTCAAAGGCATCCGATTTGCGTTTAGGATTTTCAACACTATTTAAAAAGTCCTCAACGCTTCCATCATTCTTTTTTGTTTTTAATTCAGACATATTTGCCTCCAAATTATCGGATCAAAGTTTACCTGAAACCATCTGCAAGCGGAAAAATCGATGCACTAAGGCCAACCCCGAAAAATAGATGCCCAGAGTTGATCGCGCAGGGTTGGCTGTGAGGCGATTTTAAAGTGATAGAAATGGGCAATTAAAATCTGTGAATCGCCTAAATACCCATCTCACCAAAAGGTCACGTTAGAAATTGGTAAAGGATCGTTTAATCTATTCCAATCAGACAAAACTTAGATTATTATTTACTTACTGATTGATAAGTAAGTAAATGTGGGCCCGTGCAATCCCACTATATAACCACTAACCCAACCATGAAAAATGCCGTAACTTTACCGGCCGCTTTGTGGTTGAAGGATAAAGATCATGACACCAGCTCAAGATATAGATTTTGAAGCATTTGAAAAACTATCAAAACACATCGACCCCAACATCATTCTAAGAACGCTAGCCAGCATGGATGCGGCTACGCTCCAAAAAACATTGATGGCAACGGCAAAAGGGCCTCGCAAACCGCGTCAAGCGCCTCCGGTTAACAGCGACTTCTTCGATATTTATGAAGCGATGACCGAAGAGCAACAGCGAGTCGGCCGAGTAACCCGTGAGTTCATGCAAGAGAAAATCAAACCACATGTCGCTGAATTCTGGGAAAAAGGTGAGACACCTAAAGAATATATTCCAGCCGCGGCCGAGCTTTACGAGCGTCTATTTGGCAAAGGGTGGGAGTTTGAATTCCCATCATCTGACCCTGTAGGCTCAGGCGTTATGCAGATGGAGATGGCCGCAGTTGAGCCATCGTTCCAGACATTTGTAGGTGTACATTTTGGTCTGTGCGCAGGCTCGATTTATATGTTCGGCTCCGACGAGCAAAAAGCAAAATGGCTCCCAGCCATGACCCGTTTTGAGAAAATCGGTTCTTGGGCCCTCACAGAGCCAGATACCGGCTCAGCAACGGCCGCTGGGCTTGAAACAACGGCCGAAAAACACGGTGATACTTGGATCATCAACGGCGCTAAAAAATGGAGCGGCAACGCTACCATCGCTGATGTAAACGTTATCTGGGCCAAAAATATGGAAACGGGCCAAGTCAACGGATTCTTGGTTGAAAAAGATCAGCCGGGATATACGGTTGAAAAGCTCGAAGGCAAAATCAGTAAACGGTTGGTTGAGAACGTTCTTATCACCTTAGATGAGGTTGAAGTTCATGAATCAGCCCGCCTACCGGGTGTAAAAAGCTTCAAAGACACAGCCTCTCAGTTGGCATCAGCCCGTGCGGGTGTAGCTTGGGAAGCGGTTGGCGTTGCCAAAGGTGCATACGAAGCCACCCTAGACTACTGCAACAACCGGAAACAGTTCGGTAAACCGATTACCGCATTCCAATTAGTGCAAATGAAGCTGGTTCAGATGCTGGGTAACCTAACTGCAATGCAAACGATGGCGCTCCGCATGGCTCAAATCGAAGAGCGTGATGGTCATATCTCGCACGAACGCGCTTCATTAAGCAAGGCGTGGATGAGTGACAAACTGCGTGAGACTGTGGCCCTCGGCCGTGGTGCACTCGGTGGAAACGGTATTCTTATCGAACATGATGTGGCTCGCTTCTTTGTCGATGCAGAAGCGGTTTATTCATACGAAGGCACCTATGAAATGAACTCTTTGATTGTGGGTAAAGCGATCACGGGTCAAAGTGCGTTCGTATAAGGCCAACCCTGAAAACAATTGCCCCAGCCAACCCCAAAATAGCTGGCTGGGAGGCGATTTGACTATTCTTTTTGGGTAATTTATTCCCGTCAATCGCCTAAGCCCTAATTGCAGACAAACGAGAAAATCAAAAGCCCGGCCGGAATTGATTCCCGGCCGGGCTTTTTTGTTCGTTGTTTTAGGGCAAACTATCACTTTGTAAAATATAAAACCTAACGTTCTTGAAAGAGCGTCATACCCGCGGAGGCGGGTATCCAGCGCTAAATCTGGCACTGGATTCCTGCCTTCGCAGGAATGACAGCAACCAATGAAAATTTGAAAAACTTACTTTACCAAGTACTAACCTAAATACAGTTTATACATCGAGCAATTTGGATAATATGCTTTCGAAAAACGATAGCCACTCCGCATCAAAATTAGCTTCATAGCCGTATTTTCGTGTGCGACAACAGCCTCTACATGGCTAATGCCATCCTTTTTTGCCTGCTTCATGATTCGGTCAGTCAATATTTTGCCTAACCCATTCCCCTGCCAATCATCAGCGATGGTGATGCTGAATTCAGCAGATCGAGCCCCATTCGAAACATACTGGCTCATTGCGACAGGTTCTTCGGTTTCGCTGTCAAAAACGATTAAGCCGTATCCTTGAACTTGGCATCGTTTGACTGTTGCTTGTGCCAAGTTATCAAAAAATTCTTCAGCCACATGGCTTAAATCGCTACAGAATCTAAACCGCTTGCTTCTTTCGCCCAGATTTTTCAATAAATAAGCGATATCGTCTACATGGCAATCGCTAATCCTCTGAATTCTGAGTTTGCGGCCGTTGATATGCAGATTGAAATACTTTGCTGGGAAAATTTTGCCTGAAAAAAATTGTTCCAAAAGCGATTCAGGCTGGTAATAGAGTCTGTGGATGGGTTCAAAAATCATAAGTTCACCTTTCTAGATTAAATTTCCTAGCTTTAGCGTAAATTCAGAACCGATTGTTGATGCCTCAAACCTCATGCAAATTGTCTCAAACCGTCCGTTTAGGCTTCTATCAACCCTGCTTGCAGTTTGAACGTTTCAACATTTTTCCCGAAGAAAGTACCAGCCCCAATTCTGTTTTTACCTTTTCAGACTCTCTTTTCCCTCCTACAATCCCGCCATGGATATCATACGAAGAGGATTGGTATATCTTCGGCCGTATTGGCAGCTAGCAGCGGGGGCTTTTGCCTCCATGCTAATCGTGACCGCCACAAACTTGTACGTGCCGCAGGTTATCCAGCAATTAATAGACGATGGGATTGAGGCCAAAAATTGGGACGGCATCATCTGGGCAACGGTCATACTGCTCGTTTTAGCACTTATTCGGGGCTTATTTAGTTTCACAAACACCTACTGGTCGGCCGAATCTTCACAAGGAATCGCCTACGACTTGCGAAACGAAATCTTTGAGAAATTAGAACAACTCTCGTTTTCATTCCACGATACGCACCAGACGGGCAAGTTAATGACCCGAACGACGTCAGACGTGGAAAACGTGCGCACCTTCTTTGCTCAGGGATTACTACAACTCGTTTCAGCCTTGATCACGTTTGTTGGAAGTATCGTGATTTTGCTGGTGACTGACTGGCGCTTAGCCCTTGCCGTTCTTACAACTATCCCTTTTATCGTGGGCATTTTTGTCTTCTTATTTAGTCGGATGGGGCCACTCTTTGGGGAAGTACAAAAGATGTTGGGGAAACTCAACACCATCCTGCAAGAAAACATTTCTGGGGTACGTGTGGTCAAATCATTTACGGCCGAGCCTTTTGAGCTGGAGCGATATCGCAATCAAAATGAAGACCTCTATCAACAAAACATTTTTGTAGCCCGTTATTTTGGAACAGGTTTCCCAACCGTCTTTTTACTATCCAATATTGGAACGTTAATCGTGATCTGGTACGGTGGAACTCGGGTGATCTCAGATCAACTCCAACTGGGCCAGTTGATTGCGTTTAACAGCTATCTGGCCTATTTGCTCAACCCGATCTTCCAGATTGGTGGGTTGTCGCAACAGCTCGCTTCAGCAACCGCATCAGGCGGTCGCTTGTTTGAAATTATCGACACCGAAGTTGAAATCAAGAGCCCTGAAAATGCGATCCCGATCACCCATGACTCACCCGGCCATTTAACTTTTGAAAACGTCACGTTTCGCTATCAGGGGAGCGATAGCAACGTGCTGACAGATATTTCGTTTGAAGCCCATCCCGGCCAAAC
>JAHDGV010000032.1:0-1328 GCA_020631655.1 Chloroflexota bacterium | reverse complement strand
GGCGTCTACTTGATCAGCTGGATCGGCTTCATGGGGCAAATTTACTTTATGAGTATGTTGTCCCAAAGGCTTCTCAAAAAACTGCGAAGCGACATCTTTGAGCATGTCCAAAAACTGTCTATCGGCTACTTTTTTAAGCATGGGGCCGGAGACTTAATGAGCCGTCTGATCAACGACACCAGCGCCATCGGCAACTTGATGGGGCAACAGCTCATCCAGTCACTGGGGTCACTTTTTGGATTGCTTGCTGTGTTATTCGCCATGTTTGCGCTCAACGTTCAGCTCACTTTGGTGACAATCATCATCCTGCCGCTGATGATTGCCCTCACATGGTGGTTTTCGATCCGGTCACGCGCCGCATACCGAGAAACACGGGAGGCTTTGGGGCAACTCTCGGCCGGGCTAGAAGAAGATTTAAGCACGGTGCGCGAGGCTCAATCCTTTGCAGTAACTGAAGATATCATCAACCATTTTCGGAGAGATAATGCCCGTAACCGAGACGCGGAAATTCGCGCGGCCGGAATCACAGCCTCGTTTGCACCGCTGATGGATGTGCTTTCAACGTTAGCCACAGTGCTTGTTGCGGGTTACGGGGGTTACTTGGCTCTGTTTGGGGATGGGACGGTTACAGTCGGGGTTGTGGTTGCGTTTCTATCCTACGCACAGCAATTCTTCCGGCCGGTTCAACTCCTTTCCAACTTGTACACTACGGCTCAATCCGCCTTTGCAGGTGGAGATCGGGTCTTTGATCTACTTGATGCGGAACCAGAAATCACCAACAAACCAAATGCCTCTGAATTTTCTGATGTGGATGGTCATGTTGAATTCAATAACATCGTATTTGGTTACGACGATTCAAAAGTGATTTTAGACGGGGTTTCTCTTGAGGCTAATCCCGGCGAAATGATTGCTTTTGTGGGTGAAACAGGTGCGGGCAAAAGCACGTTTGTGAACCTACTCGGCCGATTCTACGACATCAACTCAGGCGATCTAACCATCGATGGCACCGATGTGCGCGATGTGACGGTACGCAGTTTGCGCCAACAGTTGGGTGAAGTGCCGCAAAACAGCTTCTTGTTTGCTGACTCGATCATGAACAACCTGAAATATGGTGCTCATGAGGCGACAGATGACGACGCGATTGCGGCCGCAAAAGCTGCCATGGCCCATGACTTCATCATGGAACTGCCAGATGGTTACGACACAGTGCTGTCAACCGGGGCAACATCGATTAGTCAGGGTCAACGGCAACTGCTGTGCATTGCGCGCGCTATCCTTGCTGACCCCAAAATCCTGATTTTGGACGAAGCCACATCAAACATCGACAC
>JAHDGV010000031.1 GCA_020631655.1 Chloroflexota bacterium | reverse complement strand
TTTTCATATCAGACCTGTTCATTCAACCAACTCATCTAGTATCGGTTGCAAAAGATCGGCCGGTTGTGAACCAAAAAATCGATTGACCACTTCACCTTCTTTAGAAATTAGCGCAACAGACGGATGCCCTCTCAGCGCCAAGTCGTTTTGAATGCTCTGATTTGCTGGTTCATTGGCATCGAACCGATAAAAGTTGATTGATGGGTACTCTTCTTCAAGCCCATTCACGATGGGCGCAAACTCTTCTCAGGGGGCTCATGGATCAGTGAAAAAGAGGACAAAGGCTGGACCCTCCAAGTTGAATTCGGGCCTAGGCTCAACTTCGGTTGAATCCGGATCAGGTTGAGCGCAGCCCAGTAATCCTAATGCCAAAGGTATTAAAAAAATGGCAAAAAATAATCGATTTGTCATGTTACTTGTCCAACTATCTTTGTGCTTGAATTTCCTGAATGCTTGGAGACCACGTGCTTTTAATATACCCCAACACCGCTTCGATCTCCTCATCGCTTAAAATCTCATCATAGCCGGGCATGTTACTCAACGACTGCATATTTGGATCGAGCTCACGCGTGCCATAGCGGATCCGATTGAGCAAGTACTCATCGTTGTGGTGCCAAGTGTGCCCATCTTCGTCGTGCGGAGGTGCTTTGAATGACCCATCATCATTGTTTTGTTGCCAATCTTCTTGGCCTTCTAAGTTTTCTCCGTGGCATGATGCGCAATTATCAGCGTAGACAACTTTACCAAGGTTTAAATCGTCTGAGCTTAAGAGGGTCGAACCAACTGTAATTGATTCGGCCGCTCGATTTTCATCCCGTCTAATCGCCAATATTCCCATGCCAAACATGACAATTGCGGCGAATATAATAATCGGAAATATCGGAAGACTGCTTTTCTTCGAAGACTTGATTTTCTTTTTTTTCGCCATAATAAAATGTGAAATCTTCCACTAAAATTTAAGCTTCGGCCGGAGATTGCAAAGCGGAAATAACAAGGATGATCAGTAGGGGCGCCTCTATGGCTTTGGTTAATATCGCCACAAAATCGTAGTGATCGTGGGTAAAGAAATAACCCAAAATTGTCACAAGGGTGTACAGAGCTAGAACGATTCCCAAGATTCTTTTTTGATTTGGAATAAACTGATTGGGTAGAACCCATAATATTCCCAAACCAAAAAATCCGATGCCATTTAACAAGAGTAAGGTGTCGCCCCAAATTGAGCCTACCATAATATGGATAACACCAGTTGCACCGATTAGGGCTAACCCAACCAGCGTCATAATGCTTAGCTGAGAAGAAAATAAAAAGGCGGCTCCGGCAACTAGTAGAGCGGCACCTGCAATGCCACCGCTCACATAACTTGTATTGCTAGGTCCTGCATGCACATCACCCTCTTCCGTATGTTCATCGGATATTTCAGCTGTAGATTCATCCTCTGGATCATCACCGTGAGCCATGACTGGTACGGCAAATAGCAAGCTAAAAAGTATAAAAAGTAAAGCTGTTATTTTTTTTGATTTTGAATTCACTGGGTTGCACCTTCGAGAGATATTTTACGAAGGATAGTCTCTCTTGAATGGTGATGCATCCGGTATTTAGCGGATACCGAATAGGCCAAATGGCTTAGAGCAAAGATTTACCCGAATCTTTGCTCTACGTACTGGGCCTATCGCCTGCGTCTGCGTTTACGGCCGGTTTCTGGCGGCTTTGGCTTGCGGGCTACCGGAACTTCCGGCAGAGTTTCCTGTTTGTCAAACCCAGACTCGATGATTTTGCGCATTTCCGCATCGATTAGAGGATCAGTTGCTAAGGGCTCAAAAGCGGCTAAACGACGATCCACTTCGGCCGTGGCTCTTTCGATCAGCGTTTTACCCCCCTTCAATTCCCAGTTTTCTCGATTTAACCGATCAATTACAGGATCGGGCAGATACAAGTGGGTGGGCCAGTATTCAGTTGTGTGCTCGGCCGTAATCAGGTGGTCTTCTCGCATTAGCTCTTCTACGATGCCCAATGTTGGCAAGTCTCCGGCCGGAGCGATTTCACGGCAAAAATGAAGCGCTTGACCGCAGAAATCATTATCAACCACAAGTTTTGGCAAACTAAACGTCAGCACAAAGTCCAGCATACCCGGCCCTGAAACAGAGTTGATCCCCGCCATCGCCGCAAGGAGGGCAGAGCCGAACGTCTCGGCACCGGCCTGTGCATCAAGTAGTTTTGTGTCGCTCAGCGCCATATACCCTTGGGTCGGAATGCCCAAGTAGTCTCCCACGGCCGCATAAGCCACATCCAAATGCAGTGCTTCGATTGCGACCATCGGCGAAGTGGCCGCTTTCATGTGGAAGGCGGCCGGTGCACCGCCAAATAAGATGGGGTGACCCGGCCGGATAATTTGCGCCATCACCAATCCAGCCAGCACATCAACTGTGTGGAACACCGTTGCCCCCACAAGGGTTACTGGGGCGATGAGCCCCATCAGCGTAACCGGCACAATTTCAAGCGGAATGCCGGTCTCAACACAGTCGAGCATGTTTTGGCAACTGTCTTCGCTGTAGCGGAAGTTGCCCGTGGCCGTAATTGTAAAAATCGACATCGGCCGGTCGATTAAATCTTGCTTGCTGTCACGGAAAAGCCCCATCATCTCGGCCATACGCGGGACGCCCTCTTCTGTGAATGCACCAGATACCACGGGCTTTTTGCTGTTGGTCAGGCTCAAATATAGTCGCCACACGTCTGAGACTTGGGCTTCAATATCATCGTTGGTGGAGAAGGCCGTAGCGGGGTAGGCGATGTGCTCTAAGCCATCGACTAAGCGCACGTATTCAACAAAGTCGGCCGTATTCGCCAAACGCACCTGATCAGTGCGGTGATCATGAATCTTTAGTCCGCTGGAGCCGGGGGTGTAATGTACATTGTCTCCAGACAAGTCAGCATGTATGTCCCCATCCCGGTTATAAAGTTTGAATCCTTTGGGGCAGTCTTTGATCGCTTTTTCAACCACATCGGCCGGAAAATAGATGCGCTGATCATCGTGAGGTAAACCGGCCTCAATCATCCTCTGACGCATGTTGTGTCCGCGCACTTCAACCCCAATTTTTTCAAGGATAAGTTTGGCCTCGTTGAGGATTTTTTCGATTAACTCTGTTGATAGTATGTTTAGTGAGGGTCGCATAGATTAGTCTTTGGTTTCTAGTTTAAATACACGGGCAAAGTAGCCGTCAACTTTTGACATGACCTCGAGCCGAGTTTCTTCGTCTTCGATGCCGGCCAAGGCCTTTGCAAGTTCTTTCTTATAGTCAATCTGCATTTGCCGCATAATTTGGATGCGTTGTGCCTGAGGCGAACCTGCTCCGTGCATTGATTCGGTCAAATAGCCAACCGCATTCCGGCCGAGGGTCATATTTTCGATCAAGCGCAATATTCTCACACGATCTTCTGTATTGATATCCGCCTTACCTTTTAGATATTTTTCTAGCAGGGGGCCAACTTCGTCGGATCGGTAATCTTGCTCGCTCGGCATCGTCACAACCATTCCACCGGCCAAATCTTGGGCCAAACGGCCGATTTCGTACGGCATTTTGGTGACGTGATGTTTGCACACATTGGCCAGCATGTCGTCGGGCAAAAACGCCCCTGATTCTGTGGCAAAGCCCTGGTAGCTGGCCGCAATCCCGGTTGAATATATCGTTTCGTTTTGGTGCGTCATCTCCACCAATTTGTCTCGGATATGGGAGGCTTTGGTGACACCGTTGTAGTCCGCAATCGTGGCGGCCGCACCGATGAGCACATCGCCCACACCCGCTTTGCACACATAGCTCCGGCGGTGATAGCTTGTGAAGCGTTCAACCAGCATCGCGGCGTAATCGTATTCCCCATCCATAAAAATCAGCTCGTTGGGGATAAAGACGTTTTCAAAAATGACCATCGCTTCTTGCCCGCCATAACGGACGTTGCCGATGTCGATATTACCACCTTCCATCGAGCGGGTGTCACACGATTGCCGGCCGTAAATGTAGGTAATGCCTTCTGCTTCCACAGGCACAGCCCCCACAATCGCAAAATCTTTATCGTCTGGCCCTAAGCGCAACGTCGGCATCACGACCAGCCAGTGGGAGTTTAAGCAGCCGGTTTGATGGGCTTTTGCACCGGTGATGTATACCCCTTCATCGGTCCGTTTGGTGATATGCACGTACAGATCGGGATCTTCTTGCTGATGCGGAGGCAAAGACCGATCTCCTTTTACGTCGGTCATGGCTCCGCCAATCACATAGCCGTTCTCGTGCGTCATAGCCACAAACTGCTTAAATTTGGCATGATGGTCTGTGCCGTAGGCTTGGTCCATTTCGTACGTGACCGAGTAGAGGGCGTTGAATGCATCCATCCCAACACAGCGCTGGAAACAAGTGCCGGTAAGCTGGCCCAATTTCCGCTGCATTTTGTTTTGGCGTACCAAATCGTCCGTACTGGTGGCGATGTGGAGGAAGCGGTTGATTCGCTCGCCGGTGAACGGGGACACGGCCGAGGCCAATTCAGGCTCTCGCTGGGCCAAATCAAACGTTTGAGCCACCGCGTTGATCGACGGCCGGATCATTGGATGATCGACGATGTCGTCGACCAATTCGCCAAACAGATAAACGTTTAACTTTCGGCCACGCAGACTGTTGATATAGTCTTCACCCGTTTTGATAGGTGAATTTGTTTCAGATTGGTTAGAGCTGGAGCCAATATTCTCGAGTAAGGTCATAATGATTTATCCTCAGATGAATACAAATGTGCCATCTGTGCGAATTATAGAGTGTAGTGCCAAATCGCTCCAGCATCGCTACACAGCGTTTCGTACTCGTACAAAATCAATATAGCAAAAGAGAAACATATGAAATTAGGTTTAATTGGGACAGGAATTATAGGGGAGGCGTTTGTGCGCGGCCTTTTGACGGCGGGGAACTTTGCGGGTGAGATTTTTGTCTCAAAGCGTAGCGAAGAAAGATCGACACGATTATCAGCAGATTTTGATCAGGTGACTGTGATGAACAGCAACCAAGAGATTGTAGAACAGTCAGACACGATTATTTTGGCCGTTTTGCCAGAGCAAACAGAAAGTGTGATGCGCGAGCTATCGTTCACGGCTGATCAAATCATTTTGAGCATTGTGTCTAGCATTACCCTAAAAAGTTTGGCAGAGTGGGGGGCACCGTGTGAAAAAATCTTTCGAGGCATCCCTTTGCCACCAATCGAAAATGGGATCGGCCCATTCCCGATTTGCCCTCCAAGCCCAGAGCTAGATTCATTGCTCAGCTCCGTAGGCACCGTGGTGTCGCTTGAAAACGAAGATCAGTTTTTGTCGATTGCTGTTGGCTCGGCCATGATGGCGATGTTTTACGAGATGGTTGCAACTACGGCCGAGTACATGGAAACGGCCGGACTTCCTGCAGCGCCGGCCGCGCAGTATGCCACGTCCATGATGCACGCTTTGGCAGACACAGCGATGAATGTCGATGAGAAAGAGCTGCATCAGTTAAGTCAAACGTGTTTAACACCTGGTGGGTTAAACGAGCAGGTATTGTTTGGATTAAGGGATGCAGGCTGGTATCAAACGCTAAAAGTGGAGATGAAAGGGATCGAAGATCGCTTGAGTAAATACTGAACAGTAGATTTTTAGTAGCTGACTTTGTTAGCACTCTGTCCCAAAAGTTTTCTAGAATTGCGATCTCGACTTCGACAAGCTCAGTCTACCCTTTAACGGCGGAACCCTGAGCTTGTCGAAGGGTGATCTCGCATTTGGAAGCTTCTATTATTTCTGGGAAAATAAAAGTTGGTCAGCTAAAGGAAAGTTTTTTACTAGTCCCCTGTCAGCATACGTGACTCGTAAGCCAGTTTCTGTGCCTCTACGGCCGCAACCGTATTCCGCATTAGAATCGAGAGGGTGACGGGGCCAACTCCGCCCGGAACCGGCGTGATCCAGCCCGCAATGTCGTGAACTGATTCAAAATCTACGTCACCCACCGTTTTGCTGACCTTTTCACCGGCGTCATTTTCAACTTCAACTTGATTGATGCCGATATCAATCACGGCCGCTCCCGGTTTGATCATGTTGCCCGTGATTAGGCCGGGTTTACCTACAGCCACAAATACGGCGTCAGCACGACGGGTATGCGTTGCTAAATTACGCGTCCCGTGATGACAAACGGTTACTGTTGCTAATTCTCCCATCAAGTGTAATCCCAACGGCTTACCAACAATCTCTGAATGACCGACAACAACGACCTCAAGTCCGCGCAGCTGCATACCAGTTGCCTTTAAGCATTCAACCGAGGCGAGAGAGGTGCAGGGGCCCAGAACGTAATCGTCATAAACCACCTTGCCGATGTTGGCCGGATGCATCCCCTCAACGTCTTTTGGGGCGGTGATGGCTGTTTGAATCACACCCAAGTCGATGTGATCGGGCAAAGGGCGTTGCAAAATGATCCCAGTAATGCGTGGATCGACGTTCATGGCTGTAATAGCAGCAACCAGTTCCTCTGTGGTGATGTTTTCAGGATACTGCCGTTCTTCAAAAATAATGTTTAGCTTTTCGGCCGTTCTGCGTTGGTTGCGAATGTAAAGCTTGGCGGCCGGATTGTCGCCTACCTCAATAGAGGCCAGACTGGGAATCCAGCCCTGCTCACCGAGGGCTTCAACCCGTCGTTTTATATCTTCGCGAATCGGTTTCGCGACATCTTTACCTTTTAGTAATTTATGAGACATGGAAAATCAGAGACAAGGGGAGACCCTGCCTAGTTGAGAGAAATTAGTTTTAAAGCGTATTATAAAGTGGGAGGTTTTAGGATAGCTCTTTTGTATAAAAAAGAAATGATGGCTGACGTACAAAGCCAAGGCGCTCATTGATGGTAAACATCGGATTGTTTGCCTCGTTTTCTGTATAAACGGCCGGGGTTACCCCTGTTTGAAGGGGTAGATTCGCTTTTGCGCGCCCCAATGATAACGCCTTTAGCGCAGTTACGACTCCTTTTCTGCGATGTTCTTTTACAACGCCGGACATACCGGTGTAAACCCGCTCAGGCTCGTTTTTATCTCGATAGAGCTGAGTCAGCCCGATCATCCGGCCCTCGTACACTGCGTTGATTGTGCTTTCCACTATCCGTTGATCAAGGGTTAGCTCGTATTTTTTGGCAAACACCTCGAAGGGCTCCGGGGTAGGGGACTCATGCCAAGGTACATCTTTATCAATCTCAACCAAGATGTCGTAGTATCGTTTTAAAAAGTCTGGGATTTGATTCTGGCTTTCGTCTAAATCTAAAAAGCTGTATCCCTCGTCTATCAAGCTCGAGATCAAACCATCAAACGGTTCAGGGTTAAATTGAGCTAGGTCTAGCTTGGCTGAATATTCTGTTGTGCGTAGTTTGAACCCTCTCTCGGTTGCGAAGCGGATACCGCGCTCTGAATCTTCCCTACATTCAGTTTCAATTGATGCGGGATTGTGGGTCATCAGATCTGCCAATAGTGAGTTGTATAAAAACTTTCCGTACCCTTGACCCCATTCGGCCGGTTTGATTAGAACGTCCAAGAAATAGCGATCTGGGTGATGGGCCCAGTGTGTGTGGCCGTATGAGCCACACCCTAAGACCTTGCCATCTGTGCCGGTTAGTAAAACACGCCGATACAGATACTGCTCCTCGCGGGTTTTGTCGCGTCGTTTGTGATCTTCCACAGAGGAGGGGTAGTCTGGATAAATTAGCTTATCTATTTCAACCAGTGCTAGATATTCTTCTTCGCTTTGGTCAGACTCTTTGATTTTTAGGTGTGTTGTATTTGTCATCAAGGTTTACGTGTTATGTCTATATGAATCGTCGTTAGATTTTATTTTGCGGTTGAATGTTAATCAAGAAATTTAGGAAAAGTAAAAAATTCGCGTAGTCAATATGCCTTGAGTAAAGTTCTCGAAAATTTAATTGCTAGAAAGGTAAATTTAAAGAAAACTCGAGGAAACTTAAGAGGCGAAAGGCTATTGGTTACCACTGAGAAATCCCAGATCAGCTTTGATAGACATTTTTAACACTAAATTATTCTCCCTTCACGGTGAGTTGATGGGATTGTGCAACAAGATGCGCACAATTACCCAGATAGGTAAAAGTTAAAAATAGGGTGTGTCATGAGTTTTATGCAAATTCAGTAGCTCACAGTCTTGGGCTGACATTTGGGTCATTGATTTCTTAAGTAAACCAAATAGACTCGAGTGTTGAACACGACCAACCTCTAAAATCATATATCCACATTTTTTAAAATCATTTATGGAAAACGAAAAAAATAAATTGGAACGATTGCCGTTGATCCCAATGCAAGAGGGGATGTTGTTTCACTCTGTGTCATCACCCAATTTAGGCGTAGATGTTCAACAGATATCCATGACCCTGAACGAGGGCATTAATGTGGATACATTTAGGAGCGCGTGGGAATCTATTATCGAAAGGCACGCGGTACTGCGTTTTTCATTTGAATGGGAGGATGTCGAAAAGCCAGAGGCCGTTCTGCACAATCAAGTTAGCTTGCCAATCACCGAGCTTGATTGGAGCCAGCTCTCAACAGAAGAGAGCGAAGATCAGTTTAATTCGTTAAAAGAGATTGATCGCCTACAAGGATTTGATCTTAAAAAGCCGCCCTTGATGCGCATTACGATCATTCACCTAAAAGATTCAGTTACTCGATGCTTATGGTCGTTCCACCACATCATCCTTGACGGCCGGTCGTTTCCCAAAGTCATTAAAGAAGTTTTCCAAATTTACGACTCGATGATCGAAGGCGGGCTGGTTTCACTACCAGACACATTTGCGTTTACCGATTTTGTTCGGATCGTAGATACATTTGACCACACAAATTCTGCTGGTTATTGGCAAGACCTACTTAAAGGCTTTAGTGAGCCAACTCCGTTGGGGCTTAGCCATTCAACCTATGACAAGCAAGTGGCTGGTGCAATCGACAATCAAAGTACTTTTTTGTCGGAGCACGTGGCTCAGAATTTAAACAATTTTGCCCGTGATATTGGCGTCACCTTAAATACGTTAGTACAGGCGGCTTGGGGGCTTTTGCTGTCCCACTATTCTGGCAAAACAGATGTGGTGTTTGGTAATACCCGCTCCGGCCGGAATTTGTATGAGCCTGCAAGCGAATCTGTTGGTTTGTTCATTAACACGGTGCCTGTGCGTGTCCAGATTTTGCCAGAGCAAACGCTGGTTGATTTTCTACGGGAGCTTCGAGCACAACATATCGCTGTGCGTGAACATGAATCAACCCCTCTAAACTTCATCCAAAAATTAACCGATGTCCCGGCCGGAAGTCCGCTTTTCAACACGCTGGTTGTGTTTGAGAACTATGATCTCAACAACGCTCTACGCCGTAACGGCGGGAAATGGCTAAAAAGACGCTTCGTCTATCAGGGGCAAACCAGTTTCCCCCTAACTCTGATGGCGTATGCTGACAGCAAGATCATGTTCCGTATGGAATACGATCCTTCAGTTTATAGTGCTGATACGGTTGGCCGAATTTTGAGCCACTTAAAAACGCTGTTGCAGAAGATGGCAGAGCGACCTTATGTTCCTGCACTTTCGGTTCCGTTTTTGTCGGTAGAAGAGACTGATTATCTGCTAAAAGGAATCAATCCAGATTTGTCGTCTGCTGGGCTGGAACGCACAGTTTTTGAAATGTTCATCGAGTTGGCAGATCAGAATCCACGCAAAATCGCTCTGATCAACAATAAGCGCACTTATACCTACCGTGAATTGTCTGATCGAGTTTGCCAACTGTCTCGTCACCTAAAAAACCTAAACGTAAAAACAAATAATCCTGTGGGGATCTGCCTTGACCGCTCGGCCGATATGGTAATCAGCATGCTGGCCGTGTTGGGCTCTGGCGGCGCATTTGTCCCGCTTGATCCAAAATTCCCGAAAGATCGCCTAAATCATATGATCGTAGATTCTGGCATGGAGGTTTTGATTACAGAGGCGGATATTCTCAATAATTTGCCGATGTATGAAGGGCGCATCATCATGCCTAGCCGGGACCGGGATGAGATATTCTCAAATCGCATTTCACCACCACGTGTTGAGAGTCGAATTGATGGACTGGCCTACATCATCTACACCTCTGGATCTACCGGGTTGCCAAAAGGGGTTCAGATCCCGCATCGGGCTTTGATGAACTTTATGCTGGCGATGAAGGAGCGGCCGGGGCTATCACCTGACGATGTCTTGACCGCCATCACAACTATCAGCTTTGATATCTCGATCCTTGAAATTCTTTTGCCGCTCATGACTGGTGCTACAGTCAACCTTGTAAGCGATGAAGTGATTAGTGACGGCCGGGAATTGGCTAAGCAAATTGAAAGTAGCGGCACGACGGTGATGCAGGCGACCCCTGCCACGTGGCGCATGTTAATCGACTCAGGCTGGAAAGGGTCATCTCAGCTAAGAATTTTGTGCGGTGGTGAAAAACTTACCAATGCCCTTGCTAGTGAGCTCCTTAAGCGCAGTGGCGAGCTTTGGAACATGTACGGCCCAACGGAAACTACAATTTGGTCGCTTATTAGCAAAATCACTGCGGATACGGTCAAAACCTACGATCCGCTTCCCATCGGCCGACCAGTGCGAAATACGCTGGCCTATGTGCTCGATGACAACCAAAATTTACTTCCGCTCGGCTCAACGGGTGAGTTGTGTCTTGGCGGGCAAGGTGTTTCACTCGGTTATCGCAACCGAAACGATCTATCGTCCGAGAAATTTTTGCCAAATCCATTTGGTAGCGGGCAAATCTATAGAACGGGTGATGTGGCTGGCCATTTAGATAACGGTCAGCTAGTTTGCTATGGCCGGAAAGACAATCAGCTAAAAATTCGTGGGTTCCGCATCGAGCCGGGTGAAATTGAATCAGCAATGATCACCCATGCATCAGTAAAAGAGATTGTGGCGGCCGGACACGAGCTAGAATCGGGCGAAACCCAGTTGGTTGCATATGTCATCCTTGAAGATGGTGCATTAGCAACTGTTAGCGAGCTTCGTAAATACGCAAGTACACACTTGGTTGACTACATGGTTCCCACGGGTTGGGTCTTTATGGATCATTTCCCGATGACCAATAACAACAAAATTGATCGCAATGCACTCCCTGCTCCAACCAGCGATCGGCCAGAGCTAGAAAATGCCTATGTTGCACCAAAATCCGCAACTGAAAAAGAAATTGCAGGTATCTGGGAATCGATCCTAAATGTGAACAAAATTGGTGTGCATGACAACTTCTTTGACGTAGGTGGCGACTCTTTGCTGGTTGTGCGCGTTTTAAGCAGGTTGCGCGGTCAATTTGGCTCAAAAATCGCAGTTCATGACTTGTATGCACATCGCACTATTCGTCGATTGGCCGAAAAGCTAGACGAAATGGGGCAAGATGTGGAGATCGAAGAAGTGATTCCAGAGCCTGTTGACGATGTTTCCGAGGTACCTTTGCCTCCATTGGTAGAAGAAGAACCTGAAGTTGAAACTGAAGCCGAGCCAGAAGAAGAACCGGCCCCTGAGCCTGAAGTCGAAGAAGAGGATGATGGCTTTGATTTGGTGATGATGAACGAGGAGCCTGTGCCATCTGACCCTGTCATTAAAACAATTAAGCCAGATCCTGCTCCCGCAATTGAAACCCCATCAGAACTGCCCCCGCCACCTGTATTCCGGGTGGCTCCTGATCCAATGCCAGAGCCCAGCCCGCAAGAAACAGGTGAAGTATTTGATCTAGATTTTTCAGCTAATGCAGATGAAGTTGAAGCTGAACCTGTTCTACCTGTGGAGCCAGTGGTTGGGGACAGCTTTGCACTAGACTTTGATGATGATTCAACATCCGATCAAGAGGATATGATTGAGGCTTTGGCTGAAATCGAGCCGGAAGAAGTGGACGAAGTGGTTGAATCAATCGATGACGCAGTTGAAGAGGAGCCTATCGCAGAGCCTGAATCTGAACCCATGCCAGAACCTGTCGTCGTTGAGCCCGAAGAATCTGAAATTGAAGCGATCAATTTCGATGAAGAGCCAGATGAGCCAGAAATGCCTGAGATTGTTGAAGAAACTGCTCCGGAAGAAGATCCAGCGGCCAAAACCGATCTTGGACCTGAAATCGCAGTAGAATTTCAAGATGATGGGCCTGATTTAAGTGCATTTGCTGCTCTTGAAGAGATTACATCAACAATCGAAGAGGTTCCGGTTTCTTCAGAATATGTGCTTGTTTCTTCTGATAAAGAGGAAGAAGAAGCCCCTGTAAGTGAAGAAGAACTTTTGGCTGATGAGGATGAGGAAGATCAAGACGGTCTTGCTGACTCAGACACCGATGCTGAAATTGTTGATGAAGACAACGGATTGGTGCTAGAAGGGCTTTCCGACATGAGTGCATTTGAAGCACTTGAAGATATCACGACCTTCACGGATGAGATCGTTGAAGATGACATGACGGACGAGATTGCAGAACTAGCGGCCGATGTCGAAGTTCAACTTGAAGCTGAAGAGACTGTTGCCGAGGTAGTCCAAGACGCAGAAGCAGTGCTAGAAGCTGAATCTGATTCTGAATTTGAGGCGATTGATTTTGACGAAGAGGATGTAGTTGAAGAAATCATCGAGCCAGAAGTGGTTGAAGCTGTAGAGCCTGAGCCTGAACTGCCAGCTGAAATAGAAAATATTGAACCTGAACCTGCTCCTATTGAAGAAGAGACAGCTGACGAAGAAGTTGAAATCGATTCAGATGCTTTCGGTTCATTGGGAGAGCTACAAATCGAAGCAGTCGGTGATCTTGAGCTAGATTCTGACGATGATGAAGGTCTAGATGATCTTGAGTTAACCGGCTTTGACGATCTAGATTCGGCCGGCTTAGAAGCTGAAGAGGTTGTTTTCGAAGAAAACGAAGTTCAAGAGCTTCTAGAGGTTGAATCTGCGGCCGTTGTAACTGATGCGCTAGAAATTCCTGAGATAACAGATTTGGGTGCAGCCTCGTTTGATGAGGATGTGGAACAGCTCCTGCAAATCGAAGATGAGCTTGAAATCGGTGTGGCAACAACCGATATCGCGATCATCGGGATGTCCGGCCGCTTCCCCGGTGCGAAAAACCTTGATGAGTTCTGGAATAATCTTGCCAACGGTGTTGAAGGTTTACGCCACCTAACCGAAGAAGAGCTTCGAGACGTTGAGATTCATTACGACGAGTACAAAAAAGATTCCGCCTATGTTCCAGCAACTGGGCTTTTAGACGATGTAGATATGTTTGATGCCGCGTTCTTTGGCATTAAACCTGTTGAAGCTCGCACTCTTGACCCGCAACAGCGGCTCTGGTTCGAAACGTCATGGGAAACTTTAGAAAATGCAGGGTACGATCCGGCCCGCTTCAACGGAAATATCGGTGTGTTTGCCGGTAGTTTTATGAACAGCTACGTTTTCTACAATCTGTTGCCAGATCGGGAAACTATTGAAGATTTTGTACGCTTGCAGGCTCCTGAAGCGTTTATGCATATGATCAACAACGAACGTGATTATATGCCGACACGTACAGCGTATCTATTTGACCTCAAAGGGCCAGCAATAAACGTTCAGACCGCTTGTTCAACTTCGCTTGTGTCGATCAGCTTGGCCTGCCGAAGCATTTTGGCCGGAGAGTCTGATATGGCACTGGCTGGTGGGGTGGCGATTTTCTTGCCGCAAGAGCGCGGATACTTCTACCAAGAAGGTGGGATGCGTTCGGCCGACGGCCACTGCCGGCCGTTTGATGACAAAGCTTCAGGCACCGTATTTGCTAGCGGTCTTGGCTGTGTCTTGCTCAAAAAATTGGATCGTGCGCTTGAAGACGGCGACAACGTGTTGGCCGTAGTCAAAGGGACTGCGCTCAACAATGACGGAACCTACAAGGCCAGCTACACTGCGCCCAGCATCGAAGGGCAGGCCAGCGTCATCGAGCAGGCGATGGTTAATGCAGATGTAGATCCTGACTCGATCAGCTACATCGAGGCCCATGGTACAGCCACTCCGCTGGGCGACCCGATTGAGATTGCTGGATTACAACAGGCATATGCGGACCGGACCGATTATGACAATAAAATCGCTCTGGGTGCAGTTAAAAGCAACATCGGCCATTTAGATGCGGCGGCAGGTATTGCGGGTGTCATCAAAACCGTTTTGGCACTCCAAAACGAAATGATTCCACCAACTCTGCACTATGAAAACGGGAACTCAGAAATCGATTTTGAGAACAGCCCGTTCTTCGTAGCAGACAAATCTATTGATTGGCCAGCAAATCCAGAGACCCCACGCAGAGCCGGAATCAGCTCATTTGGCGTAGGTGGAACCAATGCACACGCAATTTTAGAAGAAGCACCGCTTCTGCCAGAAACAACTCCGTCGAGAGGCGCACAATTGCTGATGGTTTCTGCCAAATCGGCCGACGCTTTGCAAAATCAAGTTGCGAACTTGGCCAACTGGCTCGAAGCACACCCAAATGCTGATTTAGCCGATGTAGCGTTTACGCTCACGTTCGGCCGGGCCGAGCTACCACATCGCTGTTTTGTGGTTGCAACAGACGTGCAGGATGCGATCGAAAAACTGCGCGGAAAAATTTCAAACGATGAATTGCGCACGGCTGAGCCGGAAATCGTATTTATGTTCCCGGGCCAAGGGGCGCAATTTGTTGGGATGGGGCGTGAGCTGTATGAAAGTGAACCGGTCTTTGAAGATGCAATTGATCACTGTGCTGAAATTTTGAGCCAGTACCTCGACATCGATATCCGGGATGTACTGTACCCAATCAATGCCGATGACGAAGAAGCCGCTCACAAATTAAAGCAAACCGGATTGGCTCAACCGGCCATCTTTGCAGTGACATATGCCCAAGTTATGCTGTGGCAAAGCTGGGGAATCACCCCAGACATGATGGTTGGGCATAGCGTTGGTGAATTTGTAGCCGCGACAATCGCTGGCACCTTCTCACTGCAAGATGCGCTAAAAATCATCGCTGGACGGGCAAAACTGATGCAAGAGCTACCCGGCGGTAGCATGTTGGCTGTACGGATGAGCGAAGAAGAGCTGGCACCTTGGCTGGAAAAAGCGGAAGGTGTTTCAATTGCGGCCGTAAATGCTCCATCAGTCACCATCGTGTCTGGATCGGACGAGTCTATTCAGAACTTGGTAGCGCTTTTGGAAGAGGCTGACGAAGAAACAATTGAGCTTCATACCTCGCATGCCTTCCACTCAAGCATGATGGATCCGATTTTGGAGCCATTTGAGGCGATTGTACAGACCGCTACCCTAAATGAGCCATTTGCTCCTATCGTTTCAACCTTAACCGGTCAGTTAATGACCGATGAAGAAATTACGAGCAGTCCTTATTGGACCCAGCAACTGCGACAAGCGGTTCGGTTTAGTGATGCCGTTAAGGTTCTGCTCGAAGACTCAAATCGGATATTCTTAGAAGTTGGGCCGGGCACCAATTTGTCCGGTGCTGTACGCCAACATCTAACCAAAGACAGTGAAGCAGGCCCATTCTTTGTGATCGATTCACTCGGGCATGCGAGCAAACAGCTTCCAGCTCTTTCAGCCATGTTGGATGGGTTGGGCAAACTTTGGATGGCCGGTGCGGAACCGGACTTCGGCCAATACTACGCTGAAGAAAAGCGGCGTCGTGTGCCACTACCAACCTATCCTTTTGAAAGAAAACGATTCTGGGTAGATCCACCGGAACATAAACCGGCCGGTCAATCCCAACAACTGACAAACAATACACCTGCTTTAACCAGCACGGTATCTGCGGGCGCACCCGTAGAAAATTCAAACACAAATGGATTTCACCCGGTAGATTCTCAAGAATCGACCCCATTAATCGAAATCAACACCCCCTTACCGAAGGAATCTGTTATGGGACGAAATGAAAACATTCGGGCGGCGCTCGTTGAGCTGCTGAACGATTTGTCTGGCATCGAAATCGGGCCAGAAGAATACGACACCTCATTCCCTGAGCTTGGCTTTGACAGCTTGACCTTAACCCAAGTTAGTTCTGCTCTCAGAAAACACATGAGTGTCACGATCCGATTCCGCAAGCTCTTAGAAGATGTTGCGACAATCAATGATCTAACAGAATTTTGTGCTGATGCGTTGCCAGAAGATGCATACGCTTCGGCTCCAGCTCAACCTGCACAAAGCGCTTCTCAAGCACCAGCTATGCAAACGGCCGGCCAAATGCCAATGATGCAAATGCCGGACTTTTCTGCAATGGCAGACAATCCGATGCAGATGCAGATGATGCAAATGCAACAAATGATGATGCTGATGCAACAGCAAATGGCGATGTTGGGGCAAGGGAATAACCCGGCCGCCGCTGCCGCCATGGGGCAAACGGCCGAGCGCATCGTTGAAGTAGCGCGCAAATGGCCAAAAGCCCCTGAGAAAAAAGACGGCGACTCGGTCAACAAGGTGACCTTCGGACCGTACAAGCCGATCAAAAAAGGTGCAAAAGGGAAATTGACCGACCAGCAATCAGCGTGGTTGGAAGATTTTATGACCCGTTTGCAGGCAAAAACCCCAACATCTAAAAAATTAGCCCAAGAAAATCGTGATGTTCAAGCTGACCCACGAACGGTCGCAGGGTTTAGACAAACTTGGAAAGAGATTGTCTATCAGATTGCAACTGAGAAGTCGAAAGGCTCACGGATTTGGGACGTTGACGGCAACGAATATGTCGATATTACGATGGGCTTTGGTGTGGGTTTCTTAGGCCACTCTCCTGACTTTGTGGTTGATGCCGTACGCGAACAGCTAGACAGAGGAATCGAAATTGGACCTCAGCAAGGTTTAGCTGGTGACGTGGCCCGCATGGTCCGCGAAATTACCGGCATGGAGCGGGTTTCTTTCTGCAACACCGGCTCAGAAGCGATTATGGCGGCGATGCGGATGGCCCGGACCATCACCGGCCGCGATAAGATCGTTTACTTCTCTGGTGACTATCACGGTGTGTTTGACGAAGTTTTGGCTCGTCCACAGGTGATGAAAGGGAATCTAATGACCGTTCCTGCGGCACCGGGCATCACAGAAGATGCGGTTGCAAATGCCATCATCCTAGATTATGGGACAGATGCATCTCTAGAGTTCATCCGTGAACACAGCAACGATATTGCGGCCGTCATCATCGAGACGGTTCAAAGCCGCCATCCTGAAAACCGGCCGCATGAGTTTGTGAAAGAACTGCGGAAAATCACAACTGAATCTGGCTCAGCCCTTGTCTTTGACGAAGTGATTACCGGGTTCCGGGTTCATCAAGGTGGTATGCAAAAAGTATATGGCGTTGAACCAGACATTTCTTGCTATGGCAAAATTATCGGTGGGGGAATCCCAATCGGTGTGGTAGCCGGATCAAAAACCTATATGGACACCATCGATGGTGGATTCTGGCAGTACGGCGATGAATCAATTCCTGAAGTTGATTTAACCTTCTTTGCAGGCACCTTTGTCCGTCACCCGATGGCATTGGCGGCCGCAAAAGCCGTTTGCACCTATCTGCTTGAAAAAGGAACCGATCTACAAGATTGGATGAATGAGCGTACGGCCAACTTTGCGGCCGATCTCAACGAATTCTTTGAAGATCAAGGGGTTCCGATCAAAATCAATCACTACAGCTCATGGTTCCGCGTAGAGGTACCTGTTGAGTATCCTTATCCTGATTTATTGTTCTATAGCCTTCTAGAAAAAGGCGTTTATGTCTTTACGTTTGCACAAAACTGCTTCTTCTCTATCGCACACACAGATGAGGACATTGAATTTGTTAAGCAAGCCTTTAAAGACGCTGTACTTGATCTTCAAAAGGGTGGCTTCCTTCCAGTAGGAGGGAATAGCCAGATCCCTTTTCCACTAACTGAGGCCCAAAAAGAAATTTGGCTGGCCTCACAGCTAAGTGAGCGTGCTGCGACTTCATACAACGAAGGGTTTAGCATTCACTTAACTGGAAAATTGGATGTAGAAGCCCTAAAGCGATCAATCACTACGGTGATTCGTCGTCATGGGTCATTGCATTTGCGCTTTAGCCCTGATGGAGATGGGCAGACTCCGGCTCCTAAGAAGGAGTTTGAAGTCGATTTTGTTGATATTTCGGCCGAAACCCCGACAGATGCCAAAATCGCCTTGGCCACCCGCATCGACAAACTGATGCTGGAGCCATTCGATTTGGCTAAAGGGCCGCTGGTTAAATGTTCAATTGTACGGATCAGTCCAACCGAGCACTTGCTCCTGTGGGTAGCAAACCACATCGTTTATGATGGCTGGTCGGCCGTGGTTGTGATCAGCGAAATCCGTGATTTATACAACGGTCAAATCAACAACCAGATCGTTGATCTTGAGCCGGTTGACAACTTCCGTGATTACGTCAATTGGGAGCAGGAAGCGACCTCGGGTGAGTTTGGTGAAGAAGTGGTCGCCTATTGGAAAGAGCGCTTCTCGACGGTGCCAAAACCGATTGACTTACCTTATGACTATCCTCGCCCCGCAAGCCGTTCATTTGGAGCGTCATCGATCCACTTTAACTTTAAAGGGGATTTAGTGAACCAGATTAAACAGCTGGCCCAATCTAACAAGACCAGCACCTTTGTGGTGATGTTGGCCGCGTTTAAAGCGATGCTTTACCACCTGTCCCGTTCTGAGGACTTGGTAGTTGGTATTCACACGGCCGGGCAGGCCCAAGCTGGGCTAGACAACTTGGTGGGGCACGCAGTTAGCATTCTGCCAATCCGATCAGCACCAAATGATGAAATATCATTCACCGATTTTATTGATCAGGTGAAAGACAGCTTCTTGGATGCACAAGATCATCAGCCATTTACATTTGGTAAGTTGCTCCAAAATCTCAACATTCCACGCGACACGTCCCGTTCTCCTCTAGTAGATATCGTGTTTAATCTCGATAAAAAGCTCCCTGAGGATGATTTTGTTGGGTTGAAACAAGCGGTACGGGAAATTCCAAAACAATCTTCAAATTGGGACATGTTTATGAACCTGTATGAAGAGGATGGAACCCTAAAAGCTGACGTTGATTACAACGTTGATCTGTTTAAACGAGACACCGTTGCTGGCTGGTTAGATGGCTTTGAGCTATTGCTAAAAGGGTTGGTTGAAGAGCCAACCGGCCAACTGGGCAGTTTTGAATTCTTCACAGATTCTGGTTTGTCAGATGAGCTGGACAAGTGGAATAACACCGCTAGCAATTATCCGGCCGACTTGACCTTGCCAGAGATTATTTCTCGGCAAGCGGCTCAAACTCAGTTTAAACCGGCCCTCATCGACAACGGGCAAACCTACTCGTACAAAGATGTGGATCAGCGGGTTGCTCTGATTGCGGGCTATTTGAAGGCATCGGGCGTCACGACAGGCTCAATCGTTGGGTTATGCTTAGAGCGTTCGGCCGATATGGTGATGTCTGCTTTGGCCATCATGAGGGCTGGTGGGGCATACGTGCCCATCGATCCAGACTATCCTGAAGATCGGATTCAGCACATGATTGCTGATTCAGGCATGACGGTAGCGGTAACACAGGCCTCAGTTGCCTCAAACCTGCCAAGCACAATTACTAAACTTGTCATTGACGATCCTGAAGATGGGCTAAATGATTCGGTTGCACCTCTGGCACAAAGTTTGGCTGAACCAGAAGGGATGGCGTACATGATTTACACATCTGGTTCAAGCGGCTTGCCAAAAGGGGTGATGGTGCCTCATCGCGCCCTGACCAATTTCATGTATGCGATGAAAGATCGGCCGGGGATTGCCTCAGACGACATCTTGTTGAGCGTTACAACAATGTCGTTTGATATTGCGGCCCTTGAAATTTATCTCCCCCTGATTGTGGGTGCTCGTGTGGCCATTGCCCGGCCGGAAGTTTCTACGGACGGAAATGCTTTGGCGAGCATGATCGAAAGCATCGATGCAACCATGATGCAGGCGACACCTGCAACGTGGAAACTGCTCATCGATTCAGGTTGGGCAGGTAAGTCTGGGTTGAAAATCTTATGTGGAGGCGAGGCTCTTTCTAGATCGCTGGCGAATAGTTTACTCGAGCGGTGCGAAGAGCTCTGGAACATGTACGGTCCAACCGAAACAACGATCTGGTCTACAGTGGCCCGCGTTGTTCCTAGTGATGATCCGATTAGCATCGGCCGACCAATTGCCAATACCCAGGTTTATGTGCTTAGCAGTTTGATGCGGCCGGTTCCGGTAGGGGTTGAAGGTGAACTGTACATCGGTGGAGATGGCGTGGCGTTTGGTTACTTTAATCGACCAGAATTGACGGCGGATCGGTTTGTTAAAAACCCATTTGGTGACGGCAAGCTTTACCGCACCGGTGACTTGGCCAAGTATAACGATGACGGTACGTTAATATGTTTAGGCCGGACCGATAACCAGGTTAAAATACGTGGCTTCCGAATTGAATTGGAAGAGATCGAAGCGATTTTACTTGAACATCCTAGCATCACAGACGCGGTAGCGATTGTTCGCGAAGACACCGAAAATGACAAGCGGATCGTCGCATACACAATCCAAACCGATGAAATTGATCCAGCCACCTTGCGTGGACTAATCAATGAAAAATTACCGTATTACATGATGCCATCGGCATGGATGAAGCTGGACGAATTCCCCAAAACGCCTAATGGTAAAATTGACCGGAATAGTTTTCCAGAACCCCTGCAAGATCGGAGCGTACTGGAATCAAGTTTTGAACCGGCAAAATCAGATGCTGAAAAACATCTGTTAACAATATGGTGTGACGTTTTGAGATTGGATGCTGAGCAAATTGGAATTAATGATAATTTCTTTGAGCTTGGTGGGCACTCTCTTCTAGCAACTCGGGTTATTAATCGCTTAAAAGAAACCTCATCAGAGAAAATTTCTTTGCTAACGTTTTTCGATAACCCAACAATTGCTGGCTTGGCCTCAAACATGTCGTTTGAAGCCAGCCCTGAAAGTAGTGAAGAGATGGAAAGTGACAGACGTTCAGATGATGACCGTGAAGAGTTTGTGATATAGAATGAAGGTGTAGGTCTTCAAAAAATTGTAGACCTTTTTGCCTTGATCTGATGTAGGCGGCGTAAATTACGCTTGCGTTAAGATCTAAGGATTAGATATTTCTATGCAAAATACTCAGAGAAATCTGCGCGAACTAATAGAAGAACTAACGTCCCTAAATATTCGGGTAAGTGTTAAAGATGGGAATTTACACATCAGCGCACCCAAAGGGGCGATAAAAGAAAGACTGCGGGATGAATTGATTCGTCGTAAAGAGGAATTGATTGAGTTTTACCATGTGCCTGCGGCCTTAGCAGACAGAGGTCAGTCAGAGATTGAGATCATCTCTCGTGCTGACATGTCTGCATTACCGCTTTCTTACTCCCAAGAAGGTGTGTGGTTCTTGGAGAGCCTAAACCCTGGAACCGCCAGCTACCATATCCCGTTTGGGATTGAGTTTGTGGGTGAACTACGGCCGGAGATATTAAAAGAATCTATTCGCTGGCTTGTGAACCGGCATGAATCCCTGCGGACCATGTTTCTTGAGCGGAAAAACATGCCTCATCCGGTCATTTTGGGTGATGTTGAGGTTCCGTTTGAAGAGGTTGATTTAACAGAAATCGATGAGCGGGATCGAGAGTACATTTGGGGACAGCGTTTGCGTGATTTCCTCAACGGCTCATTCGACTTGTCCGTTGCCCCTCTTTTCAGAGCCATTCTTATCAAACTTGAGCCAGACAAGTCCCATTTAATTCTCAACTTCCACCACATTATTGCAGATGGCTGGTCATTGGGGATTATGATGCGTGAGCTAGGTGAGGCGTACCAGGCATTTTTGTCGGGCCTGATGCCTGATATCGAGCCACTGACGGTGCAATTTATTGATTATGCCGTTTGGCAAAAAGAAAATCTAAGCCTGCTTGAGCAAGATTCTTCTCAACTGGATTACTGGAAAACTCATTTAGAGGGCGCACCAAATCTGATCAATCTGCCCACAGATCGGCCGAGACGTTCATCGTCAAACGCGGCCGGTGGCATTATTAACTTCAGAGTTAATCAAGAGATTTCCTCTGGGATTAATCAGCTTGCAAAGCGGGCAAATGTGACCCCGTACATGGTGCTTTTGGCGTCGTTCTACATCCTGATGTATCGCTACAGCCGTCAGAACGACATCGTAGTTGGTACACCTGTCTCTAATCGGCCGAGAGAAGAGTTCGAAAACATTGTTGGCTTTTTCGCCAATACACTGCCTTTGCGGAGCAAAATCGACCCAGACCAGTCTTTCTTGCAGTATCTAAAAGATGTGCGCAAATTAACGCTGGAGGGCTTTGACAATCAAGCGATCCCGTTTGAACTGATTGTGGATCACGTTCAGCCAAAGCGTAGCTCGTCGTGGAACCCACTTTACCAAGTCCTGTTTGCCCTTCAAAACAATCGGGTAGAGTGGCCTGAGCTAACCGGCTTAGAAACCCGTCTGTTGAACCATTTTGCAATGGAAAACTCCCGCTTGGACCTTTTCTTCGAAATGTGGGAAGAAAAAGATTACTTTGTGGGCCAAGTAGAATACGACTCGCACTTGTTCGATATCATGTCGATTCGTCGCATGATTGCCCATTTTGTAACCTTGCTCAATAGTGTAGTGCGGATGCCGTCTGCAAATATTGTAGATCTGCCGCTGATGCTCCCTGACGAGCGGAACCAGATCGTTTACGAGTGGAACCGGACAGACTTTCCGTTTGCAGATGAAGCTTTGCTGAATGAACTTTTTGAGCTTCAGGTACGCAGGGCAGGGGGGCGAACGGCCGTCGTTGACCCAGAATCTGGAATTGAATACACGTGGCTGGAGCTGAATGAAAAAGCCAATCAGTTAGCCAATTACCTGAGAGAGCGTGGCGCGGGCAAAGGGAATCTGGTCGGCATTTCGTGCAAGCGTTCGGCCGACATGGTTGTTTATCTGCTAGCCATCATCAAGACCGGCTCTGCATGGTTGCCGCTTGATCCGGATTATCCCGCAGAGCGGCTCAAATACATCTTGGAAGATGCTAAGCCGAGCTTAGTGCTGGTTGAAGACGAGCCCAACCTGCTCGGCTGGATTACGCCGGATGATATGCGCTTGATCAGCCTGAGCGGCATCGAGAATCTTGATTCATATTCAAGCAAAAACTTAGTTTCAGAGATCAGTTCAACAGATCCGCTGTTTGTTCTGTATACGTCTGGATCTACCGGCCAGCCAAAAGGGGTTGTGGGGCATCACAAAGGTGTTGTGAATCGCTTTAGCTGGATGTGGAACAAATACCCATTTACATCTGGAGAAGTCTGCGTGCAAAAAACCACACTGAACTTTGTAGATTCGATCTGGGAAATTTTTGGGCCAATCCTGAAAGGGGTGCCACTCGTAATTGCACCGAGCAAAGTCGCATCAGACATGCCTAAGCTAATCAAGTTTTTGGCAGAACATCGCATTTCGCGCATTGTTCTAGTTCCAACTCTGCTCAACGAACTAATTCGTCACGCACCTAATTTGGGTGAAACTTTGCCCGATTTGCACATGTGGACGGCCAGTGGGGAAGCTTTGACGGTGGATTTGTACAACCGTTTCACTCAGTCGAACCCGTATGCAAAATTGCTAAACATCTATGGCTCTTCAGAAGTAACGGCCGATGTGACCTGCCTAGACACCAATCAATATCCAACACCGAATCAAATGTACATCGGGAAACCGATTGACAACATGAAGGTGTATATTCTGGACCATATTTTGGAACCGGTCCCGATTGGGGTTGCTGGTGAAATCTACATCTCTGGTGTGGGGGTTACTACGGGGTATCACAACCGGCCGGAGCTAACCGCCGAGCGGTATATCGACAACCCATTTGAAATCGGCTCCATCATGTTTAAAACGGGCGACATCGGCCGGTATAACTCCGATGGGCAGATCGAATATTTGGGGCGTGGCGACAGCCAGCTAAAGATTCGCGGTGTGCGGATTGAGCCTCAAGAAATCGAAACTGTGCTTGCCAATCACCCGCTGATTTCGGAAGCGATAGTTGATGGATGGCAAGATGGCGATGAGACGGTGCTTGTAGCTTGGTTCACGTTAAAAGAGGGTGTTGAGCACTCTCCAGCAGTGTCTGATATTAGGACATTTTTGAGTGGTTCAGTCCCAACATATTTAATCCCCAGCAGGTTTGTGAGCTTGCCAGAGATTCCGCTGTTGCCCAATGGCAAAGTAGACAGACAGGGTCTTCCAGAGCCAACGCTCGAGATTTATCGTTCTGAGCTACCATTTACGCCCCCAAGTGATGAAATCGAGGAAGAGCTGGTAGAAATCTGGAAGACGGTTCTATCCCAAGTAAAAATCAGCATTTTCGACGACTTTTTTGACTTGGGAGGCCAGTCAATTAAAGCGGTGCAAATGTTTGGCTTGATTAGAGACCGTATCGGCATTGAAATTGAGCTATCACAGCTATTTTCAACCTCAACAGTCGCTGAGATTGCGGAGTTTATCCGTAAACAGGACTTCACGAAGCTCACTCAGACAGATTTATCTTTGCCAACTATTTCGGTTGAGGCAGAGTTAAATGGATCTCAAGAGAAAGAGTACAACTATCTGATCGAAATTAATGAAGGGTCAGAGAATGAAATTCCCGTCTATTGCGTGCACGGAGCAGGGGGTAATGTTCTCTTCTTCAAGAGCTGGCAAAAATATCTCGGCGAAACTCCATTTTTTGCATTCCAAGCGCGTGGGGTAGATGGTGCGACGTTCCCGCATGAGTCGATTGTTGAGATGGCGGCCGACTACATCAAAGAGTTGCTCCGGCATCGGCCGAACGGCCCTTGGATTTTAGGCGGTTATTCTGGTGGGGGAGTGGTCGCGATGGAAATGGCCATTCAGCTCAAATCGATGGGGCATGAACTGCCACCGATCATCATGATCGACACTTTCCATCCAAGCATCAAGTCTAAAAACTACACGATGCGAGATCGCGTTCACTTATTAGCAACCAATCCGGTTGATTACGTAAAAAACGTGGCTCAAAAGCGGGTAATCGATAATTTCAAGAAAGAATACTCTCGCGAAGATATGGACGAAATGATCGCCAGTGGCACACCTTTGCCGATTGAACTGCGTGATGATTACATGACCGATCAGTTTGCTAAATTACTTGAGCAATATCCCGAGCCAGCTCCCTATGATGGGCAGGTTCTTCTGCTGTGCGCGGCCGAAATCTGGCAGATGTTTGCTCACGCCGGGTACGAACGGGGCTGGAAAGATGTTTTGCTCAACGTGACGGTCGATGAAGTCAAAGGGGATCACTTTGCCATCATCGAAGAACCAGCTATCAGAGAGTTGATTGAGAAACTAAAGAAAGGGATTGCTCAGTTTGAGCATGCCGCAGAATGAGTTTGCCAGATTGGAAACCCCAACCTGATAATCGAATAGAGTTACCTGATGCCTGTATCGATTTGTGGCTGATTGACCTCAATCCGGCCGATTTTCAGTTCCCATCAAGCAATAACACAATATTGGCCCAGAATGAGCTTGAGCGGGCCGGCCGTTTCCGATTTGATAAGCATCGCCGGCAATATGTAGCCGGGAGAAGGGGGCTCAGGCAGATTTTGGCAAAATATACCGGCTGTCAGCCTGCTGATATTCAGTTTGAGTACGGTGAACATGGAAAACCATCCCTAGTCAATCAACCCGTTGAAGCAAGGGTAGAATTTAACCTCTCCAATACAAACGACACTGCATTGGTTGCGGTCGCCAAAGGGATGGAGGTAGGGGCGGACATCGAGTATGTCGGCCGAAAGATGTGGGACATCGACTCTTTGGCGCAGACGGTTTTTACAGATTCTGAAATTGAGGAGCTGGGCCAATATCGGCCTGATGACCGTTTGGTCCCATTTTTATCCGGTTGGACGCGCAAAGAAGCCTATTTAAAGGGGATTGGGAAAGGATTGGCTCTCCCGCTGAAGGATTTTTCTGTTCGACTCAAAAATGAGGAAGATTTTCCCTCAATTTCAGCGCCAGAATGGCAATTATTTTCCTTTTGGTCCGATCCTGACCACATCAGTGCAATTGCTTACCCCGAGAGAGCTGTAATCTCCACATTTCGCTGGTTTAGACTGCCCGCTACCGGTTAAGTTTCACCCCTTTATTCGATACTTTTGATTTATTTGCATACCGCAACGGCATAGCGGGAGACTTCCAGCCTCCGGCCTGTTGCAGGTCGTTTAAGGGTGTTCCGGCCTCTAGAGCGTCTGTGGCCCATTGGTGGCGACCGTCATGGGCTGAGAGCTTGGCTAAGTGGGGCAAATCGTATTTTTTAGCCATCAATTTCCCATAGCGGTTCATGAGGCGGCTTGCGGTGATGCGTGTCAGTGGCCGATTTGTGAGCCTTCCACCTTTTGTAGATGCCCTTAGGAGGGGTGCGGTAGGGTGGGGGAGTGCATCATTTTCACAGTAATCTGCTAATGCGTCATACGAATCTTCTGTCAGATGAATCAGATCGGTGGATTTTGTTTTCTTGCGATAAACGGTCAGCTGAAAATTGTGTAGGTCAACATCATTGATTGTGAGCCCAGCTACTTCGCTGGCTCTTAAGCCATGATCGAGCAAGAGACAAAGGGCCAAACGATCACGACGACCAGCTGGAGTTTCTGGAAAAAGTTCAACTGATTTCAATTCTTTGATAATTCCCAGCGGGATTGGTACTGCCTCTTCCTTTTTGCGGCCGATTCTTGTGACAGCGCGCTTCTCATCCACATTCTTGGCTTCAGAGTGGCGATATCCCGTCACATTTTTAATTTGAGCGTGCGCAGACGGCGAAATCACACCAGCTTCCATCGCTAAGCTCGCATATTTCCGAATGGTAGACAGGGCGCGGTTAATTGAGGTTAAGGCAAAGCCTTTGTCAGCCATTTCTCGCTTAAAAAGCTTTACGAGGCCGTGGGACACAATGGCCCAAGCCTGAGGCTGTTCGTATAGCTGTAAGTCGTAGAGTCTCAGATCAACTGTCTCCACGTCGTTACTCTCAGCCGATCTCTCGTAAACTTGGTTGATAAATTGAGCAAATTTTGACAGATCAACCTGATGGGCGTAGAGGGTGGCCGCGCTTTTTAGTTCTTGATAGTCGCGGAATGCGGAGTAACCTACGGCCGCATCTGCGAGTGCGCTCAGTTTTTGCGCCGCTTCGATGTCAGCGGCGACAATTGGCATTTGAGACTTGTTTGGAGCCGGAAGCTGATTTTTTGTGCTATTATCTGGATTTGACATAATAATTATCGATTAATGCACATAAGTATAAATTATGTGCATTAATAAATCAAGTCCAAAAATACACGTGGTACCTATTCACTCTTATGTTGACTCAGCTGAATGATGCATAATTTTGTGTGTAACAGGCGTCGCGTATGCAAAATAAATCTGAACGGCCGGTATTTAGGCTAAATGGCACTGAACGTTATATCTACTACGCCCTCACAATGGCCCTCTCCTTGGCACTGGTTGTTGGGACCGGGAGCCTTTTCCTTTCTTCTCTTCCGATGCTTGAGGAAATCAATTTTCTCAGTCAACGCAAAATCTCGTCTCAAACGGTTATTCTAAATTACTCGATCGCCTCTGTCCTGATCCTAAACCTGCTGGCAATCCGTCGAGGCTACATCACCAGAGCAATTAGCTTCACTTGTGTCGTTGGCATTGGAGCCATTTGGCTCTCAGCGACATTTGACGGCCGTGGATTTTTTGATCCCGTTTATGTTTTTGTTTTTGTTATTCAAATTGTTACGTCGGCTTATCTTGGACAACGAAGCTTAGTCATTGCGAGTGTCGTCGCTGTCGTTGCTGTGATCGCCGCATACATGGTAGACAACAGCATCTACAACCCAAATCCAGACCTCCCTCCCCCATCCCTGACCAACCTGCTCATTTATCTCGTAGCCATTGGGATGTCTACTCTCTTCTTACAGGTATCGGTTATTAGGCTGACTGAGCAGACAAAAACGCTAAATGCGCAGACAAAAGAGCTAGAGATTAGCCAAGAAGCGCTCAGAAACTACCAAATCCACCTAGAGGAAGTTGTTGAAGCCCGTACATTTGAGCTTTCGCAGTCAAAAGCGCGTGCAGAAGAGGCAAATCGTGCTAAAAGTGCGTTTTTAACCAATATGAGCCACGAATTGCGCACCCCTCTAAACGCAATTATCGGTTATAGCGAGATTATTGCTGAAGAGTCTGAAGCTGTTGAAATGGAAGACTACTTTCTGGAGGATGCAACACGAATCGGTGCGGCCGGAAAGCATCTTTTGGGCTTGATCAACTCCCTGCTGGACCTGTCAAAAAT
>JAHDGV010000407.1 GCA_020631655.1 Chloroflexota bacterium | reverse complement strand
ATAAGCCACTCACGCGCCTGCATATCAGCGGCTGAATAGGCGACACGATGTACGGCGCCACCATCCCCTTGTAAACCAAACTGACGCAGGGCTTCAAAGTCAGCAAAAAATCGTTTTTCGTTAATTTGAATCATTTTTTATGCGGAAAAGCTTTCCGCTTTACTCGAGCTATTCTTGATTTAAAGCCTCAAAAACCGCTTTTGATATTTGAATATCCTGCACGGCAACGCCGGTCAGGTCCGCTACAGTCAGCTGGTCGTAAGATGTGCGGCCTGAATGGTCTCCAGCAATGATCGTTCCCAGCTCAACCAACCCATCTTGCTGAATGGCTCCGGCCGCGAGTGCTTTAGATATTTCACCCCGCACCAGACATTGCGGAACGCTGTCAGCCACAACCAAATCGGCCGCCGCCAACACACCGGCATCAACCTCTTGCTTGTGCGGCGTATCGGACCCCATCGCCGTGATGTGCACCCCATCTTTCCTGAGTGGCTCATATCGGATGAGTGGCTCCGTAGACGGAGTTGTAGTCACGATCAAATTGCACGAGCCAGCCACATCATCGACATTTAGCGTAGTGCTGACTGCAAAGCCATCTGCCTGCATGTCAGCCTGATACTGGGCCAATTTATCGGCCGAGCGTCCCCAAACCAGCACATCGGTGCAATCAACAACCCCTTTTAAATACTGCAACTGCATCCGAGCCTGAATGCCGGTCCCCACAATCCCGATCCGATCCACCTTTTTAGGAGCCAAATATTTGGCCGCAATCGCCCCGGCCACGGCCGTGCGCACATCAGTCAAATATCCCTCATCGGCCAAAATTGCTACTGGCTGGCCCGTTTTTTGGCTAAATACCAGCATCATCCCCGCACTGGTTGGCAGTCCAAGTTTATGGTTGTCGAAAAAACCAGAGGCGATTTTGATCACATAAAATTCATCGTTTTTAATGTAACCATATTTGATATGCACCTCGCCCGGAGGCTCATCCATAATCAGCTCACCCACCGGCGGCACAACCGATTTTCCGGCCGAGTACGCCTCAAATCCCGCCTCAATTTCAGCCATCAGATCGATCTGTGGCAACGCCCTTTTTATCTCTTCTAATTTGTATAATTTCATCGAGTTCGTCCTTCAACGATTTGTTCCAAGATCATAACCGATCTGCACCTAAAATGCCTCTTATTTGAAACTCGCCATTCAGTTCGCTTGAGTACAATCAACCCGATGTTGAGCAGGCTATTCAAAATTGTGCGCTGGCTGTTTTTTTTAGGGATTATCGGTTGTCTGCTCCCTTTTGTTTGGCGATTTCTCATCGTGCTAGCTTACGGCCGTCATACGGCCACGCCGGAACAGGTTTCTCCGGCACGTGTTGCGCTGGTTTTTGGCGGAGGCATTCACGGCAACGGCCAACCGAGCGATGTGTTGCGCGACCGACTAGACGTGGCGATTGAGCTGTACAAATCGGGTAAGGTTGAGCGATTGCTTTTGTCGGGGGACAACAGCTTTGAAAACTACAACGAGCCGGGAGTCATGCTCAACTATGCGCGTGACAATGGGGTTCCGTTTGAACATATTCAGCCGGACTACGGCGGCCGACGAACTTATGATTCCTGCTATCGTGCCAAGCACATTTTTGGCCTTGATGAAGCGATTTTGGTCACACAGGAGTTCCACATGTCACGGGCTCTGTTTTTGTGTCGCTGGATGGGGATTGATGCGGCCGGGGTCACATCTGATCAACAAAGCTATGTGCGCATCCGCTGGTTTCAACTGCGCGAAGTCCCTGCTACCGGGCAGGCGCTCCTCGATCTGATTCGCAATAATCCAGCCCCTGTCATGGGGCAACCCATTGTGATTGATTAAATTTGGCAAAAAGGCAGATTAGACGTCTAAATGATCTAACATCCTCACCGAACTTGGTTAATACGCTTATCAATCAAATCCTGAATTTGTTTGGCCGTTTCCTCGGCCGATTGGTTTGAGCTATCAATCAGAACTTCATTTTCCACCAACGGCCTTTCACCAATTGCTTTATTCCACGCAATTGCTTTTTCATAATCTCTGTAACCGCTATCCCGCTCCGGATTAAGGACTCGCTTTTTGTGCTCGACCACATCATTTACAGTAATCGTGACAATCATGAATTGATTGGAGTTAAAGAGTGATGGGATTTGTTGAATCCGGTGATCCAAAAGATCATTTACAAAAATATGTGTGTATCCATGCTTCACATAATTTCGGACGATAAAGATCAGATTCTCAAATGCCATCCCCTCTTCTTGTTCAGATTGGCGCTTCCATTCAGGGTCAAGGTGGAACATTCTGAGCCAGCCCAAATCGATCATGACTGACTCATATTTCTTATGCAACAACCTTGTGACAGTTGTTTTCCCGCTCCCCGGCGCACCACCAACTACAATTATTTGAGACATACCGGTCCTTCCTGTTTAAAGCAACGGCCTTAAATAATCTTCAATCAGCTTAATCCCATCTACTAGCGATCGCTCGAATACCTCATCAACCAATTGTCTGGGTACATGGGCAAAAATATGTTCCTGCATCCACTCAGGCGATGTGACACGCTGGGCCAGTTCGGCCGCGCTGATATCCATCCGGCCAGCAAAAATATTGAGCGTTTCAATTTCAGCTCCCGGCAGTAGCTGATGCCCTACTAGCTCTTGCCAAGCCTTCAAATTATAGTCAGGATCAAACGGAAGCCATCCGGCCGCGTTAACGGCCAATATCGCCTCTCCAGTGCCGGACTCGATCACCGGCAAGCTTTGCTGATCTTCGTGTGCCAACAAGGTGTTGTGGTCAACAAACCTGTCTTTACGGTCTCCCCAATCCCCCACCACAAAGGCCATCACAATGTTGTGGAACCAGTCCAGATCGTAATACAAATGCGAGCCGTACCCAGCGATAAACACCGCTTCGGCCGGATCAAGATTGTCCCACTCTGTCATGTTTGGGTTCTGCTCCAACATCCGCTCAAATGCCGCATAATCGCCCGGTTCTGGTGGCGTTTTATAGAAGTGGGTTGTTCGGCGCATCGTGTCGCACAACTGCTGATAATCGGCCGCAATTTGCCCCAGACAAAACGCCCCCCAATGCGCACGAATTAGATCGGCCGTTTTTTCAGAAAGCTCCGGCCGAGTCATCATTTTCTGCGCCATATTCAAATGCATAAAAGGTGTTGGCATGGCAGTGATTATACAGGAGCAACTAGCAAGCGGCATGACCGGTTAATAGATGTTGCATATATGACTAAAGTACCTGACTTTTATTAGCCGTTGCCACCAAGAAAGGTGTTTCGTAAAGAAGATGTGAATAAAATATGAAAACATGCATAGATTCCGGTATACACATGCGTTACAGCCGTAAAGGTTGACACTGGAAAAGCATTAGGAACCGCTACAGAAGAATCACAGAGAAGTAACCAAACTGATGAGTAGAATTTTAATTATCGACGACTCCGCACAAATGTCTCACCTGCTACGTGAGATGGTATCTATTTTTGGCCACGAAGCGGAGATCGCCCATTCCGGCACAGAAGGCATCCAAAAGGTTCAATCATTTGACCCTGAATTAATCCTGCTTGATATTATGATGCCGGGCATGGATGGCTGGGGATTTTACGAAAAGCACCAAGAAGTTTCAGACGTGCCGGTCATTATGATTTCGGCCGACGCATCATTTTCTTCGCGCCGTAAAGCCAACGAATTGGGAGTTAGACTGCTAGAAAAAGGGGTTGAGCCATTTGCCCTACGAGACATTATCGCAGAAACAGTTGAAGGGACTCGCGCAAGCGGATAAACCAAAGTAATAAGTTTAAAGTATGAAGGTACAAGTGCTAGGCCTACAACTTTATACTTCTGACTTAATACTTTCTACTCCACAGGCAGGTGCCAAAATGTTGCTCTTGAACGCTGGAGGGGCAACAGCCAGTCGGCCGGCCGCTCTTTTGATCGTGTTGGCTCACTCACCCCATCATTAAACACAGCCAGCCGATGTACGCTTAACCCGGCCGGGGGGGCTTTCAAATCATCCACCACCCAAGTAAAAAAGCGAAGAGATAGCTCGATTTCCCGTACAAAACACTGTGTTTCAATCCACTCTTTTGCGTAATTAAGCTCGTACCCAAACACTTCGCCCCGTGGATAAATGTCTCCCTTTTCATACACCCATTCCATTAAACGCAGCGTCTTAAATTCATTCCCACGATCATCCATCACAAAACTTGGAATCAGCGGCTTCTCGGTTCCCAAAAACACAAACCCAAAGCGCAACCAAAGCAAGTCGCTCCCATCAGGGATTTGGCTATCACGGGCTGGCAAAACCGAATCAATTCGCACAGTACGTACCACCCGTTCGTTTTCTTCAGCCTCAATAATTTTGCCATGAATGCGCAAAGCTGGAATCTTGAGCGTCATGCGGCCTCCCGTAAAAATCGATTTAAATCTAAAAGAGATATCGGTGCTTTAATCCGAGATTCGCCGATCTCTAAGACCGGGATCTCAAACCGATAACGGGCGTTTAAATCCGGGTCTTGAGTTATATCTACTTCGGTTAGTTGATGCGGATAGGTGTCGTGCAGGCTGGCCAAAAGTTCTTTCAGATCATCGCACAGCGGACAAGGATCTTTGGTATACAGGGTGATGTTTAACACAGGAACGTTAGGCGAATGGGGTGACGATCATGATGGCGAGCAACACCACCATCAGGTAAAAGTTTGAGGCCAAGAATAGGCTTTTGGCATTGTCGTTGTTTGGTGTTTTGATCAGGGTCATGTTCCG
>JAHDGV010000406.1 GCA_020631655.1 Chloroflexota bacterium | reverse complement strand
TCCCCTGCACCGCTTTTGCGCTGGCTTTGGTCACAATCTCTAACCCCAATCCTTCCAAATAAGCCTTCAGGATGGCACCGGCCGCGGGATCCAGTTGCCTTCTCAGCAAAGATTCACCTCGTTCCAACACAGACACCTTTAGCCCCACCTTATGCAGAGCATATGCTGCTTCTAATCCCAGCAAACCACCACCGGACACCACGGCCGTTTGTGAGTGGTTTTCCTGCACAAAGCGGCGAATGTTGATCGCATCTTCGGCCGTGCGCAAAACATAACAACCATCTTTCCCATAATTTTCAATCGGTGGCACCCAGCTCTCGCTACCCGTTGTCAGGATGAGTCGGTCGTAATCTAGCGTTTCGCCCGTCCCCAAATTAACTTGCCTTTGTTCAGGATCAATTTCCCGCACGTGGGTATTCAGCCAAGTGGTGATGTTAACGTCCTTGTACCACTTCTCCGGCATCAGATAGAGCCCTTCCATCGCGCTCCGCCCGTAGATCAGCTTTGTAATAGCCATCCGGTTGTACAGGTGATGGCTCTCTCGGCCGATGAGATGAATCTCACAGGTTGGATGGCGCCGACGCACATGATCGGCCGCCGTCACTCCGGCAATCCCGTTCCCCACAATCACAACCTTTTCAACCGCTTTATCAAATTTAAAGCCTGCAATTTGGCTGGTTGAAAAGACCTTTGGTTTTTCTGGTTTAAGAGACACAGAGCAGGGGCCTTTGACGCGGGCCATGCACGCCATCCGGCAGTCGTCTCCCAATCCCAACCGTTCCAACGTCGTCCGCTCATCGCTCCCAACTTTGTTCAGATTGTTTTTGCCATCCAAAATCATCACCGGGTCAGCCCCGCAAACCCCCATGCGGCACCCAGATTCAATCGGTAGGTTATTGGCCTCAGCTACTTCAAGGATGGTTTTGCCCGGCTTCACCACCACACGTTTCCCTTCCGGTTCAAATTTCACCTCAGGGTTCGCCAATGATGAACTACGGTGGGCAATCAGCGAAACATTGGTCATCGCCGCACGCCGGGCCTCAGTAAACTCAAAATATTTTTTCTCTTTACGATAGGTATTCACGATCCAAACGATACTCAGCACAGCGACGAGCCCCCGTAAGCCCCAAGCCACGGCCGGTTGTAACGCCAACCCAAACAGCTCGCCGATCAGCATCGAGTTAAACCAATAGTAGATATTTAGAGCCAGCGCCCCAAAGATCGTCGTGATTTTTATCGGGCTCGACTTCAAAAATGAATCGAGCAGGTAAAACATCCCCGCACTAAACAGCGAAATCACAATAAACAGCAGATACATCTGCCACACCGCGATCGTCCCCGGAATCGACAGCATCCCAGAGAAAAATTCAGCTACGCCACTTTGCGGTGCACCAGGGCTGGGCAACAGATAAAAGGCCAAAATAAAGCCGGGGAACATCCCCACAAAGAATTTGCGATAAGCGGCGAAGCGTTGATCCTCATCGTGGATATCGGCCAAATAAGCCACATGCGGATTAAAGTCGTAGCAGTTTTTCGTACATCCTACGCACGGGTCACAGTGGCTGTTTGAAACGGTCACAAAAGGTGTTTGCCCGTAAATACGTTGCACCGGCAACAAAGGACAAATGCTACTGCACCAGCCGCTTTTCCCTTTGTACATGCTCCCCATCACAAGCGCGGCCGTCAGCAACACGATGAGCAACAACCCCAACGCCATCCCGTTGTAATTGAAGATCACTTTGCGCATTGAGACCAGCACAAAAAACAGACTAATACCGATAACGTAACCGTACTCTTGAAACCATTTTGGGGCGGTTAAAGCTCGGGTGAACTGAAACAGTCGTGGTGTTTGATTCATTGCCGCTAGCGGACAAATGTTGCGCCACAAGCCGGGAGCGATGAAAAATAGGAGCGGCACCAGCGGAATAATCACCCGCCACACCACAAACAGCCCTAGCTCCGGCCGGATAAACAGGGTCAGGATGATGCCAAAGGTCAACCCAACGCTAACTAAGCGAATGGCGTTCCAAACATTGGCCGGAATGCGACGGGCCATTTGCATGTAATTTGGAAAAATCGGGTTTGAATTCATTCCGTTTTGTTTGTTAGATGGTTTGTTTCAGGGCCAATATCCGGCCGAGCTCGAGCAAAACCGCTTTGCCCAGTTGAGGGTCTTTCGCAAACAGGGTTTCAAATGCGGTCCGGGAAATCAAAACAACTTCACCCGCTTCAAGGGCCACCACTGCTTGGGGATACGCCCGCTTTGCAAAAAAGGATTCAAGACCAAAGGCTTCTCCCTCTTCAAAAACGATTTCTCCCATGCCAAACCGGCCGAACGCGGCAAGGTAGAATCCATCACTTTTTTGATTAGGGGCAATGAGCTGATCCCCGGCCGCAAAGCGCAACGTTTCACCATACGCCAGCAACGTACGCCAATCTTCGGCCGGTTGGTCGGCCCAAAAGCTCAAATTACCGTCAGTTTCTGGTTGCTCAGGCTCCGTAGGATATTGGAAAAAGTTAGTTGGTTTCATCTCGTCAGATGTGGGGGTTAGTCGTCTTTGCCCCGTATCTTACCGAGAATGATTTTACCTGCAAGCTATAGATCTAATTCTCCCCAATGCGTAGCCCCCAACCCGATTAATCGGGTTTCATATCTTAAACGAGGATTTAAATCCTCGTTTACACGCTACCAAGGGTCTGGTTCTTCAACCAGAATATCATCTCCCTCAACCTTAATCGCAAAGGTCTTCACCGCTGTTTTGGCCGGCAAATTCATCGCCTCACCGCTCTCAAGATTAAACCAGCTTCCGTGTTTAGGGCACTCCACCCGGCAGACGCCAGTTGCCTCATCGCACTCAACCCGGCCGTTGTTCAACTCTACTTCTTGATGCGAACAGACATCTTCAATACAGTAATAGGTCTCACCCACCTGGAAAATCACCACCGTGTCATAATCAAAATCATGCACCAGCGGCTTACCAGGGGCGATATCCGCCTTCGTTCCAACTTTTACAAAATCTGACATTTACTCAACCGTTGATGCGCCTGCTTTTAATACTTTAATTGACAAGGTCGCACATTTCACACGCCCCATGCTCAAATTGCTTACACCAAGCAAATCAACCGCATCTTGACCATTAAGAGCCATTACCTCTTCAACCGTCATCCCCTTCACATGATCGGTCATCAACGAGGCTGACGCCATGCTGATCGCACAGCCATCCCCTGACCATTTGATGTCTTGAATCTTTTTGTCGTCGTCAAGCAACACATCAATTTTGACCACATCACCACACAGGGGGTTATCTTCCTCGTGGCTAAACGTATGTGGATCAAGCTCGCCGTGGTTTAGCGGGTTTTCGTATAAATCGAGAATCATCTCTCGATACATGTCTGCACTCATAGTTATCTCCGAATTTAAAGTAGAGAAATCAGAGAAAAGAGATGAGAAAGTCTCTACACTCTCACCTCTTTTCTCTTGTCTAAATTATAGTCTAAACACTTTACGCGCACGATTAAGACTGGTTACAAGGGCGTCCACTTCGTCCGTTGTGGTGTGCACATAAAAACTTGCTCGTGTGCTAGAGCCGATCCCCATAATCTTATGCATTGGCATAGCACAGTGATGACCTGCACGCACAGCAACGCCGTCCTCGTCCAGCAGTTGCGCAATGTCGTGAGGGTGCAATCCTTTTAAGGTAAATGCTACAAGCCCACCACGCTCGGCCGCTGATTTTGGTCCAAGAACGGTTAGCCCTTCAACTTCAGATAACGCCTCGAGCGCATAGCTGGTTATTTTTTGTTCGTGGGCATGAACATTCTCCATCCCCAAAGAATTTAAGTAATCAACAGCCGCGCCTAAACCAATACCCTCAGCAATAGCCGGGGTTCCCGCCTCAAATTTGTATGGTAAGTCGTTATAGGTCGATTTCTCCAACGTCACCCGCCGGATCATATCACCGCCGCCCATCCAAGGGGGCATTGCGTTTAAATGTTCCGCTTTACCGTAAAGGGCGCCAATTCCGGTTGGGCCACACATTTTGTGGCTCGAGAAGGCCATAAAATCACAGTTCCAATCTTGCACGTCTACGGCCGCGTGTGGCACCGCTTGCGCCCCATCCACGGCCGCAAGAGCCCCAGCCGCATGTGCTTTAGCCACTAATTCTTTAGTTGGATTGATGGTGCCCAAAACGTTCGATGCGGCCGTAAACGAAAAGATCTTCGTTTTTTCAGTCAGAAGCTCATCAAGCGCATCCATATCCAAAGTGCCCTCATCTGTAAACGGCACATGTTTAAGCGTTGCTCCGGTTTGCTCACACACGATCTGCCAAGGAACGATATTCGCATGGTGCTCCATCGCCGTGATCAGCACTTCATCACCCGGCTTCAAGTTTGCTCCACCCCAACTATATGCCAGCAGATTAAATCCCTCGGTTGCGTTCCGCACCAAAATCACCTCTTCATGAGAGGGTGCATTGATGAATTTTTGAACCTTGACTCGCGCCCCTTCGTAAACGCTTGTCGCCTCTTCGCTTAGGCGATGAATTCCGCGATGAACATTGGCGTTATATTCTTGATAATAGCCGTTCATAGCATCGATCACCTGACTCGGTTTTTGCGATGACGCAGCACTATCTAAGTAAACCAATGGCACATTTGGATGTGCATCTACATTTAAAATCGGAAAGTCTGCACGGACTTTTTGAACATCTAACATTTGTTTTTCTCAAGCTGAAATATATTAATGCGATATTACACTATTTTTGAGCGGGGAATAGCAACTCTTGTGATCCTATATTGTT
>JAHDGV010000405.1:2156-4809 GCA_020631655.1 Chloroflexota bacterium | reverse complement strand
GAAATCGTGCCGGTATCCATCACAAAGGTGCGGATCGTTTCAGGATAAATTCCTTCAGCGATGTTGGTAGACGCTTTGGCCGGATCGTAATCCATGTTGAACGCAATTTCTTGATTAGCCAGTAAATCTTGCATCAGCACAGATTCTGGATAGGTTTCGCCACCCCGCCACAAGTCTGACTCTAAATCGTTCAAATATTCCCAAACGATGGGGGCGTATTCATCAAAGGTCGCCTGATCAAAATCGCCCAAGAATGGCTCGGGGCCACCGGCCGCCCAATAGAAAACGTGGCGCACAAAAACGCTACCTTTGAAGTCAGGCACGGCCGCATAGGTAAACAGGCCGGGGTTGTCATGAACCCATGTCTGCAAATCTTCAAACGTTGTTGGTGGTGCATCTCCAACAAGCTCGGTGTTGTATTCAAACACAAACTGCGCGTGTCCCCACGGGGATTCGCGCCCTTCGATCGGGTAGCCAAAGTCAAAGGCCAAGGCGGGATCGTCCCAGTTCACAAATTGCGCGTTGGGAATCCCTTCTGACCAGTTGCCGTAGAGCAAATCGGCCTCGGCCAGTGTTTTAAAGTTTTCACCGTTGATCCAGATCAGGTCGATGGTGCCTTCATCGCTTCCGGCCGCCGCTTCGTCTAAAACTTTGTTCACAGCATCGGCCGTGTCGGTCAAAGGAACTCGATTGAGCGTTACCCCATACTGCTCGAGCACTTTAGCCCCAATATCAGAATCTACGTTTGAATTGATGGTGTCTGATCCACCCCATAGATGAAAGTTTACGGTGGTCCCTTCGGCCGCGGCTAGAACTTCTTCCCACGTTTCAAAGCCGGGCACGTTAATGGGTGTGGTTGAACCGGTATCAACAGCGGCCGATTCGCTCACAGCCTCAGATGCTTCGTCCGTTGGGTTTGATTGGCAAGCAATGCTAAAAAGTAGTGTGAATAGCAGTGCAAGTGCCAGATAATTTTTTCTTCTCATTTTTTGTCCAGTGTTAATTATCATTTGTTTTATCCATTTGTTTTGATTTGGTAGTTAAGTCTTTGATTTTGGGCGTTGATGTTGAAACCCAAAAAGCTAACCATTAACTCGTGCTACGCACTATCAGACTACAAAAATCTTTGTCGAGAGAGTGTGTACGGTGAGTTATTCAGTTATCAAAGTTTTTTGCCATGGTACCGATGGGGCTAGGGTTTTAGCTCTTACCAGCTTGTAAAAACGTCCTTATCTAAACAAATAAAAAATTTACTGTGAACTGTAATCTGTAACGAAGATTATGATGTGAATCTTAGTAGAGCTGTAATTTTTGACAGATCGTATCAATAAACCTTTTCAGGCATCTGAATTGTTGAATCAGCTTGCTTAAATCAAAGGGAACTGTATGCTTGCCTCTGGTAACAGGCATTATGCGTACCTTAACTGCAACCATCGACATAGAGGCTCCAATTGAGACGGTTTGGCACGTGTTAACCGGCTTTGATGACTACGAGAATTGGAATCGGTTTACTCCCAAAGTTGAAACCGACGGCCGGTTGGGTGATTCCGTCACCCTGCATGTTCGGTTAAACAATTTTGGTCCGTTAACCAAATCAAAATTAGTTATTACCCAAATTGAACCCTACACTTTATGTTGGGGATCAGAAAACTTTTTTATTAAAGCCCACCGCACCCAGACGTTGACCCGCATCAGTGAAAGGAAGACACGATATGAGTCACGAGAACCGTTTGGAGGTCTGTTAGCTCCGATAATTATTTGGTTATATAAAACCAATTTAATGCGGGGCTATGATTGGGCAGCTCAAGGGTTAAAAGTAGAAGCAGAAAAGCTAGCGAGTTGATCAACGACAAATACCACACATCAAAATCACACCGCTTTATTGCGATTTCCAAACACTACGACGATCAAAAGGATGGAAAGAAAAGCACATGGGGAACGGAAGGATTTTTTTAACCGGAGCATATGGCAATGTAGGCGCAAATATAATCAAACGACTATCTGATCAGGGATATGAAATTATCTGTTTTGATCAGCGGAGCAACAGTAACGAAACGGTTGCGCGCAAATTACTGCGTCAGCATAAGTTTAAGATGGTTTGGGGGAACTTGCGTGATCAACAATCAACCGAACAGGCGGTATTAGAGCACACCCCCGACGGGATTATTCATGCCGCGGCCGTGATTGCCCCCATGGCGTTTGTGATTCCTGAAATCGCTGAAGATGTGAACATAAACGGCAGTCGATATTTGATTGAGGCGGCACAAAAATTAAAACGGCCGCCTAAATTTGTAAACGTCTCGAGCTATAACGTCTACGGCAATCGTAATCCCCACAAAAATTTACCTGAATTAACCAGTGACACGCCGGTTAACCCGATAGACAACTACTCTAAACACAAAGTTGCCGTTGAAAAAATGGTGGCCGCAAGCGGGTTAGATTGGACGACGATTCGGCTCCCGGCTGTTTTGCCGACTGATCCCGGCTGGGGGACGCACCCTGCGTTTATCCAGTATTCGTTCTTGCTAAGCTTAGAGCATAAGACCCATGCCCTTGACTCACGCGATGCCGCTTTGGCGCTGGTTAACGCACTCTCGGCCGACACAAAAGAACGCTACTTTGTGACTGGCGGCCCCGATGACTGCAAGCATGT
>JAHDGV010000405.1:0-2056 GCA_020631655.1 Chloroflexota bacterium | reverse complement strand
ACCGGCCGATTTGGGATGTCGTTTGCGAACGATTCCAGATCCCCGATCAATATCGCTAAACCATCTGCGATACAGCGAGACTGCTTTCAACCGAACTGAACTGTGGGAGCGTGGCAAGCAAGCCGTCCGCTGGCTCCTGTTCAAAAACAAGATCCGCATCAACCATCAACAGTTTTTGGTGCAAATCACGGGTGGGTGCTGAAGGGGGGATTCCAAGTGAGTCGCGCAAAGTTTGAACACAGCGGTAATAGACCATAACTGCGGCCGGCCGATTGTCCAATTGCATGTGCAACTGCATCAACCGTCGATAAATGTTTTCGTTTAACGGATTCTCGTCCAACAATCGACTCACGGCCGCAACCGCTCCGTTGATCTGGCGGCTTACAACACATAAATCGGCCGTCAACTCTAATCCATTGCACCATAAACGGCGCAAGCGCTCACCTACCTCTATCACCCAATCCTCGGTCATGCCCGGCATAAATGTGGGGGATGGGTTTTGCACCAGCGTTTGGATTCCAATCGGCCGGTCAAAATCAGTCATTGTCTCTTCAAACGCAATCAGATCTATGCTTGCCTTGTCCGAACTCATCCAGCTTAAAGAATGGCTGGTTGATCGGATGTGTATATCCGCATTGGGCAGGTGTTGGCGCACTCTGTGTAGCAGGCGGCGCAAGTTATTGCGGCCGCTACTCTCCGGCCGGTTGGGCCACATAATCTGGGCGATGTGATCTCTCGAAACCGCCTTGTCGCGGTTTACAATTAGATATCCCAGTAACAACTGTAATTTGGGCACCATCAATGATTCTAGCAGGACCCCATCTTGTTCAATTTTGATCTGATTTAAAAGATGAATGGTCAACATATTGGTCACACTTTTTCCTTTTTTCTTAATGCAGACCCGTCTTGGTTTTAATGTGTATAAATGGTTATTCAAGACCTCGGAGGTTTTAATTGCCTCAGGTAAACCTTGACCTCTTGGGAGAAAACCTCCGAGGTCTTAATCGATGAGCATTAGTTGCCTGATACCGGCCGGAAACGCATGGCTGGAGCCAGCCCTTCACCTTCAATGGCCTCGCTACGCAAGTCTGAAATTTGCACCCATAGCACCCCGATTAAAATCATGGCGCAACCGGCTAAGGCGGTACTTGAAAGCGATTCGCCAAATATGAACCAAGCAAATCCGGCCGGGATCACAGTCTCGAGTGATGTGATAATCAGTGCTTGTTGACCCGCCACATACCGAATGCCGTGCATGAACAACAGCCAGCTACAGCCGGTTGCCACGATGCCTAATCCCAACAGTGCAGGTGCGGTGTTGAGCACAACGGCCGGGCTTGGCAAATCGATAAATGGGAGCAGACACAGCGCGACAAGCCCCATCTGCCAAAAGACAATCGTTTGCCCTTGGTCGGTCCTTGACGCATATTTTGAAGAAACAGTCACGGCCGCATAGCTGATCCCCGCCCCAAATGCCAGAACATCTCCATACAGTGTTTCGGCCCCGAGTGAGAAGCTGTTCACATCCACGATGAGCAACACACCGGCCGCCGTTAGCAAAAAGCTGATAATCGTTGTGCGTGAAATCGTTTCACCTAAAAACAGCCATGAAAACAAAATCGCAAATACCGGGGCGGTGTAGGTGATGAAGACCGCATTGGCGATGGTTGTGTGCAGTGTTGCCCCGATGAAGCAAATCATCATGCACCCTTGAGACAAAGCGACCAGCCCCAGCCCCAGCCAGTTATTCGGCCAAAGCAACTTTGCTGAGCCGCCAAATGCGGTGATACAGAACACAAATCCGGCCGCGAGCAACGCTCGAAAGAACACAATATTCATCAAATCAAGACCCTCTACCATTCGGGCAAAAAATCCGACTGAGCCGATCAATACGGCATATCCTGTTAGTGAAACAATTCCTTTAAAATTCATCGTAGTGCCTAAACTCCTGTGTTTATTTGATAGTTGAATCTTAAAGTTGAACCGGCAGGCTCATGCCTCACAAAATGCGGTTATGTCTCATGGTCGGCCGGGGTGATTATTGGGTTACAGTTTG
>JAHDGV010000404.1 GCA_020631655.1 Chloroflexota bacterium | reverse complement strand
CGACTCATATAATTCTACCAAATAGAACCGAGTCCGTCTTGATTGTGTTGGCATAGTCAAAAATTAAAGCAAAGGGAACAAAAAATGTCAGGAAATCCAGTACTTATCGCCCGTGAGGGGCAGTTGGCCGGACAACGTTGGGTCATCGAAGGTGATGAATTTTTAATCGGCCGAGGTGGAGAATGCAACATGGTATTGCCAGAACGGCAAGTTTCACGCCATCATGTGCGGATCACACCGGGGGATCAAAACAACTATATTCTGCATGACTTAGGCAGTAAAAACGGAACCCACATTAATGGGAAGCGCATCAGTGGCTCAGTGCCGCTGAGTGATGGGGATTCAATCCAAATTGCACTTTCAGTCAAACTCATGTTTATCGGGACCGAAGCGACGTTGCCTTTGACTTGGGAAGAGCCAAAACCCGAGAAGATGATGATGTTAGACGAAGAGCGACGGGCAGTATCGATTAATGGCAAAGAGCTAATGCCGCCGCTTTCTCTGGCCCAGTTTAGACTGTTGAAATTACTGTTTGATGCTGAGGGAAATGTTGTTGATCGGGATGCGATCATTAATGTAGTTTGGCCCGATACAGAGGGGATAGGCGTCTCTGAGCAAGCGATTGATGCGTTGATGCGTCGCTTGCGCGACCGTCTCGCGGAACTAGATCCCTATAATTTTATTGTTACTGTACGGGGGCACGGTTTCCGTCTAGACAACCCGATGTAAGTTTATAACTTGCAAGTACAGACGCTTTTAAATCAAAACGTCTGTACTTGCAAAAAACGCCTACTATATGAGGGACATGGCCTGCTGAATCTTAGCCGCCATTTCAGGATTTTCCGCAGTTGCACGTTCAAGGAGCGAACCAAGCATTTGCTTGACTTGCCCATGTGCTTCAGGTGGGATTTGGCCCAAAACTTCTTGCATTTGCGCCTCATTCTCAGATGAAACCAATGCGTTGATAAGCTGGACTTCTGGTGGAAGCTGATTTTCGGCCGCAGACATGATCATGGCGTAAATCGGTTTGAGCTTGTCCAGCAACTCCTGATTTTCGCTACTGGTTGCCATTTCCAGCTGAGCGGTTAAATAATGCATAAACGGCTCGTCGATACGACCCATATTTTGCTGAACACCTTGCTCAGGACTAGGCGCGGCCAGAATCGCACTTAACGTTTCTCCAGCTTTGTCCATTTGCTCTTTGGCTTGCTCTTGAAGCTGGTCATAAATTTCCAAAAGCCGTTCACGAAGGTTGGTTAGCTTTTCCGCTTCCGCACCTTCGGCCGCTTCAATCCGGCCGGTTAAAACGGTGAACAGCTCATACTGAATCGCTTGATACCCCATTTGCATCATCGCACTTTGAACCGATTCATTCCCATCATTTGCTATAAGATGGTCTAAAAACAGCTCATAGGTTAAGCCACCTTTATCTTTTACTGCCTGTTGGAACTTAGACAATGCAACTTGCTGAAGTTCTAGCTCTTTGCCAGCCTCAGTCATCGTAAATAACCGAGCCTGCAAATTTGTTAGCAAAATAAACTGTTTGTTGGCTTCAGGTGCGGGATTTTGTTCAAGCATCTGCAAATTTTGCTGAAGCATCCCAAAAAACCCTTGATCGATGAGGTCTTCATTTTCTTTGATCAAAGAAATCTGCGTCAGCTTGTCTCCTGTCACCAGATTTTGCATCAGCTGAGCCTGATCTTGCTGGCGCTTGATCATTTCAGGCGTAATCCCTTCGGTTGAGTACACCTGTTCCATGAACGTTTGCATGGTCATGATCGTTTTTGGTTGTAGCAGATAAGCTTTAAATTGTTCTGGTGGCAGGCCGTCAGTGATTGCTTTCGCCATCCGGCCGATTTGCATTTCTTGCTCCTGCATAGACCAGCCCAACTCCATTGGGACATGAACGATGAGCATTTCGTGCTCAGAATCATGAAATAGAAGCGGAGAAGCTAGGCGAGTCGCCATGCCACACGAAGGACATTGAGCGACGTTAAGTGCGCCACCCAAAAGCATATCTTTTAGGTGAGGCGTACGCTGTGCATCAACAATTTGATGAACTTCAGCTGGGAAAGGTGTGCCACATTGCGGGCATTGAATCTGAGTTTGCATTAAAGTTGGGTTGGGCAGGGGAAAAGCCTGCACCATGATTGGTTTTCAAACATAGCTGGGTCACAAACCTTGAAGTCAAGGTATCAGCCAATCGCTTGAATGTGTTAAATTTCGTTATAAATGTTGGGGAGTGAAAATGTGAAGCTGGTGCCGGTCGGCCCTTTTTCAGGATCAGTGTTGCTGTTAAACCAAATCCGGCCTTCATGGGCTTCTACAATTGCCTTGGTCAAGAACAGGCCGAGTCCGGTCCCTTCCGTTTTCCGGCTTAAGTCATTGTCAAGCCGCGAAAACTTTTGAAAGATGCGGTGACGCTGATGGTCTGGAATCCCAATCCCGTGATCGGTGACTGAAATCGTAACATAGCGATCATCATCTTCAATTGTACCACTGATCTGCACAGGGCCACCTTTGGGTGAATATTTGATTGCGTTGCTTACTAGATTGTTGAGCACTTGGGTAATTCGTCGTTCATCCGCATTAATCTCTGGAAAATTCTCGGGGAAATCGATCGAAAACTCATGGATGTCGGTCTGTGTCTCAAACTTTTTGGCCGTGCGTCGCGCAAGCGAAACTAGGCTAATATGATCTTTTAGATTGAGGCTAAATGTTCCTGATTGGAGTTTAGATGCTTCGAGCAGATTGTCGATCAAGTCAGTTAGAGAGTCTGCTTCATCCTCAATTACACTCAAATATTCGTGTCGAGCTTCAGGAGTCCATTTGGCATCCGGCCGTTTGAGCGTGCCCGCATACCCTTTAATGATCGAAACCGGTGTCTTTAGCTCATGACTCACTACAGAAATAAACGTTTTCTGCAGTTCTTCCTCACGCCGGTGTTGGGTTAAATCCCGCACATTGGTGATGATGTTGAGCAAGCGATGGCGCGAGTTGAGCAACGGTGAGTATGTGATCCCGAGACTAACAACATCACCATTAGGCTTTTTGATATCCCCCTCGACGTATAAATTAGCAGAGCCCGGCATCGGCCAGCCATTTGCAAAGGCATCTTTTAGAGCTTGCTCTGTGCGCAGAGTTAGCCATTTGATGATGTCATCATGCGGTCGGCCGATCGCTTCGCTCGCTTTGCGGCCGATCATGTTGGATAGAGCCCGATTAAATGACTGAATATTCAGCTGAGGATCGAGGATCATCACTCCGTCTGCGCTGTTTTCCAAAATCGCATCGAGCCGCTGTTTTTCAGAATTAACCTGTTCATACAAACGGGCATTTTTTACAGCGATGGCCGCTTGATCTGCAAAAGCTTGGAGCAGTTTGCCAGCATCTTCTCCAAAGGTAAATTGTTCTTCTTGGAAAACATAGATCATGCCAACAACCAAATCCCCCTGATGCAAGGGCAAAATCAGCGTTTGGCTAACACCTAAATCATTTTTTAAATGCTGGGTCAAATGTGACATCGCATCGTCGATAGTGGCTGTCACATCTTTTTCTTGGCCGGGTGAATAGGGGAATCCGTTGACCAGATTGGCGTGGGAGTAGAAAAGTTCGCTGGGTACACCTAAAGCGGCCGCAACCCTGAACAACCCTTCCTCTGGATCAGACAGAACGATAATGCCCGCCCGGCCGCTGACAAATTCAACGGAGGCGTTGATGATGACGCGCAGAACGTCCGAGAGTTCCAACTCGGCCGATAAGGCTCGGCTGATCGCAAGAAGATATTCCCGCTGGCGTACGCGTATGTCGATTAGAGATCTTGACATGGGGTGAAATTGTAGCCTGAAATATTTTGGAGTGGCCCCAATGTTTGCTTGAATTTAATGGTTCAGGCAGTTTAGAGAACCGGCTCTAATATCCGGCCGGGGTTAAGCCGGAGCGAAGAACCTGCCAATAAGCCCCCATCCGCTGGCGCCTGAGCGGCCGTTTGTGCCCAACCAGCCATTTTGACCCTTCGACCAAAATTTGCAGTCCAAAGTTTTTGATCAACACCACCCGGATTAAACCAGAGGCCACAGGGCCGTGGTATTTGCGAAAATAGCGCAACTTTGCCCGATTAAAATTGATGTGACGACGGGTTGAGGCTTGGCTCGAACTGGCACCAACATGATGCACCACCTCGGCTTCCGGGGTCCACAGAATTTCAAAGCCAGCTTCTTTGATCCGTTTGCACCAATCCAACTCTTCGGAGTACATAAAGTACCCTTCATCCATGCCGCCAACAGCTTCAACGGCCGCACGGCTGGTGAACATCGATGCACCCATCACCCAGTCGGCCGAACAAGGTTGATCGTCTGGCAGATCGGCCATGTAATATTGTTCAAGCACCGATTTTGGAGCAAGTGACTCGAACCAAGTGCTTTCAAACATGCCGGTTAAAAGGGTTGGAAACCGGCGGCGCGATGATTGCAACGAGCCGTCTGTGTTAAGCAGTTTCGCTCCAATCATTCCAAGCTTTGGATCTGACTCAAGCAGGTTTAGCATGATGGGGAGAGCCTCCCCGACTATTTCAGTGTCTGGGTTCAAAAGGTAGATATTCCGGCCGATGGCGGCCTGAATTCCGACATTGTTCCCGGCCGGGAAACCGACATTCTTTTGCATGTCAAACAGCATCACTTGAGGGAAATGATCACGGACCATGGCGCACGAATCATCGGCCGAGCCGCTATCGACCACGATAACTTGCAGATTGAGGCCGTGTTGGTTGGCAAAAATCGATTTTAAACAGGCCTGCAAAAGCTGGCTCAC
>JAHDGV010000403.1 GCA_020631655.1 Chloroflexota bacterium | reverse complement strand
GATCAGTCGCATTCGACTATCTCATGAAATTTCCTGGCAAATTTACTGATCACCTCTTGCCCGATCAGTTACACCAAATAAGCCTAAGCTTTTTGGTTGAAGATATGGTGAAGCTTCGCGGTGGAACCGGCTCTGACATAGCCTACACTTTGGGTTTGTTGGGTGGTTCTCCGGCGCTAATGGCGACGGTTGGTAATGACTTCGCGGAATATCGCACATGGCTCGAAAATGTAGGCGTTGATACCTCTGCAACCAAAGTTATTGCTGATAAAGCTTGCGCTTCTTTTTTCGCCAATACCGATCAAGAACAAAATCAAATTGCTAGCTTTTATACGGGAGCCATGGCACATGCGGGTGAACTCACATTTGCGGCCGATGCCCCAAATGCAAACCTGGCCATCATTTCACCAAATGATCCTGGTGCCATGCAAGCATATGTTCGTGAAGCAAAAAGTAAAGGATTAGACTACATCTATGATCCAAGTCAGCAAACGATTTGGCTATCTGGTGAAGACCTGCTCGAAGGGTTAGACGGCTGCTACATGCTGACCGTTAACGAATACGAGATGGGAATGATCCAAGAAAAAACAGGTCTAACCCTTGAAGAAATTCAAAATAAAGCACGCGGCGTGCTTGTTACGAAAGGGAAAGATGGCTCTGAATTAATGTTTGATGGGGAGAAGTATGAAATCCCTATCGCTCAAATTGGGGAAGCCGTTGACCCTACTGGGGCTGGAGATGCTTATCGTGCAGGAATGATGCGCGGTATCCAGCTTGGGCTACCATGGGACATTTGCGGCCGCATGGGGGCTTTGGCCTCAGCTTATGTTCTAGAGGCAAATGGTCCACAAGGTCATGCCTACTCTGTATCCGAATTTATTGCTCGTTATCGTCAAAACTTTGATGACGGCGGCGCGCTAGATGCGCTTTTGTAAAAAATAAAAATTGCACAGATTGATTTGTTTGAGAGCAAACAATATCGGTTATACCTAAGACTTTTAAGGAGATACGATGGAATACGCAATTAAAGATATCGACCTAGCTCCTGGTGGACGCCACCGGATGGACTGGGCAAATGCTGAAATGCCAGTGCTACAAAGCATCGGCGACATGTTCGAAGAAGAAAAACCATTTGACGGCTTGCGCGTTGGTGGTTGTATGCACGTTACCACCGAGACCGCAAACTTGATGGTTGCACTCCAACGTGGTGGTGCAGACGTTTTCTTGTGCGCTAGTAACCCACTAAGCACCCAAGACGACGTAGCGGCCGCACTTGTTTCTCACTACGAGATTCCTGTTTACGCTAAACGTGGACAAGACAACGAAACATTCTACAAATACATGAATGCGGTTTTGGATCACAAACCACACATCGTGATGGACGACGGTGCAGACGTTGCAACAGCTCTTCATCGCGATCGTCGTGAGTTGCTAGACAACTTGTACGGTGGAACCGAAGAGACCACAACGGGTGTGATCCGTCTACGCGCTTTGGCCGCTGAAGGTAAACTTGAATATCCAGTTATCGCTGTAAATGACGCATTGACCAAACATATGTTTGACAATCGTTATGGAACCGGTCAATCAACCTTAGACGGTATCATCCGCGCAACAAACTACTTGTTGGCTGGTAAAACCTTCGTTGTTGGTGGATACGGCTGGTGTTCACGCGGTGTTGCTACCCGGGCTCGTGGTATGGGCGCAAACGTTATCGTTACCGAAGTTGATCCATTGAAAGCTCTAGAAGCTGTCATGGACGGTTTCCGTGTCATGCCAATGATGGAAGCTGCTACCCAAGGCGACATCTTCTTGACCGCTACCGGCGACATCCACGTATTTGACTTGCATCACATGGAAGTTATGAAAGATGGCGTGTTGTTGGCTAACTCTGGTCACTTCGATGTTGAGATCAACATTGCGGCCTTGGCTGAAAAATGTGGTGAGCCAAAACAAGTTCGCCCATCAGTTCAACAATATACATTCCCGAACGGCAAAACCATTAACATTCTTGGTGAAGGGCGTTTGATCAACTTGGCTGCGGCCGAAGGTCACCCAGCATCTGTAATGGATATGAGCTTCGCTGGTCAAGCAATGGCTGCAAAATACTTGGCAGACAACAAAGGCAAAATTGAGAACGCTGTTCACACAATGCCAGTTGAATTGGACATGGATATCTCTTCTCGCAAGCTAAAAGCGATGGGAATCGATATCGACGTTCTAACCCCAGAGCAAGAGAAATACTTGAACTCTTGGGAAGAAGGGACATGATCCCCTAAAAGATCATTTAGCTTGATTTTTTGCCCCTTGGAGAAAACTCTGAGGGGCTTTTTTTTTGGAATCATCCGTTGGTACAATGTTGGAGCTGTTGAATACAATCCGGCCTACGGGTAGGGTTTAACGCACAGATATCAAACTTAAAAGGGAAAAAATTTGAAATTTAACTCTCCGTCCGAACCACGGGACTTTAACGAAGAAGATAGGCGTGGATTAGTTCTTTTCGCCAGAAGATTCTCTAACATTGTTTCACCCCCAATCATGTATGCGATTCTGGGATTTGGCGTCACATTTGCTTTTATGCCTTTTTGGCCCGCTTTGGGATGGGGGATAGCGTACGGGCTCTTGGTTTCGTTGTTCCCGATTTTGGTCGTGGTTGCGATGTTGCAGTGGGGCTATGTAGAAGAGCTCCATATGAGCAATACGCGCGAGCGTCGCATACCATATCTGTCGGCCGTGATTGGTGCGCTCATAATTATGGGGCTAGCGATTTGGTTTGATCTAGAAGATCACTTTTTTGCCCTAACATTATTTACCGCAATCAATTTGAGCATACTGTTTTTTATAACGCTTTTTTGGCTGATTAGTATGCACACGGCCGGAGCTGCCGCATTTACCGCCATTATCGGCGTTATTTGGGGATGGGTTTTGGCTGGACTAATTGGGCTCCCTGTTTTGATTTCGGTTACGGCCGCACGTTTATATCTGCGTCGTCACTCTGTAGCTCAGGCTGTTGCAGGCATCGCTCTCGGATTTTCCACCGTGGGGATCATGAGCTGGCTTGGTTATTTTTAGCCGGTCTAATCCCAATCTGGATCATCCCCATTGGTTTCAGGGTCTTCGTATCGTGTAAAGTATTTGTGTTCAAGCGTTAATGTAGGGAGTCTCAAATATAGCGGCCGTCCATCATCTGCTTCAAAAGCGACGTGTGCCATACGATTGGTTAAGCGATAAACCATTTCCCAATATTCAACCGTATGCCGATCTTCTGGCAGACCTTCGCCGCGCCCATCCTCTTCTCGTTTAGCCAGCAATTCCGTTAGTTTGATCAGGTAACGATCAGCCTCAAGGTCGATGTCTAGTACCTGAGCAACGAATAATGCTCGAATGTAATGTTCGTTTGGGATCTTCCAAACAAAATGGATTCGGAATGTTTCTCCGATTTGACGGGTTGCAACTGGCATATAAAACAAAAAAGACGCCATCAAGAATCTGACGGCGTCTTTTAATTATTCTAGAGAGATAATCTAGCGGATAGTTTGTTCGGTTGTTTTGTCGAACAACTGCATGTTGTTCATATCTGCAACCAAGTTAACTTTATCGCCAACGCTTGGAGCCAAACGAGTGTCAACGGTAGCTACAAACGATGCTTTTCCTTTGCTTAGATAAAGGTGCAATTCATGACCGAGCAATTCAATCACATCGATGTCGGCTTCAAGTGCGGCCGCGTTGATGTTGGGTGGTGCAAAGTCTGCGCCATGAATGTGCTCTGGACGAATACCGAAGACAACTTCTTTGCCAACGTAGTCAGCATATGCGTTTGTGCGCTCGGCCGGTACTGGTAGACGGAAGCTACCGGTATCGATGAACATGTTGCCTTCTTCTTTAACCAAAGTTGCATCGAAGAAGTTCATGCTTGGACTGCCGATGAATCCAGCAACAAACATGTTGTTTGGGTTTTCGTACAAGTTACGAGGAGAGTCGATTTGCATCAAGTCGCCGAAGTTCAAAACTGCGATACGGTCGCCCATAGTCATCGCTTCTACTTGGTCATGGGTAACGTATACAAATGTGGTTTGAAGACGTTGGTGGAGTTTTGAAATCTCAGCACGTGCGCTAACGCGTAGTTTTGCGTCTAAGTTTGATAGAGGTTCGTCCATCAAGAACACGGCTGGTTCGCGAACAATAGCGCGGCCTACAGCTACACGCTGGCGTTGACCACCAGATAGTGCTTTCGGGCGACGATCTAGAAGATCTTCTAGCCCTAAAATGGCCGCAGCTTCTTTTACTCGTTTATCGATTTCAGCTTTTGGTGTTTTACGGAGTTTCAATCCAAACGCCATGTTGTCATAAACAGTCATGTGAGGATAGAGCGCGTAAGATTGGAACACCATTGCGATGTCGCGATCTTTGGGTGGTACGTCGTTTACAACACGATCGCCAATCCAAATTTCTCCGGCCGAAATTTCTTCTAATCCGGCCAACATACGCAGGCTTGTAGATTTTCCGCAACCAGAAGGTCCTACAAACACTACAAATTCTTTGTCCGCAATTTCGATGTTTAGATCTTTGATAACAACATTGTCACCATAGCTCTTCATCACATTTTTATAACTAACACTCGCCATTGAATGAGTTCTCCTTTTCTAAAAACTATCTCTTTCGTCACCTGTAGGGTGTATTTTGGGGTTAGATTTGAATTCTATCTGCTTATCAGGCTTTATGAACCTGAAAAATTGGGTACGGAATTTTCCTATAAAAAATTAATATGTCAAATTAAAGGATGCGCATAATGGTAATTAATACGGCAACAATAAA
>JAHDGV010000402.1 GCA_020631655.1 Chloroflexota bacterium | reverse complement strand
CCTTGATCATCAACGATTGTCGAGTCAATCTGCACCTGAGCGATTCGGCAAGCGCCGGTTGTGTACAGCGTCACCGGCCGGGTCAGCCCCCCGTACAAGAAAAAGTCAGATCGATCAGAGGGTGGTAAGTGGATATCGGGCGAGTTATCGACTTCAACGCGCAGGTTGCCCTTGCTCGCCTTAGGTAGTTCAACCGTAAAGGGCAAGTAGCCGCCTTCATTCCGGCCTATCTCAAGCCCATCCCAAAAAACAACCGCTTTTTGGCTGGCAGCCCCAAATCGGACAAACGTCCGTCGCTTGGGATCTGTAGCAAGTTGAGTCTCGTAAACACCAACCCCTCGCTGATACCACGTTTCATCCAGCCGCATCGCGTCAAACGCATTCCAACTATGAGGAACAGTAACAGACTCCTGCGGGCCGTTTTCAAAACAAAACTGCCATTGGGTAATGGCTTGGGCAAATTCTCTTTTCAACATAAATTAATTTAGAAATCTAAATTTTCTGTTTTGATCAGCGTTCTTCCCCATTCACATCCTTTGTTATGTGGAGGCGGATGAGGAAAAATGCTGATTTTTTATGTAATTAGCCCAAGCAATGTTTTAATAAAGCGGGGCTACTGGTTTACTGTCACCCGACACAAAATCGTATTATTGGTTTCCAAATCTGGTCCCCAAACAAATTCGGCCGAGCTATCCCAAGAGATGTCGTCATATCCCTGTTTCGGATCAACCGCGGCCGAATCATGAATCGTCGTAGCGCTCCAGAAGCTATCATCATAATCGGCCGACTGCCATCCAGGGGGTTCATCAAAAATCGCAAAGCCACACGCCCCTTCACCCGCTACCGGATTCGATTCACTCTCACATGATTTATCGAGCGGCGCTTCGTGAATGACGATACAGGCGAAATCACTGTTTGAAACAGCCACCACCTCACCACTGTTTAGGTCAGTCAGTTGCATGATAAAGCCACCATCACCCATCTGCTGATTGTTTTGGCCGATGTACTCCAACCCTGTGTTGTTTTCGATAAAGTCTTTCAGGATAAAGTTGAGCTGGAGTGGATAGCTGGCTTCGAAGGTCGCGGTTTCTGAATTAAAAGAGCGTTCAGTTGTGATTGAAACGCTGTCTTCAACGATAAGTTCCTCGCCCAGATATGCAGCGAACCAGTTGTCGGCCCATGCTTCAAGCTGGAAAGTTGAAGCTTGTCCGGCCGCTGATTCAGTTTCCGTTACAGCCTCGGTTTCAGTTTCAACCTCAACCACGGTTTCCGACGTTACCGTAAAGTTCGGCGCAGGGATTTGTGCAATAGTAAAAGGGAGCTCGGGCAGCCCATCATTGTTAAATTGGGAATTGACCACCAAAAACGTGTTGCCGGTAAATGCCAATGTTGTGGGATAAATAAAGAGCTCAGAATAAGTAACTGCTCCACCGGTACCTACGGAATAATCTTCAGAAAGTTGAATCTCTACAAGTTCCCACCATGCGTTGCGGAGCACATAAATTGTGTTGTCGATTAAGACCATTCCATCACCAAACGTGAGTGGAATCGTACCGGTGTCGATCCTAGAAACTGCCTGTGTCGCCACATCAATCCGATACAGCTCACCCTCATCCGAATGAACCACAATGAGGGTGCTACCATCTTCAGTAGCCACAATGCCGTTAAGGTTCAAACCGTCAACATAATTGATGGCGGAACCGGTGAAGTCGAGCCAAGGCTCTGCTTCCCCTTGTGCCAAATCAGTCACACGCCACAAAATTGGATTCCACGAATCGGTGAAATACACCGCATCATCGGTGATGGCCATATCGTTGATAAACCCGGCATCGGGGGCGGTAAAGCTAGCCACAAGCGACCCATCGGCTGTGTCATAGACAAAAATCTGGCCGGTGGCACCACCTGCAACCCACAGATTGCCGTCAGCATCAACTTTGGTGCCAACAGCGGTTGTTCGACCGTCTAAGCCAGCTCCAGAAAAGACAGCTAGCTCATCTGGCCCGTTTACGTTGCCCACAAACAGGGTTCCATCCCCTGTTGCGCTAACATAAAAGTTACCGGTTGTGGGGTCATATGAAACCCCTTCTGGGTAGACATTGTCACCCGCCATCGTAAACTGTCGGCCGGTGCCAATGTTGGCCGCATTGTCGTCAACCGGTCCAAGCACGGCCGGTTCTGGAGTAGGCTCAAGGGTTGGCACTTCAGTTGGTACGTCCGTCGGTGCTTCAGTTGGCACTTCGGTTGGCATAATTGTCGCTGTTGCTGTTGGTTCTTCTGTCGGAGTTGCTGTTGGATCTGGAGCAGCAACCGTGGCGGGCGGTTCTGTTGGTGGTACTTCTTCTATAACTGGTTCAGGGTCGGCCGATTCCGTGCCACACGCAACCAAAAAAAGGCACAATATCAGGACGAGTTGTTTCACTTGGTTCATCTTTTCCTCTAATGGCACCTGATGACCCGTCACGATCTATCGCGGTGCTCTGTTTTGTCAGCTTTACTGCATTCTTTGAAGGGGGTAATTAGGGTAGGTAGATGGGAATATACCAAAAATTGTGAGCGGCAAACAAGATATAGCTTACCGCTCACGGCATATTAAACTTCTAGGAGGGGTGCATCAGTGTTATCCACCGCCGCCTCCGCCGCCATTACCCCGGCCTCCGCCATCGCCACCGTTGCCACGGCCACCGCCGGGCAGGTCGCCAATCGCCTCTTGCAGTTCTTCTTCGCTGATACCAAGTATTTCAGCTGCGGCCGCAAAATCTGGGGGTGGGCCACCCAATGCATCCCGCAATTCTTGTTCAGTTACCCCTAGTGTTTCAGCCGCGGCCGCAAAATCAACCCTGCCGCCACCTTGGCCACGACCACCACCTTCGCCACCTTGTCCTTGACCTTGGCCTCCACCACCGGGACCGCCTTGTCCTCCAGCAACTTCACCCATCAGGCATCGTGGCACATACGGATAATCATCGGTCACTAAGTAAACATATTGCCCATCAATAATTGTTCCATTGCACTCATCCAAATCTCCATAGCTTGCGTCATAAACCCAATCTGATTTAACGGTCCCATCAATTTCTGAAGAGATCGCAAGCGTTTCCCCACCAGATGGGCCGGGTAAGGTGTAGGTACAGTTAGTTCCGGGCCGTTCACCCACGCCTAGCTGATAGCTGGGCTGATAGGCACCGCTTTTTGAGTAGAAAATCAGATGACCATCGGCCGCAAAGGCCACATGAACAAGATCACTATCACCGTCAAAAGATTCGACTAAGAGCTCTGAAACGCCGTGATAATGGTATTCGCCTGTGGGTTGAACATGAGCGTTATTAAAGTCCAAGCCTAAATCAGTAAAATCTTGAATCGCTTCAATGTTGTATACCTCACCGCTTTCACAGTTAACCCGCTCGGCCGTATCCGGTTCAAATTTGACCCCACTAATCGCCACTCCTGGCGTTCTAGCAAACGATGCGGTACCAACAAAAGTTGGCTCAAGCGGATATTCCCAAAAGCCATCTTGCACGCTAATTACATTTGGATTTCCTGGATTCGGGAATTCACCTGTTTCATGATTAGGCAGGGCATTTGATGTGATCGTACGGGTTCCGGCCGCTTCATCAACAATAACGGTTACCATCGTTCCAAATTCTTCGTTCATGTACTCATACGAGCCAAGATAATCTGAGGGCTGAATATCACCTGCATTTTGGACAGGAGGTTCTACGGCCGCCGTATCGGTCGCTCCATTAAGAGCTGATTCAACAGCTTCTACGGTTACACCGAGTGCCTCAGCCGCGGCCGCAAAATCAGGCGGAGGACCACCCAATGCATCGAGCAATTCTTGTTCAGTCACACCCAGTGCTTCAGCTGCCGCTGCAAAGTCCGGCCGGCCACCCTGACCTTGGTCTCGCTCACCGTCGCCACCTCGACCACCTGGGCCACGATCATCGCCGCCACCAACAGTTAAGCCTTTAAAACAACTGATCACGCTATTCTCTTCAGCCGGATTAGCATGATAGTGATAGCCAAGCTCTTCAGATTCATGGCCGTTACACTCGTCTAAGTTGGCCGTCGCCAACTCCTCATCAGAGAGTGCACTATAGATCGGATATCCGTCCATAGCGTATGCAAAGATAGATGCATCACCATCTAAGGCTTCCTCAATTTCTGAGCAACCTCGGGCTCCATGCAGATGATAACCATCAACCGGATTGATATGGCCGCCACAATCATCAAAAGCAGCAATCGTGTATGCGCCTAAAATCGCATCAACAGGGGCCGCGGCCGCGATGGTTACACCATTGAGGGTCACGCCCCAATTGCCGCCAGCTGAAGTATTATCGGCCGGAACAGGAGTAATAGGAATGGTCACGGTTGTTTGTACCGGTTCACCATTGTCTAGCCATTCCATTTGCCCTTCAACGCAGTGATTCTGATATTCAGGATCAACATTCGGCCTGGCTGCCGCATCGAAGGCTTCTTCCGTATCGGTAATTTTAACTGTCCCGTCATCGTTGTAGAGTTTCCAATTATCGTCGTTGTACAACTCCGCTAGGCCAAGAATAAACTCTCCGTCTACATCGTAAACAGCGTTTCCATCAAACCAAATGCCCCCTGTTTCGGCAGTAGCTTCTGTTGTTTCTGGGCAAAATGGGCCGATCTCATGATTGGCCGGAGCACCTGCAACGGTGATCTCGTAGCACATTGTTTGTGTGCCGTCTGACAACATACACTCGACAGTAGATGGCTCACCGACTAGCGCGCCATCAAAAAAGTAGTCTAAATTGACTTCACCGTCATGGCTGTGATCACTATCATCATG
>JAHDGV010000030.1:7241-28619 GCA_020631655.1 Chloroflexota bacterium | reverse complement strand
AGATGGACCTTGACTACTTTGTATTTACCTCAGGTGGGGCACTAGGATCAGAACAACCAACTCCATCTCCAACACCGACTCAAACCCCAGAGCCACCATCTCCTTCCACTGAAATTGTTATTGACGACTTCAATGATGGCGATGTATCAGACTGGGGATTCTTTGGTGGAAACGAAGCTGGCGGAGGCGGCGGTGCGCTTGATGACCGTCCCGAAGAAGGAAGCCACTACTTCAGCACCGGCTGGGGCGGCCGTGGAGATGCCAGCGGCTTCTACGGTGGCGCGTTTAAAAACTTTGAAAATACAGCCCAAGTCGAGATTCCGGCCGATGCTTGGATCAATTTCTATGTCTTAAACCAGAGTGATGCAACCGTAACTGGATATACCTTAGAGGTTACCCTACGTGAAGATACTGCTGGAGATGGCTATGCAAATGGAGATGATGATTCTCTTCGTTTGGATACCACGTTTACCAGCGCAGATTTCAATGATGAATGGACACTTATCAGTGCTCCACTAACCGATCTGCAAAATCTAAACACCGGACCTAACGGAACACTCAGCGTCAACCTAGATGAGGTTGTGATTGTTATCTCAAACGTAACCGGTGGTGATCCATCGGCCGTTGAGATGGACCTTGACTACTTTGCGTTTACCTCAGGTGGTCCGCTTGGTTCAACTGATCCAACACCGACTCCAACCCCTGAACCGACTGTCACACCAGAACCAACTCCACCAGCGGATGAGGTAACTGTCATTGACGACTTTAATGACGGCGATGCTTCAGACTGGGGCTTCTTTGGCGGCAATGCGGCCGGAGGTGGCGGTGGTGCCGCGGCCGACCGTCCACAAGAAGGTAGCCATTATTGGAGCACCGGTTGGGGTGGTCAAGGAACCACCAGCAGTTTCTACGGCGGTGCGTTCAAGAACTTCGACAACGCCGCACAAGTCGCGATTCCGGCTGACGCATGGTTGAACTTTTACGTTCTAAACCAAAGTGATGCAACTGTTGACAGCTACAACCTAGAAGTTACCCTGCGCGAAGACAACAACGGAGACGGCTGGACCGATGGAGCGGAAGACTCTATCCAGCTTGTCACATCATTCACCAGCGCGGACTTTAATGATGAGTGGACCCTCGTCAGCGCCCCGATTTCTAGTTTCAACAATCTTGGAACTGGTCCAGACGGCGCAATCTCAGACTTCTTAGATGAGGTTGTGGTTGTGATTGGTGGTGTTGAAGGTGGCGACCCATCTACCGTTGAGCTTGATATTGACCACATTACCTTTACCTCAGGTGGTCCCATTGAAGATCCAACTCCACCAGCACCCTCAGCAACTGTCATTGATGATTTCAACGATGGTGACGCAAATGACTGGGGCTTCTTTGGCGGTAATGCGGCCGGAGGTGGCGGTGGTGCGTTAGACGACCGTCCACAAGAAGGTAGCCACTACTGGAGCACCGGTTGGGGTGGTCAAGGAACAGCTAGTGGGTTCTACGGTGGTGCATTCAAGAATTTTGACAATGCAGCTCAAGTAGCCATTCCAGCTGATGCTTGGTTGAACCTCTACGTTTACAACCAAAGCGATGCAACTGTTGACAGCTACAACCTAGAAGTTACCCTGCGCGAAGACAACAACGGAGACGGTTGGACCGACGGAGCAGAAGACTCTATCCAGCTTGTCACATCATTCACTAGCGCAGACTTTAATGATGAATGGACACTAGTCAGTGCGCCAATCTCTAGCTTCAACAATCTCAACACCGGCCCAGACGGCGCAATCTCTGACTTCTTAGATGAAATTGTGGTTGTAATTGCTGGTGTTGAGGGTGGCGATCCATCAACGGTTGAGCTTGATATCGACCACATCACATTTACCTCAGGTGGGCCTATTGAACCGATCGATCCACCTGTAGAGCCATCAGACATTATCGATGACTTTGAACAAGAATTAGACGGCAACGTTGATCCAGACGGAATTTCTTTAGGATTCTTCACCTTCAATGATGCGAACAGCACCTCATTAATCGGCCGTACGCAAAATCCGCCTGAACTTGTTCCTGGCTCTATCGCATCGAACAACGTTTTGTCATACACAAGCAACGTCAGCTCGTTTGCCGGATTTATCCACTTGTTTGGTGACGACAATCTCGAGAACTTTGTTCCTCAAGATTGGAGCACCTACGAGGGGATTAAGTTCTGGCTCTATGGTCAGAACAGCGGAACTGATTTGTTTGTTGACATCGTTGACAACCGGAATCCGGGATCAACAACCGACGATGGAGAACGCTTCTCAGTTGCATTGGTTGATAATTTCTCTGGCTGGCAAGAGATTGAACTACCGTTCAGCAGCTTTGCTCGCAAAGAAATTGGCAACGGTGCGCCAAATGACGGTTTGAACCTGACTCAGATGCATGGTTGGGCCTTTGGCTCACTTGCAACAACGGGAGATGTGACCCTCTTCTTGGATGATGTTGCGCTGTACGGTGTAGCTGAAATCCCTGATTTGGCAGTTACATATTCAACCAGCCGTTACGACATCGAAGAAGGAACAACCGGCCAAATCACCGTTAAGTTGAACCGTGCCTTGGGCGCAGATGACCCTGCTCAAGTGTCAGTTGATTACTTCACCGAGCAAGGTGTAGCGATTCCAAACGAGGAATATATTCCACCAACCGGCACGCTCACCTTTGTGAACGGCGGTCCGTCAGAATTAACGTTCCCACTTGAGACGCTTGATGACAATAAATGGGAAGGAAACGAGCGAATTGTTTTACGCCTGACCAACTTCGTAGATGTAGCCCCTGGCTTTGCTGTTCAGTCTTCAGCATTCATCATCGAGAATGATGCGTATGATGCTGATCTGTGGGATGACTTCGAGAACGGCGCATTTTTGTGGGAAGGGAATACGGCGATTACGGCCAAGAAAATCTCTGCCAGCGATCCAAATGCAGTTCCAGGCCAAGGTCCAGTTGAGACTGTTTTGAATGCTGAAGCTTACGAAGGACCAACTGTGTTCGGCCGTGAGTTCCCAGCGGCAGAAGACTGGTCAGATGGTATCGGCATGAAGTTCTACTACTTCGGCCAAAATACCGGCGAGCCAGTAAACGTTGAGCTACTCGATAACCGTGCACCAGATCCTGGCCCATCAGGTTGGGAATTGGTCTGGGCTGAAGAGTTCAATGAAGCGGCCGGAACCCCTCCAAATCCAGATAATTGGACCTATGAAATTGGGGACGTAACACCAGACGGTAAAAACGGCTGGGGTAACGACGAGCGTCAATATTACACAGACGACATCAACAACGCGGCGACAGACGGTAACGGAAACATGGTTATCACCGTTCGTGAAGACACGAGCGGCCGCGACTGTTACTACGGCACCTGTGAGTACACATCAGCCCGCCTAATCTCATGGCGTAAAGCTGAGTTTGCTTACGGAAAAATCGAGTCACGCATCCTCGTTCCGCAAGGGCAAGGCATTTGGCCAGCCTTCTGGAGCTTGGGTACAGACATCGACTTGGTCAGCTGGCCACAAACGGGTGAGATCGACATCATGGAATTTGTTGGTCGTATCCCAACCGAAATCTTCGGAACCATTCATGGGCCGGGATACGCGGGTGGTGCCAGCTACGGCAACACCTACGACTTCGGTGAACCGGTATTCAACAACTACCACACCTTTACGGTGGAATGGGAACCGAATTTGATCAAATGGTACGTCGATGACATTCTGTACCACACAGCAACCCCGGCCGATGTTGCGCCAAACGAATGGGTGTTCGAAGATGAAGTCTTCTTGCTCCTAAACGTAGCAATTGGCGGTAACTTCGGTGGTGCGATCGATCCAAACATCCCATTGCCACAATCAATGGCGGTAGATTACATCCGCGTTTACCAAGGGCCAGATACGGCCGAGCGTTTTGATGCTCAGTTCGTTGATGACTTCACCGGCTGGCAAGAAGTATCAATTCCGTTCACCGACTTCGCACGGAGTGCGGAGCAACCAGCGGGTGCACCAAACGACGGTCTAACCTTGACCGGCGTTCGTGGATACGAATTTGAAGTGATTGGTGCCAACGATGACATCATGCTCGACCAGATTCGACTTGATAAAGCACCAGCACCAACCGAACTGGTTGTTACCAATCTAAACGACAGCGGAGACGGCTCACTGCGTGATGCGGTTAACCGGATCGGACCAGATGGAAGCATTACGTTTGATCCAAGCCTTGCTGGCGGCACGATTGCGCTAACCAGCGGTCAGCTACTGGCTGATACGTCAGTATCGATTGATGCAACTGATATTGGTGGCATCACCGTAAGCGGTAGTGATTTATCTCGAGTCTTTGAGGTCGGACCGGCCGCAACCGTTTCAATCGCCAGCATGACTATCACAGACGGTTTCACGGCGATTCAAGGTGGTGGTATCTACAATGCCGGTACCCTGAACCTCGAAAATGTCATCGTTGAAAACAGCGTTGTGACTGATGGTGCGGCAACCGCGTTTACAAACGGTGGTGGCGGTATCTACAACGGAGATGGTGCGACATTAAATATGTCTAAGAGCACCGTCCGCAACAACAGCACCGTGAATCAACCCGGTGGTGGTATCTACGCCTTCTTCAACAGTACGGTCAATATTTCTGACAGTACGATCAGCGGAAACGTGAGTGGAGATGTTGCTGGTGGTTTACGTACGCTTGGCGATCTGACGATGGTCAATGCGACGATTAGTGATAACACATCAACCGCATGGCACGGTGGTGCGGCATTCTTAACCGACGGTACGGTTGATATTAAGCACAGCACGATTGTTGGTAATAACGCTCCAGACGGCACGGCCGGTGGGTTGATGATTGCAACCTTCGGAGCGCCAGTTACCGTTAACATGCAGAACACCATCCTTGCTGACAACGGTTCTTTGAACTGTCAGGTTGAAGGTAGCGCAGCCGTAGCGGTATTCAACTCGTTGGGCAACAATGTGTTCACAGATGAATCCTGCGCATCTGTCGCGAGCGACATTCTCGCTGGTGCAGGTGGAGCTGGCTTAGCCCCATTGGCTGACAATGGTGGTAGCACACAAACCCATGCTCTAGAGGCTGGTAGCCCCGCTATTGACGCGGCGGCCGCAGATGCAGCGGTTACTGTTGACCAACGTGGTGTGGCTCGTCCGCAAGGTGCGGCTTCTGATATCGGTGCATTTGAGTTAGACGGACCAGTTGGTTGTTCTGATCACTTGGCACCAGTACCAGCACCGGCCGGAACGATTTATGCAGCGAACACATTCGGTGTCGATTCAGCAACCGGTTGGGGCAGTGCAGAAGTTGGTGGCGATTACACCCATCTTTGGGGTGCAACTGCGGCCGATAACTTCTCAGTCTCTTGTGACTCAGGCTTTGTGGCTCTGGAAAGCGTTAGCGCCGGCCGTGAGGCGGTTCTGCTAGATGTGGATGTTCAAGATTCAACGACGAGCTTCTCGTTCGCACTTGATCAACTGCCAACCAGTCAAGCCTATCTACGTGCGCAATCACGTCGTCAAGCAAACGGGTCAAACTACCGTAGTGCGGTTAAGATCGATAGCTCAGGCGATGTAGTTCTGTTCGTTGACAAGATTGTCTCAGGTAGCTGGTCGAAAGTTGGCTACAACATGCCAATCAGCGTTCAGGTTCAGCCAGGCGTTCAATACGAAGTTAAGTCAGAGACTGTCGGAACCAATCCAACAACGATTAAAGTTAAGGTTTGGCCGATGTCAGAGACGGAACCAACCGCTTGGCAATTAGTAGTAACTGATTCCGAACCTGCCTTGCAGGCTGCTGGCGCCGGTGGATTGCGGATTAACGCTCTTACCAGCGACTTCCCATACAGTGTCGCGATCGACAACCACTATATTTCTGAGGCTAGTGACCAACCAGAGCCACCGGCTGAAGATGTGTTCGTTGAAGATAGCTTCGATCGCACATCAGCAACAGGCTGGGGTGTGGCAGATTTGGGTGGTTCGTACACGCATCTTTGGGGTGCAGCGGCCATTAACTCCTTCTCAACCGATGGCTCTCGAGGTTTAGTTGAACTTTCGAATTCAGCACGGGCTAGAGAAGCGGTTCTTACAACGCCTGATCTGTTGGATACAACGGCCGAAGTTACGTTTAGTGTGGATGCAATCCCTTCAACCAATGCGTTTATCAGACTTCAATCACGTCGTGTGAATTCCAGCACCTCGTATCGTGGTGCGGTAGGAATTGCTCCAAATGGGAACTTGAGTTTGTTTGTAGATCGCTTGGATAGCGGAAGCTGGGCACGTGTATCATCAAGCGAACTGATCGGCCTCACGGCTGTCGCTGGCACAGACTATCGAATCAAGATGGAGACGATTGGAACAAATCCAACTACCATCAATATGAAAGTCTGGGAAGTTGGCACTCCAGAACCGGCCGGATGGCAGCACACTGCAACCGACAGCTCGGCTGGATTGCAGCAACCCGGTGGCGTTGGTATTCGGGTCAATGTTGCTTCGTCCATCAGCGATCCTGTGGTGTTTAGCTTTGAAGACTACAATGTTTCAGCTCCGGGTGAAGTAACACCGCCAGAAGGCACGGTTGTGGCTCAAGATGACTTCGGCCGAATCGAACCTGTTGGCTGGGCATCTGCTCCAGTTGGAGGCACTTACGAATATCGTTGGGGTGCAAACGCGATCAACAGCTTCAACGTAAACGGCAGTGAAGGTATAGCTACCTTGGCTTCTAGCGGGATTGGTCGGGAAGTTCATCTAGATGATTTGTCTCTACTCGATACCCGCAGCGAAGTAACTTTGACGCTTGGTGATTTACCAAGTGCCACGAGCTACGTACGACTCTACAGTCGCCGTGTGAACGGTTCTAGCGGCTATCGTGGGGTTGTTCAAATCTCACCGGCCGGCGATGTTAGCCTGTGGGTTGACAGCCTTGTGAACGGTAGCTGGGCGCGTGTTAGCTTGGCCGAAGCAACAGGCATGCAACTTTCTGCTGGAACAGCATACAGATTGAAGATGGAAACCGTGGGAACTGATCCTACTACCATTCGTCTGAAAGTCTGGGAAGCGGGAACGGCCGAACCAGCATCATGGCAACATGAAACCACCGATTCTACGGCCGCCTTGCAAAGCGCAGGCTCAGTAGGCTTGCGTGTGAATGCGGCGGGTGCAATAGCAAATGGGCCAATCGAATTTAGATTCGATGACCTACTTGTCACAGATATCGCTGAGTAGATTGATATTAGTTAGTCGGGTGTTGCTGCAAATTGATTGTAGTTTCACCCGACTAATTTAACGAAAATAAGTAAGTAAATGTAGCCGAGTCCAAGGTTTAGGCTCGGCTATTTTGAATTTTAGAAAAGCTATAAACCCACCAAAAAACAGCAATGAGAAGTCCCTGTGCCGACTCCACTTTACGCTTAAAATGTGGTAAATTTTATGTACATGCCAAAAGAGGAAACCGTAACAATTCATGACATTGCTAAGAGAGCGCAGGTCTCAATCAGCACCGTTTCTCGAGTCTTAAACGACAACAAAGCGGTGCGTGAAAGCTCTAGATTGGCCGTGTTGGATGCTGTCAAAGCACTAAATTATCAGCCTAACATCTTTGCGAGCGGCCTTGCCGGGGGTAAATCTAAAACAATTGGAATTATCACCCAATACATCTCAAGCCCATTCTTTGACATGATTCTGCGTGGAATTTTGGATGAGATGTTGGGGGGAGATTACCATCCAATGTTTGCTGACGGCCAGTGGCAAGAGGCCCGGGAGCGTCGCAGTGTTGAAATGTTCATTGATCGGCGTGTTGATGGGCTCATTATTTTGGGGGGACTACTGCCTGAGGATGAGCTTGAAGCGATCTCGAAACGCCTACCACTGTTAGTGATCGGCCGAGATATCGAAAGTATCAAAGACAATTGCATCCCTCTTGATGATTTTAACGGGGCGTACAAAGCGACTGAGCACCTGATTCAGCAGGGGCACAGAAATATCGTGCATTTGACCGGTATTTTGGATCATGAAGATGCCAATCAGCGGCTGGCTGGTTATAAAAGTGCGATGGTTGATGCGGGGCTAGACGTTAGTGACCGATACATTGTTGAGGGTGATTTTTCTGAACAATCTGGGGTGATGGCGGCCGAAAAACTGTTGAATTCAGGCCCCTTATTTACGGCCGTCTTTGCCGCAAACGATCAAATGGCGATGGGCTTTCGCTTGAGCCTTTATCGGCGTGGTGTTCGGGTTCCTGACGACGTGTCGATAATCGGATTTGATGATCAGCCAGCCTCTGCATTTTTGACTCCTCCGTTGACAACAATTGGACAACCTGCACTCGAAATCGGCCGATCGGCCGCCAAAAGAATTGTGGCCCGAATACTAGATCAGAATGAGCCAATTCGAGCATTTAAAGCCAGTTTAATCGTGCGGCAATCGGTTGCACGCATCCATTAGCAAAAAAGGCCTACATACGCCACAAACTTGTAGTTTTTAGAGCATTTGCATAATCATAGACCAATTTCTTGACGAATTTGAACAACTTTGTACAATGTAAGCGATTACAGTAAGCGTTTACAGTAACCGCTTACACTGCAAAACTATTTTATAACTTTTGTAAAACTATTGTTTAACTATGTCAGTTCGTAGAACCAACAGTCAGCGCGTAAGAATTGATGATGTTGCCCGAAAAGCCGGTGTTTCAACCGCAACCGTCAGCCGCGTCATCAATGGAACTGGGACAGTTTCAGTAGCGACAAAAGAGCGAGTTAATCAGGCCATAAGTGATTTGAAATTTGTGGCGCACGGATCTGCACGGGGGTTGGCAGGGACCAAAACACATACGCTTGGATTGGTATTGCCCGGCCTCACAACTTTCTTTTTCACTGCCTTGATCCAAGGGGTAAATGATTGCATCTATGATCGCGGTTATTCGTTGCTGATGTACTCGGTTAGCACACCCGCATCGATGACATCGGGCAAGCCTTTGCCATTAGGGGAGCACAATACAGATGGATTGATTGTTTTTACAGATTTTCTGGATGACTATTCGATTCAGTACATGCACGAGCAAAATTTACCCATTGTGATGCTCCACAGATCTCCGCCCGAAGGCCTAGATATTCCAAAAATTATGTTCGAGAATGAAAAAGGTGCTTTTGATATCGTTGAGCATCTTATTCAGATGGGGAATCGCAGGATCGCTTATCTAAAAGGACCAGAAGGGAATGAGGACTCTCGCCAGCGTGAGCTTGGGTACAAACGAGCTTTAGCCGCAAACAATATTCCACTGGATGACTCGCTAATCGGCCGAGGAAATTTTGCATCTGGCCGGGCGCGTAATGAGCTGGAAAGCATGTTGGAGAGCGGGGTGAAATTCGACGCAATCTTTGCAGGGAACGACGATGCCGCAGTTGGCGTCTATGAAACGTTGCAAAAATTTAATCTGCGGGTGCCTGAGGATGTTGCAGTTGCGGGCTTTGACGATGACTACATGTCCCAGTACATCTCACCTCCGCTCACAACTGTAAAAGCGCCGGTCCACCGATCTGGTTTCGAGGCGGCCAGCACACTCTTAGATCTCATCGAAGGAAACGAAACCAGTAGTGAAGTGCGGCTAAACACCGAACTCGTTATTCGTGAATCGACACAAAGGGGGAAGCATGTCTAGTCAATATTTAGTTGGAATTGATATTGGGGGAACCAATGTCGATGCTCTTTTAGTTTGGTGCAGTGAAGAAAATGAGGTGGAGCAGGTTGCATTTCACACCAGTCCTATTCGATCTTTAGATGGCAAACGGCCGATTGACATTGTTATTGAAGTTGTTGATGAGTTGCTCATCATGGGGCAGATCGAAAATTCGGCCGATTTAGGCGGGATTGGAGTGGGTGTTCCCGGGCTTGTGGATCCAAAAACGGGCAAAGTTTCACTGGCTGTGAATCTAGATGAAGACTCGATGATGTTGGGTCCACTGTTAGAAGCAAGATTTGGATGCCCGGTTTTAGTTGAGAATGATGCCAATGCGGTTGCCTTAGGAGCCTATCGATTTTTAGTTGACCAATCGATTGAACATTTGGCCTTTGTTACTTTGGGAACCGGTGTGGGATCCGGGCTAATTTTGCACGGCAAAGTTTTCCATGGGGCGCAGAATATGGCTGGGGAAATCGGCCATATGTTTATTAAAGAAAATGATGTGAGATGTTCTTGTGGGGCGAATGGATGTTTGGAAACATTTGTCGCAGGTCCAGCAATCAAGCGGATGGGTGAAAAAGTTTGTGCTTCCGGCCGTGAAACATCACTCAAAAATTATTCTGAAATGAGCGCGGCCGCTGTTTTTACTGAAGCTGATAAAAATGATCCGGCCGCCGTCGAAATTGTAAACGAGGTCGGAATCATCCTAGCCCGTGCGCTTCAAGGGCTCATCATGTCTTTTGATTTGCAAAAAATCGTAATAGGCGGTGGCATTTCTCGTGCAGGAAACACGCTACTCAACCCGGTTCTAAATGAATGGAAGCGGATGCGGAATGATTCAGTCATGGCCGCAGAGATGCTCCAGCCAAGAAAATTGATGATTTGCCCAGCCACATACAGGGCTGGTGCTTGGGGAGCCGTTGCTGTAGCTCTGAGTCAATCGGACCTGATCCAGGCCAAGCTGGTTGCTCAGATAAATTAGTTATCTCAATCTGCAAATGATATTTTCAGCAGATTTTTAATTGATAAAAACGTTGTTCACACTCGGTCTGCCAACTTGAACTGTGAACAACCTAAAGAACAACTTAGATAGCACCCGGAGGTGATAACCAAGTTAACTTCGATAAGTGAAAAGTGAAATTTAGTACCCATACTTCAAATGTCTCTGACATTAATCCAGCAAATGGACAAATGTGCCTGCTGGGTCTGGACAAACCGTTGTCCAGCATTGTTCAAGCAAAAGAAATGTTTTTTTGACCGGTTTTTTCAGGTCAAAATACAAAATCTTCAATAAGGAGAAGAATTACCATGACAAATATTCGCAAACTATGGCTAACATGTCTTGTTATCCTAGGGCTAATGCTCGTGGCGTGTGGCGGTGGAGATGCCCCACAAACCTCTGAACCGGCCGATGAGCCAGCTGCTGAAGAAGCTGCTGAGGAAATGGCTGAAGAAGAGGAAATGGAAGAAATGGAAGAAGAGGAAATGGCTGATGAAGCCATGGCCGATGGTGAGAAAACTCAAATCCGTTGGTACGTTGGACTTGGAACCGGAACAAATGAAGAGCAGATTCCTGTTCAGGATGCGGTTGTTGAGGAATTCAACGCATCACAAGATTCAATTGAGCTGATCATTGAATACGTCGATAATGAGCAAGCAACTGACATTTTGAACACTCAGATTGCCGCTGGAAACTCACCAGACATCATCGGACCTGTCGGTGTTGCTGGTCGTGCCGCATTTACCGATGCGATTCTCGACATGCGTCCGCTTATCGAAGCATCTAACTACGATTTGAGCGACTTTGACCCTGCAATGGTTCAATTCTATGAACTTGAAAATCGTGGTCAGATCGGTCTGCCTTTCGGTATCTTCCCATCATTCATCTACGTAAATTACGATCTATTTGATGAAGCTGGGTTGCCTTATCCGCCACAAGAATATGGCGAACCATACGTTCTTGATGGTGTAGAAATGCCTTGGGACATGAACACCGTAGCTGAACTCGGCAAATTGCTGACTGTAGACGAAAACGGTAACGACGCCTCTATGGCTGAGTTTGATCGTGAATCGATCGTTCAGTTTGGCTATGGCGTACAGTGGGCTGACATTCGTGGTCGCTTAACCCTCTTCGGTGCTAACTCATTCCATGATGGAAGTGGCGGAGCTCAGATCCCAGATCAATGGGCAGAAGCTGCAGCGTGGTACCAAGAAGGTATGTGGGGTGACGAACCATTTATGCCACACGGCGCATATGTTGGTTCTGATCTACTAAGTGGTGACAACTTCTTCGCATCTGGAAACATCGCGATGGCTCACGTTCACCTCTGGTACGCTGGTTGCTGTGCGGCCGGAATTGAGGCGAACTGGAACTTGGCAGTTATGCCAGCCGCTCTTGATGGAAGCATCACTGCTAAAATGCACGCTGACACCTTTGCAATCCTCGAAGGTAGCGAACACCCAGAAGAAGCGTTTGAAGTTATCCAATATCTGATTGGCGATGCTGCTCCTGAGTTGACCCAAACATATGGTGGTCTTCCTGCGCGTCTCTCACTCCAATCAACTTACTTTGATGGATTGGATGCTGACCAATTTGCAGGTAAAGGCATCAATTGGGATGTTGTAACCGCTTCTATGGCTTATCCAGACAACCCGAACCATGAAGAAGGATATCCAAACGAGCTAGTTGCACGTGACGCTATGGCTGCTTTTGATGAGCAGTTGAACAACAACCCTGACTTTGACGTAGCCGCCGGTCTTGCTGAACTCCAATCTAACCTGCAAGAGATCTTTGATGGCGCAGACTTCATACCTGCTCCAGTTGAAGAAGAAGCTATGGAAGAAGAGGAAGCCATGGCTGATGGTGAGAAGACTCAAGTTCGTTGGTATGTTGGTCTAGGAACCGGAACAAACGAAGAACAAATTCCTGTTCAGGATGAAGTTGTTGCAGAATTCAACGCTTCACAAGATTCGATTGAGCTAATCATCGAGTATGTCGACAACGAGCAAGCGACTGACATCTTGAATACTCAGATCGCTGCTGGAAACTCACCAGACATCATCGGACCTGTCGGTGTTGCTGGACGTGCTGCATTCACCGATGCAATCCTCGATATGCGTCCGCTTATCGAAGCGTCTAACTACGATTTGAGTGACTTTGACCCAGCGATGGTTCAGTTCTACGAACTCGAAAATCGTGGTCAGATCGGTCTACCATTCGGTATCTTCCCATCATTCATCTATGTCAATTACGACCTATTTGATGAAGCTGGGTTGCCCTACCCGCCACAAGAATATGGCGAACCATACGTTCTTGACGGTGAAGAACTCCCTTGGGACATGAACACCGTTGCTGAAATCGGCAAATTGCTGACTGTAGATGCAAACGGAAACGACGCTTCTATGGCTGAGTTTGATCGTGAATCGATCGTACAGTTCGGCTATGGCGTACAGTGGGCTGACATTCGTGGTCGCTTAACCCTCTTCGGTGCTAACTCATTCCATGATGGAAGTGGCGGAGCTCAGATCCCAGATCAATGGGCAGAAGCTGCAGCGTGGTACCAAGAAGGTATGTGGGGTGACGAACCATTTATGCCACACGGCGCATATGTTGGTTCTGATCTACTAAGTGGTGACAACTTCTTCGCATCTGGAAACATCGCGATGGCTCACGTTCACCTCTGGTACGCTGGTTGCTGTGCGGCCGGAATTGAGGCGAACTGGAACTTGGCAGTTATGCCAGCCGCTCTCGATGGAAACATCACCGCTAAAATGCACGCTGATACCTTTGCTATCCTTGAAGGTAGCGAAAACCCAGAAGCGGCATTTGAGGTTATCCAATACCTGATTGGTGATGCTGCTCCTGCGTTGACCCAAACATATGGTGGTCTCCCTGCACGTCTCTCACTTCAATCGACCTATTTCGATGGACTTGATGCTGACCAATTTGCAGGTAAAGGGATCAACTGGGATGTTGTAACAGCCTCAATGGCTTATCCAGACAACCCGAACCATGAAGAAGGGTATCCAAACGAGCTACAAGCTCGTGACGCTATGGCTGCTTTTGACGAGCAGTTGAACAACAACCCTGACTTTGACCTAGCTGCGGGCTTGGAAGAGTTACGTAGCAACTTAGAAGAGATTTTCAGTCAATAGTTAGATTCTTCTCCGGTGCGTGCCCCTCGCCTTTTAAAGGCGAGGGGCACATTTAAAACAGTTTAGTGAGGTCCAAATGAGTTTTGTCAGCGAAGTAGTTAGTGCAAGAAAAAGTCGGCGGTTGCGCTGGCGAGACATGTCGCCGCTGAAGCGACATGATGCAAAATGGGGATATATATTTATCAGCTTATGGATCGTAGGTTTCTTGGTTTTCTACCTGCTGCCTATGGTCGCATCATTTGGTTTCTCTCTCCTTGAATTCCAGCTGGCAAAACCTCAAGATATTGAATTTGTTGGCATGGAAAATTGGAGCCGCATGCTGTTCGATGATGAGTTTGTGTGGCAATCGATGGGGGTGACCTTCATCTTTGCACTTATCTCTCTACCAATCGGGCTGTTTGTTGCACTCGCATTGGCGATTTTGCTCAATTCTGAGGATCTTGTCGGCCGCGATATATTTCGCACCCTTTTCTACATGCCAACAATGGTGCCGACTATTGCATCTCTTTTTATTTGGCGTGGGGTTTTGAATGCGCAAACGGGGTGGCTCAATCGAATAATTGAATTTGCCACTGGATACCCAGCGGTTGGTATAAACGGATTGCGCTGGTTAGATGATCCTTCTCTCATTTATATCGGTTATACCTATATCGGTATTTGGGGAGTTGGGAACGCCATCATCATTAACTTGGCCGGTTTACAGAGTGTTCCTACTGATTTATATGAGGCCGCCAAAGTTGACGGTGCTGGTTGGTTGCGCCGTTTGTGGAGCATTACGATACCGATGGTGACTCCGGTAATTTTTTATAACCTGATCTTGGGTCTTGTTGGTTTGCTCCAATACTTCTTGGTCCCTTGGGTCTTGAATGGTGGAAATGGCTACCCAGATGGCTCAACCCGGTTCTACATGATTCACTTTTTTAATAACGCGTTTGGTTATGCCGATATGGGGTATGGGGCTGCGTTGGCTTGGCTAATGTTTATCGTGGGTATGATTATTACGATTGGGCTCTTTGTTACAGCTCCTTTCTGGGTTTACTATCAAGGCGAGAGCCGTTAGGAGGAATGGACAGATGGCTACAATATCACAAGACGCAAATCAAAGTTCAATTGAACAAACGGCTCCTGTTAGAGTTGCTAAAGTACGGCGCAATCTGATTGTAAAATTTGGGGTGACAGCCCTTGCGATTGCGGTCCTTTCGATATGGGTGATGCCTCTCTTTTATGGAACGGTGACCTCTCTAAAAACAGAGGAGCAGATCGCTGATCCCACCGCTCCAATTCTGCCTGCAAGGGCACAAACGATAGAGTTTGAAGGGGAGGAGTATGATGTGTACAACGTGCCGTTCGAAGATGGCTCGGAGCGTCGTCTTGCACTCTATCAGAAGGGGCGGCAATCAAGTACCTTTATTGATCCCAATGATCTTTCTGCAGAACCGATTGAATGGGAGGGACGTTGGAGACAGCTTGAAGCAGCTCGTGTTATTTCTCCAACTTGGAGCAACTATCCAGAAGCATTTACAACAATTTCGTTTGCACGTTTGATGTGGAACACCTTTTTCTATGCAATTGTCAGCATGATTGGGGCAGTCAGCTCGGCCGCAATTGTTGCTTATGGCTTTGCCCGTTTTGAATTTCCTTTTAGAAATTTGCTCTTCATCATTCTGATTTCAACCATTATTTTGCCCCCGCAGGTTACACTTGTTCCAACCTATGCATTTTGGGTTTGGCTTGGCCTCGTTCCATCATGGTGGCCCCTGATTTTGCCCGCCTTTTTTGCAAATGCATACAATGTGTTTTTCTTACGTCAATACTTTTTGACTATTCCTAGGGAAATGGAAGAAGCGGCAAAAATCGATGGCGCTGGTCCAATTCGGACATTCTGGTCAGTCATTTTGCCGCAGTCTATCCCTGCGCTGGTTGCAATTTCGCTTTTCCACTTTTTCTTCGCATGGAATGACTTCTTTGGCCCGCTGATTTATTTGGCCGGAGCACGCGAAAAAGTCCCCATTACGGTTGGTCTAACCTTCTTTGAAGGGATTTACGGTTCGCAACCTCATCTGATCCAGGCTGCTTCGATTATGACCTTGATCATTCCAATCGTTATTTTCTTCTTTGCACAACGTTACTTTGTACAAGGTATCGTAATTACCGGAAACAAATAATTTGAATTTGGTGTCGGGGTAATTTCCGGCACCAGCCCAACTTTATTATGGCTAAGCGTTTTTACTTGCCTCTGTTTGTGCTGTCTCTAATCGTCTTGATTGCAGGATGTGAACAGGCTGAAGTCCCAACTGCTGTGGAACAGCCAGAACAGTCTGAACAGATTGAGGCGACAGAGGTCCCAACTGAAGAGCCTGTTACACCAGAACCGGCCGGAGTTTGGGTTGACCCAAGCAACAGTTTGGGAGAGATCAACCCGTTGGTTTATGGAACTAATTACGGCCCTTGGCAGGCGATTACGCTTGAAAATATGCCAAACTTGGATGAGTCTGGGCTCAAATTTATACGGTTCCCCGGCGGCCGTTGGGGGGATACACATAATCTGCGTGATTACCAGATTCGGCAGCTGATGGCACACGTTGATCAAATCGAAGGTGACGTCACAATCAGCGCTCGCTTGTTGGGCGGAACGCCAGAGCAAGCGGCCGATTTGCTGAAAATGGTGAATGAAGAGATGGGGCATGATGTGCGCCTGTGGTCGATTGGGAACGAGCCCAGCTTGTACCGCACCATGCAACAGGCGGAAGAATGGGACACTGTTTATTTTAATGAGCAGTGGCGGCAGTTTGCCGAGGCGATGTTGGCTGTTGATCCTGATATTACAATCCTCGGCCCCAATACCCATCAGTTTAGACAAGATGAATCTCTAAATCCTAAAGACGCAAACGGCCTTGATTGGATGCGGGAATTCCTAAAAGCCAATGGGGATATGGTTGATGTGGTTACTTTCCACCGGTACCCCTTCCCAACCAGCTTGTCTGATCCGAGCCCAGACCGAGATGCGTTGCGCAATTCATCTGAAGAATGGGATGAAATTATTCCAAAAATCCGTGAAGTGATACGGGAGGAAACTGGTAAAGATCTTCCTATCGGAATTATGGAGATTAACTCAAATTGGACCGACGCATCTGGCAGTGAAACAACCGCCGACTCACATTTAAATGCGATTTGGTGGGCCGATGTTTTAGCCCGCTTAATTAAGCAAGATGTGGATATGGTCACTCACTTTGCGTTGCAAAATAATTCAGCCGGCTGGGCGATGATGAATCGGACCGGTGTTCGGCCCACTTACTATACATTTCAGATGTACGACCACTTGGGTGAGTCGAAAGTGGCGGCCGGCTCTGACGAACGGTATGTGACCGTTCTGGCGGCCGAACGGGCCTCAGATTCAGCTCTGACAGTCTTGCTCATCAATCGGAGTGATGACCCGATCACCGTTCCGTTTGAAATCGCCGGAGAAAAAGAAATCTCTGTTAGTGAACGCTGGGTCTTCGACACTGAGTTAAATGCAGAAAATCAAGGTTCACAAACATTGAATGGCTCAATCGATTTGCCGGGCCTCTCAATGACTCTGTTGGTGGTTGAATGAGTTTTTTCCGGTTGAAAGCACAGTTCCAGAAAGTAGCTTCGCTCTCCATAGTTGGAGTGCTCTTTGCACTGGCTGGATGTGAACAAGCGGCTCCTGAGCCTGAGCTAACGCAAGCGCCGGTGGCCACTGAGGTGATCGCTGAGCCAACTGAAGCTACGGAAGGTGTGGAAGAGGCGGAACCAACACCAACGGCCGTTCCGCGCGGATTCCCGTATCAAAATGCTGATCTGTCAGTCGACGAACGGGTCGAGGATTTGCTCGGCCGGATGAGTTTGGATGAAAAGATCGGTCAGATGACACTGGTTGAAAAAGACAGCATCAGTCCGGCCGATGTCTCTCGCTTTGGAATTGGCTCGATCCTAAGTGGTGGCGGTGGCGCACCGTTAGATAATAGCCCAGAAGGGTGGTACGAGATGGTCAGTACCTACCAAGAAGCGGCTATTGCCACAGAGTTGCAGATCCCGTTACTGTATGGAGTAGATGCGGTTCATGGTCACAATAACGTGATTGGTGCCACCATCTTCCCCCATAATATTGGATTAGGTGCCACGCAAAATGCTGACTTGGTGGCCGACATCGCTCGGGCTACGGCGCTTGAATCTTTGGCAACTGGCATCCATTGGGATTATGCTCCTGTGCTGGCTGTTCCACAGGACATCCGGTGGGGTCGCACGTATGAAGGGTATGGTGAGCAAACTGAGCTTGTAACCGAGCTTTCCACCGCCTTTTTACTTGGACTTCAAGGTGTAGACGGGACAAGCGATCTGGCCCATCCGGCCACGATGCTGGGCACACCCAAACACTTTGTGGGTGATGGCGGAACCGAATGGGGTAGCTCAACCACAGACCGCTACATGATCGACCAAGGTGTCACAAATGTAGATGAAGAGACCTTGCGCCGTATCCATCTGCCACCGTATCCGGCCGTGATTGAGGCGGGTGCGATGAGCATTATGGCCAGCTACAGCAGCTGGGGCGGTATGAAAATGCACGCTCAAGATTATCTGATGAACGATGTGTTGAAAGATGAATTGGGCTTTGAAGGATTTATTGTTTCGGATTGGAAGGCGATTGACCAGATCGATAATGATTATTACACCTCGGTGGTGGCGAGCATTAATGCGGGTGTTGATCTAAACATGGTCCCAACCAATTACAAGCGATTTATTAACACCATGCAGACGGCCGTTCGTGAAGAAGATATTTCTGAAGAGCGAATTGATGATGCGGTACGCCGATTGTTGCGAGTTAAGTTTGAGCTCGGGCTGTTCGAGAATCCTTATGGAGATCCTGAACTAATCGAAACGGTTGGCTCGGACGAACATCGCGAGCTGGCACGTCAAGCGGTGCGCGAATCGCTCGTTCTTTTACAAAACCGGGACGGGGCTTTGCCGCTGTCAAAGTCGGCCGAAACCATTTTTGTATCTGGCATCGGTGCTGATGACATCGGTATCCAGAGCGGTGGCTGGACCATCGGCTGGCAAGGAGTCGGAGACGAAGATACACCCGGTACAACGGTTTTAGAAGGAATTGAGCAAGCCGTTGATTCTGACACACGTGTGGTTTATGATCGGTTTGGCAAATTTGCCCGTGAAATTGATGAAGACGGCAATCCTGAAAAAGCTGATATAGGCATTGTTGTCGTAGGTGAGCGACCTTATGCAGAAGGGCGAGGGGATAGTGATGATTTAGATATCAATCCTACTTTGGTGGCGCGCATGGCAGAGCGAGCGGACAAAGTGGTTGTGATTATTCTGAGCGGCCGGCCGATGATTATTGGCGAGTCGTTACCATTTGCAGATGCTTGGGTGGCCGCATGGTTACCCGGCACAGAGGCAAACGGAATATCAGACGTTCTTTTTGGAGACTATCCTTTTACAGGAAAAACAACATTCAGTTGGCCAAGATCTATTGATCAGTTGCCATTTGACTTTGAAAATTTACCAGAAACCGGGTGCGACGCACCCTTGTTCCAGTACGGATATGGGCTGTCGGTTGACGACGTTCAAGCGGTTGAGATTTTAGATTGCGATCAAGAGCAATGATCAGCCTGCAACCAACCAGCCCAAAATTGAAAACAAAAGAGAGAAACCATGACACCAATTCAAACTGAAGTGAAAACAACCCCACTTGATGCGAACGTTGAAGCTCGTGTGGATGCTTTACTTGAGCAAATGACTCTTGGGGAAAAAATTGGGCAAATGACCCAAGTTGAAAAAAATAGCATTAAAAAAGGGGATATTGCTAAATATGGAATCGGCTCGATTCTAAGTGGTGGCGGCGGTAATCCAGAGCCAAACACGCCGCAGAATTGGCGTGATATGGTCAACGGATTTATCGAAGAGTCACTTGAAAGCCGTTTGGGCATTCCGCTGATTTATGGCTCAGACTGCGTGCACGGCCACAACAACTGTGTGGGAGCCACCATCTTTCCACATAATGTTGGATTAGGTGCTGCTGGCGACGTTGATTTGGTCGAGAAAATTGCGGCCGCAACGGCGAAAGAAATGAAGGCAACCGGTGTTCGGTGGAACTTTGCCCCGGCCGTCTCTTTACCCCTTGACCTGCGCTGGGGGCGTAGCTACGAAGGATTTAGTCAAGATCCAGCCATGATTTCAGAAATGGCATCTGCGTATGTACGCGGGTTAATCGGTGGAGATATGACTACCGGCGTTTTGCCATCTGTCAAACATTTTGTAGGTGACGGTGCTGCATCTTGGGGATCTTCAACCCGCATCACGGCCGAAGAATGGGAAATGATCGAAAGTGACCCTACCCTGGCAAACGCCAAAGTGGGCGAATTCATGATGGATCTGCTCAAAATTGGTGCTTGGCAAATCGACCAAGGGGTTAGCGACATCGACGAGGAAACCCTGCGTCGGGAACATTTGCCACCATACGCGGCAACGATTGCTGAAGGCACCATGAACATCATGGTTAGCTACTCATCTTGGGGCGGATTCAAAATGCACGCTCAAAAATATCTTCTAACCGAAGTTTTGAAAGGTGAGATGGGCTTTAACGGATTCCTTGTAACAGACTGGGAAGCGATCGACCAGATAGACCAAGACTTTTACACGGCCGTTGTTGCCTGCATTAACGCTGGTATCGACATGAATATGGTGCCGTTTAACTACACCCGTTACATCGATACGCTAACCGAAGCGGTAAATAAAGGTGATGTGCCGCTGAGCCGAATCAATGACGCGGTTCGTCGGATTTTGCGCACAAAAATCATGATGGGCGTATTTGAAAATCCGATTTGTGACACCCCACTTTTGGAAGTTGGCTGTGCTGAGCACCGTGAACTGGCGCGTGAAGCTGTTCGTAAATCGATGACCTGCCTTAAAAACGAAAATGCATTGCCGTTTGCCAAAGACTCGGCCGGTTTATTGATTGCGGGTGAACATGCAGACAATGTTGGCTTGCAGTGTGGCGGTTGGACCATCGAGTGGATGGGTGGTTCTGGAGCCATCACACCCGGAACAACAATTTTAGAAGGCATCCGGGATCAGGTTGGTGAGACGGCTGAAATCGTTTATGACGAAGACGGTAACTTTGGCAACGTGAAAGTTGAAACCGCCTTTGTGGTTGTAGGTGAAGAGCCGTACGCCGAAGGCATGGGGGACCGCTCTGATTTGCACTTGCCAAAAGAGCAGGTCGAAATGATCCGCCGAGTACGGAAGAACTGTGACAAACTAGTTGTGATGGTCTTATCCGGCCGACCAATCATTGTTTCGGATTGGGTAGACGAAGTTGATGGCCTAATTGCAGGCTGGTTGCCAGGCACCGAAGGAAACGGTGTGGCTGATGTCCTGTTTGGTGACCATGATTTTGAAGGCGTTTTGCGCTACACGTGGCCACGCTCGATGGAACAAATTCCGTTGGGCACCGATGACGGGCAAGAGGCTCAATTTTTACCCGGAGCTGGG
>JAHDGV010000030.1:0-7141 GCA_020631655.1 Chloroflexota bacterium | reverse complement strand
CCGCCTGTGGCTATGGACCTGTAACCGGCCCACGGCGATTTAACCCCGCCACAGAACCTACGCTGGTGCCGACATCCCAAGCGGTTGCACCACCCATCTACACAATTGAAGAAGGGGTTGTGACTGAGCGGCTCACGTTTTCGGCCCGAGTGTCTCCGCGTTTGGAATCAGAAGCTTTGTCCCCGATCAGTGGTGTCATCTCTGACTTAGATGTGGCTGTGGGGGATTTTGTGGCTCAGGGTGATCGGATCGCTCGCTTTGACTTTAGCGATCAAGAAGAACAGATCGCCCTGTTGCAAAGTGAAATCGATGCGCGGCAGGCGGTTTTAGATGATGCTGAAGCGGATTTGGCGGCTGAGATTGAACGAGCAACGCTTGAGCTGGAAATTGCTCAGCTGGACCTTGAGCTTGCTCCGGCCGATGCAAGCCAACAACAGCTGGACCTGTTGCAACGGAAAGTTGATCTGGCAGAGTCAGAGCTGTCACGGGTAAATCGGGCCGTTGACCCAGACGGAGTCATCACATCAGAAATTTTTAATTTGCAGTTGCAGATCAGCGAGCTGGCTGAACAGACTGAAATACGGTCTGTTTTGTCTGCGGCCGACGGGGTGGTGCTAGCACTCGCGGCCGGCCCTGGCACACGCGTCGAGGCGGAACAGCCGGTGGCCATTGTTGGTCAGTTGGGTGAAGTTGATGATGCATCGATTTCGGCCGCGTTGCGGAGTGAACAGCTTGAGCGCATGGCTGAAGGGATGCTGGTTGAAATGACGTTTTCTTCTGACCCAGAGGAAGTGATTAACGGATCGATTGTTAGATTGCCCTATCCGTACAGCACCGGGGGTAACAATTTCGGTTTTGACGATCAGGACAACGCGGTTCGCATCTTGCCAGATGATGTTTCGATTTTGGATGATGCAAGAGTGGGCGAGCTGGTTGCGGTAACCTTGCAACTGGATCAAAACAATAACGCTCTATGGCTTCCGGCTGAAGCGATTCGGGAGTTTAACGGCCGGACATTTGTGGTGGTTCTTGAGGAGAACAGGGAAAGACGCGTTGACGTTCAGAAAGGATTGCAAGGGGATGGGCGTGTTGAAATTTTGGGCAATGTTTCGGCCGGTCAGCAGGTGATTGGACCATAGGTCCGTGATAAGTAGAAAGTGGCAAGTGAGAAGCGGATTGAGTTCATTTCTTACTTAAAACTTCTTACTTCATACTTTTTCTCATGCTAAGCGGCATTCTTACCCTCACCTTTAAACGGCTCATTGCTCGGCCGGTGATGACCTTGGCCATCATTTTAGGCTTGTCAATTTCTGTGGCGCTGACGATGTCTGTGCCGATGTATGCTGATGCGGTTAACTTTCGCCTGCTAGAGTCCCGTCTTGCCAACCAAACCGAACGAAACAATCGACCACCGTTTGCCTATTTGTACAACTATGTGGGAGCGTGGCACGGCCCTGTTGAGCAACCAGATGTTGCTGAAATCACCGAATATTTGCTGACACAAGGTGCAAATGATTTGGGTCTAAGCGCTGAGGAGCAGGTGACCCACTTTGAGACGGGTGACTTCCGTCTATTCCCGGCCGATGTACCACGGGTGACGGAGCGGCGCTTTGGGCTTGAAATTGTCAAATTTTCGACGACCAGCGACATTGAAAATTATATCGATATTATCGACGGCAATTGGCCCAATGTGGCTAGTGGTGAAGGCTTGGTTGAAGTGCTCGTTCGTGACACGTTGGCGGCCGAGTTTGATTTGCAGGTGGGGGTCGAATATTTAACCTATGATCTGCGCAGTGAATTGGGCAAGCCGATCACAATCCCTGTTCGAATTGCTGGCATTTGGAAGCCGATTGACGAGACAGATGCCTATTGGCTGTATGCGCCTGATAGCTACTACGATCGCTTTATCGTGCCTGATGAAACGTGGACCGGCACAATTGCTGAGACACTGTCGGACGAAATTTATTTAGCAGCTTGGTATCTGGTTTTAGACGGTAGCCGCATCACCACGGCCCAAGTGGATCGGTTGCTGTCAGGAGCTAATCGGGTTGATGCCCGAGTGGGCGATCTGTTGCCAGAGGCTGGACCGCTCCAATCACCGGCCGGTTCTTTTGAGGGATACGGCCGAGATGCCCGTGGCTTAACCTTTCAACTGCTGGCGTTTAATGTGCCAACATTGGCATTGGCCTTCGCCTTTTTAAGCTTGGTGGTTGGCTTGGTCGTGGACGAACGGCGCAACGAGACGGCCATCATGCGGAGCCGTGGTGAACGAGTTTGGCAGTTGCTGGCCCGCTTCTTGCTCGAGGGGGCGATTATCGGCCTTGTGTCCTTGGCCGTGGGTAGTGGCTTAGCATGGGCATTCACCCGAGCAATGGGGCAAGTTCGAAGCTTTTTAGACTTTTCGGCCGATACGACTTTACGCGTTTTGTTTGTTCCGTGGGCGTGGTGGTTCGGGATCGGCACCATTTTGCTATTTTTGTTTATCGCCGTTTGGCCCATGCGCACGGCGGCCGGTTACACCATCGTTTCTTACCGGGAATCACAGGCCCGTGATTTGCAAAGGCCTTGGTGGCAACGCACCTATTTAGATCTAGTTTTGCTGGTCGCCGCGTTTCTTGGCATCCGACAGTTAGATTTAGCAAACGGGATTAGTCAGGCTAATATTTTTGAAAACCCACTGCTGTTTTTGCTGCCCGCTTTGGTCATCTTGGCCGCCTGTTTGCTGGTATTGCGCATTCTGCCCGTTTTAATGGAAGCGGCCAGCCGACTGCTCGTTTTCACAGACAGCATCGGCCTGTTGCAGGCAACACGTAATCTTTCACGCACCACTTCATTCTTCATCACCCCATTTATCCTGCTTACCGTCACCGTCAGTTTGTCTATTTACACTGCATCGTTGGCCCGCACGATGGACCTACAGCTGTTTGATCAAACGTGGTACAAAATCGGGGCCGACCTCAATCTGTTCACAACCCCAAATCCGTTTGGTGATGAAGAACGGTTTGGTGGTTTTGTGAGTCAAGATGATAGTGTCTCAGACGCTTATATTTTCTTGCCCGTTTCGGAATATGAAAATGTGGATGGGATCGATCAGGCCACCCGTATCGGGCAGTATCCGGCCACCGCGTTTTTGGGCGAAGGGAATGAGCCAAGAGAAGAGGTTGAATTTATCGGGATTGATTATGATACGTTCCCGGAAATCGGTTACTGGCGTGAAGACTTCTCTCGCTATCGGTTAGGCACGCTCATGAACAGCATGGCCTTGGCTGACGGGGGTGTTCTGGTTTCAGAGACATTTTTGGAACAGCATAATCTGGCGGCCGGGGATCGCTTGAACATCGTTGTTAATTTAGAGGGAGGGCTGGTTCAGCTTGATTCGGTCATTAGCGGCTCTTTTGACCTTTTCCCAACGTGGTACCCCGGCACAGATAGTGAAATCGTCGTCGGCCGATTAGACGTTCTGTTCGAGCAAGTTGGAGCTGAGTTTCCCTATCGGCTACTAATGAATACAGATGGCCGGTTAGATGATGAAAGATTGCGCGTAGACCTGCTCGACCGTCGAATTGTTGGCAGTACGTGGGATGAGCCATTTTCAATTATTTTAGATGAGCAGACACGCCCCGCACGGCAAGGTCTATTTGGATTGCTATCCATTGGCTTTGTCGCGGCCGTTGTGCTTACCGTCATCGGCTTCTTCTTATACATGTTCTTCTCGTTCCGCAGGCGGACGGTTGAGTTGGGCGTTTTGCGTTCAATCGGCTTGCCGTTCAGGGTGCTAATTCAATTGCTGGGATGGGAGTTAGCGCTGTTGATGGGATCGGGTCTATTGCTCGGCTCTGTTATGGGGATTGTGGTGAGCTACGCCTTTATTCCGTTTTTACAAGTGGGGGAGACATCGGCCGAATTGGTGCCGCCGTACTTGGTCGAAATCTCTTGGAATTCCGTTTGGCAGATCGTGATTTTATTTACGATTTTGTACGGCGTTGTGCTAGGAGCGGTATCTGCCCTGCTAAATCGAGTGAAGCTGTTTGAAGCGATCAAATTGGGAGAGTCGGTTTAATCGTGACCCAAACGCACATCATCAACGGCCGGGTTTTGACGCCCTCTGGGGTCTTGGATGATTGTGCTTTAACGATTCAAGGTGGCCAGATAAGCGCCATCGGCCAAAACCCAACCATAAGTCAGCAAGATAAGGTTATTGATGCGGCCGGGCTTTTGGTTTGCCCCGGTTTTATTGATACGCACATTCACGGGGTGAACGGAGCTGACATGATGGACGGGACGCCGGAGGCATTAGAAATCATCGGCCGATTTTTGGCCCAGCATGGGGTAACCGGCTATCTGCCCACCACGATGACCCAGTCTGCACCAGCGATTTTGGCCGCTATTAACAATGTGGCGCAGGCCAATTTACCGGCGGATGTAGCCCAACCGCTAGGTGTGCATGTTGAAGGACCCTATTTAAATCCTGACTTTTGTGGTGCCCAATCCCCTGATTTAATGCGCACGGCAGACCCGGCCGAGTATCGCGAGTGGTTTGAATTCGGCGTGGTTAAACTAATCGCTTTGGCCCCTGAGTTAGATGGCGCACAGCCTTTGGTAGAGGCTGGCTTGGAGCACGGCATCAGATTTTCGGCCGCGCATACCGGTGCCACGTATGAGCAAATGATGCTGGCTAAAAGCTGGGGAATCACACAGGTGACCCACACGTTTAACGCGATGACCGGCTTGCATCACAGACGGCCGGGAATGGTTGGGGCCGCTTTGGCCGATGATGATTTTTTTGTGGAGCTGATTGCCGATGGGGTGCATGTGCATCCGGCCGCAGTCAAATTGCTGATCAAAGCCAAAAGGCTGGACAAAGTTGTGCTGATCAGCGATGCGATGTCGGCCACGGGCAAACTTGATGGGGAGTATGAGCTAGGCGGAGCCAGAATTGTGGTGCAGGATGGGGTGGCTCGGACCGAATCGGGTGCGCTGGCTGGCAGTACGCTGACGTTGGATGTGGCTGTGCGCAACGTAATGGCCTATGTAGATCTGCCTGTTGAGCAAGTGGTGCCGATGGTAACACACAATCCGGCCGAGGCCTTGGGGCTGGCCCCAGAAAAAGGGGTGCTAGCCGTTGGTGCAGATGCGGATATTGTGCTGTTAAGCAGTGATGGGTTTGTGCAGAAAACCATCATCGCGGGCGAAATTGTGTATAAGAATGTGCCGGATGATTAGGCTCTGTTGCCGTGCTGGCAAAAGCAAAATTGCTTAATATTTTGGCGCCAGAAACAAGCAGATTTGCGCGGATATTTTTTATATCCGCGTAAATCCGCCGAATCTGTGGCTGAAAGCGAAATGTCAAGGGCCAATAGCTAAAAGCTAAAAGCCAGCTATAATACAGCACATATGATCGAAAAATCGACGCCCAAGCAAAATGCGCCTGCGCCCAAACAGGCTGACAGAGAGATTTCGGGGGAGAAAAAGCCGGAAGATTTAGACAATCTTTTACGGCCGCAGTCCTTAAGCAACTTTACCGGACAGAAAAAACTAATAGCCAATCTTGAAATTTTGATTGAGGCAGCCAAGCAAAGAGAGGAGCCACTTGATCATGTGCTGTTTCACGGGCCACCTGGGCTGGGCAAAACGACACTCTCGCATATTATTGCCAACGAGATGGGGGTCAATATTCGCATTACGGCCGGGCCAGCCATTGAACGGGCCGGAGACTTGGCCGCGATTCTGACCAATCTGCGTGCGGGCGATATTTTGTTTATCGATGAAATTCACCGGCTCGGCCGGGCGGTCGAAGAGATTTTATACCCAGCGATGGAAGACTTTGTGCTTGACATTGTGGTGGGTAAAGGGCCGGGAGCAAAAAATGTCCGGCTTAAACTGCCTCGCTTTACCGTGATCGGTGCGACAACCCGCTTGGCCCTGTTAACCGCTCCGTTGCGGGCTCGTTTTGGTGCTCTGTATCGCATGGATTTTTACGATGTGGAGTCAATTACTCAGATCGTGACGCGTGGTTCACGCATTTTAGAGACCAGCATCGTAGAAGACGGCGCTGTGGAAATCGCGCGGCGCTCCCGTGGGACACCCCGTGTGGCACTACGCATGTTGCGTCGGGTACGTGACTACGCCCAAGTTAAGGGTGATGGGTCGATTGATCTTGCAACGGCGCAGGCGGCGCTTGATTTGCTCGAAATCGATGGCTTGGGCCTCGATGATCTAGATCGGCGCGTTCTCTCTTCTATCATTGACAATTTCAACGGCGGGCCGGTTGGTCTGGAAACGATTGGCGCGTCGATTAGTGAAGAAGGGGATACGATTATGGATGTCGTTGAACCCTATTTGCTGCAGCTCGGATTTATCGCTCGTACCGCTCGCGGCCGGGTTGCAACCCAAAAAGCCTACAAACACATGGGCATTACCATGCCGGACAATGCGGCCGGTGGCCCTCAGCAACAATCCCTCTTTCCCGGAATTGAATCGTAGTCATCGAGGAATTAATTCCTCGGTTAAGATAAAAAGTATGATGAATCATACTTAGACGAATGACCGAATCTCCTAAATCGAAATTACAGTTTTATGTGGTAAGCGCCGTCACGTTGGGGAACCTATTTTTCGGCTTGCTCTCAATTGCGCTTGTGGCGTACGGCAACCTGACGGCCGGGGCGATTTGCTTGATTATTGGGGCTACGCTCGATGCATTTGACGGCAGTTTGGCTCGTAGGTGGGAAGTTTTGTCTCCGTTTGGGGCACAGCTTGACTCACTGGCAGACATGGTGGCGTTTGGGGTTGCGATCTCGTGGCTAGTGTGGAACTGGCTGTTGCCGATGGCAACCGATTGGTGGCTGGCAGTCGCGACCGTCGCTGTGCTCCCCGGCCTGATGAGCGCCATCCGCTTGGCCCGCTTTAACACCAGCGAGTCAAATCCTGACTTTTTTGAGGGGATACCTACAACGGCGATGGCGGGGTTCGTCGTTTTGCTCTACCTAACAAACAGCGACTTGTCAGCTATTTCACTGTTGATTATCGTGGCCGCGGTCGCTTTGCTAATGGTGAGTACGTTTCCGTATCCCAAATTGCGTTACTTGCTCTGCTTTTCAGCTTGGTGGGCCGTACCGATTGCTGGGCTAGCGGCCGTCCTTCT
>JAHDGV010000401.1 GCA_020631655.1 Chloroflexota bacterium | reverse complement strand
AGATCAAAAATCTTGAATATGTTCAGGCTGAACGGGCGATGGGGGCCAACGATACAGAGATTATTTGGAAGGTGATTTTGCCCAATGCGATGCCACCCCTCATCGTCAATGCGACGCTGATTGTGGGTGCCGCCATCCTGTTTGAGGCGGGGCTCAGCTTTTTGGGATTGGGTGACCCCAACGTGGTGACGTGGGGATCGATGATCGGGTTTAACCGGCCGTACATCCTCGATGCGTGGTGGACGGTGGCACTGCCGGGATTTTTTATCTTCATCACCGTTTTGAGTATCAGTTTGATTGGGGATGGGTTGAATGTGGCGTTTAATCCGAAATTGCGGGATAGATAAATTAGACGCGCTGACGACACGTCTCTACGAAGTTGTTTCAATCATGTAGAGACGCCCCGCTGGGGCGTCTAAAGGTTTAAAGAAGGAAAAGTTATGGAAGATAAAAAAATAACATCAGAAACTGGACATGCGGATATGGCGCTTTCGACATTGGGAGCCGCGATTTGCATTATTTTATTGGTGATCGGGGCCAACAGCGGTAGCGGCGTGATGGTTTGGATCGGTGGGATCGGCGCGGCCGTTGGAATCTTGGCTCAGTTTTGGTTTACCCATGGGGCGATCACAAAAGTTGAAGGGCGTTTAGACGACTTGGAAAAGTAGACTTCTTTCAAAATAAGAAGGGATTTTAAACAGTTATGGGACGAGCTGATCTTGAACCAGAACAGCAGTGGGAAACGATGGTTGGCTTCTATCAAGACTTTATGGATTCATGGCCCGTAGCGATGAAGTGCATGCAAGAATTGGTCACAGAAATTCAACTAACCGAAATAAGTAAGACTCTGTATCCAAGCACTTCTCTTACTTCATTAGGCATTAGTGCATTTAACGATTATGGTGACCGAAGACAACGACATAATCCAATGGCATATGTTAAGTGCGATAAATTAGCGGAAAACTTTCATGTTAGCTTTCAAATGGGGCAAGGGAACACGGTAAAAGAAGCTGACTTCCCAGTGCTTGAAGATAATAAAAAAATGCTCGATGAAATAAATAAATGGGTGATCCAAGCAAAAAGCTGATGACGAAAACTCCAATCCTCCAAGTCAAAAATCTAACTGTTCAATTTGGTAGCTTTACGGCCGTTAATGACGTCTCTTTCGATCTGCATCATGGCGAAACGCTGGCGATTGTGGGGGAATCCGGCTCTGGCAAAAGCGTGACGGCGATGTCGATCATGCGGCTGGTGGCGCTGGGCTCACGCGGCCGGATTACCAACGGTGAAATTCTGCTCCATCAGGATGATGGGAGCGTGATTGACCTTGTGCAACAGCCTGAACGAGTGATGCGTTCCATTCGGGGCAACCATATTTCGATGATCTTTCAGGAGCCGCTGACCAGCCTGAACCCGGTCTACACGGTGGGTGATCAGATCATGGAAGCGATCATTCTGCATCAAAACGCGAGTCGGGCCGAGGCGCAACAGCGGGCGCTCGACATGCTCAAACGGGTGCGGATTCCTGAAGCGGAAAAGCAGTTGAAAAAGTATCCGCATGAACTTTCAGGCGGGATGCGGCAACGGGTCATGATTGCGATGGCGCTGTCGTGTGGTCCGGCGATTTTGATCGCAGATGAACCAACTACCGCCTTGGACGTCACCATCCAAGCCCAAATTTTAGGGCTGATGCGGGAACTGCAAGAAGAGACCGGCACGGCCGTGATTATGATCACCCACGACATGGGGGTTGTGGCTGAAATTTCGGATCGGGCGCTGGTGATGAACCACGGCAAGCTGGTCGAAAGCGGCGACGTGTTTGACATTTTCGACCGGCCGGAAGAGCCCTACACGCAGGCCTTGTTACAAGCCGTCCCCCGCTTGGGGAGCATGGCTGAAAGCAAGGTGCCGGTTAAATTTCAGCTCGTTGACGATGCGCTTGAAGCGTTACCGGTTGAAAAAGTGCCCGATTACGATGTCAAGCCTCTGCTTGAAGTCACCGATCTGTATAAAAAATTCCCGCTGGCTGGTGGGGCCAAGGTCCATGCGGTAGAAAATGTGTCGCTCCAGATTATCCCCGGTGAAACGCTGGCGGTTGTGGGGGAGAGCGGCTGTGGCAAATCGACGCTGGCCAATGTGATCATGAAGTTGCATGAACCGACGGCCGGGAGCGTCAAGCTCAACGGGGTTGAAATCGCCCATCTTAGCCGGGCTGAAATGCGGGAACATCGGCAACAGATGCAGATGATCTTCCAAGATCCATTTGCTAGCTTGGACCCACGTCGTCGCGTGGGTGATTCGGTTGCCCGGCCGATGCACATTCACAAAACTGGCTCCAACGCTGAGATTCGGGAGCGGGTGGCCAAATTGTTTAAACAGGTCGGATTGGATGAGAGCCATCAAAACTTGTTCCCGCATCAATTTTCGGGCGGGCAACGGCAACGGATCTGTATCGCCCGAGCGTTGGCGCTGAACCCCAAACTGCTGATTGCGGATGAGGCGGTTTCAGCCCTCGACGTATCGATTCAGGCGCAGGTGATCAATCTGATGCTTGATCTACAGCAGGACCTTGGGCTGTCGTTTCTGTTTATTTCGCACGATATGGCGGTGGTTGAGCGGATCAGCCATCGGGTGGCGGTGATGTATTTGGGGCAGATCGTTGAGATCGGTCCTCGGCAAGAGATCTTCGCCAATCCGGTCCATTCGTACACGCAAAAGCTACTCTCGGCCGTGCCGATTGCGGATCCCAAACAGCGCAAAGATCGGCCGATGTTGACGGGTGAAATCCCTAGCCCGATTTGGCCGGCCGGTGAGTCGCCTGAATTGGTGACGATGAAAGAGGTCGGGCCGGGGCATTTGGTGGCTGTGGAGTGATTTTGGGCCAGGGGCGAGATACGCTCGAGCCATCTATGCTTGCATGCGAATTGCTGGCGGATCTCGCCCGTTGGCATGGCAAAATTTTGCGGTGTAACCAACTTGTTTGTATACCGCCGGGTGAGATCCCTTAATTAGATTTCCTAAGCAAGGATTCCAATCAAGCGGTATCTCACCCCTACGAGAGGAAAAATGTCAAAACAAATCTATATCAACGGAAACATTATCACGATGAACGAAGCGGCTCCAGAAGCCGAGGCGATTGGGGTTGCCGGAGACAAAATCGCAGTAATCGGGAGCAACGCCGAGGTTAAAGCATGGGGTGGTGATGATGCCACCGTGGTTGATATGGGAGGTAAAACGGTCATTCCCGGCCTGATCGAATCCCACAACCACATCTCAATCGGGGCGATCTGGACGTCACACGCCAACTGTAGTTCGGTGACGTGTAACACAATCGAAGATGTTTTGAACGCCGTTTCTGAACGGATGGCAGGGAAAGAGCCCGGCACATGGGTGCAGGGATTTGGGTTTGATGACACCGCCATCGCTGAAATGCGCCATCTAACCCGCCATGATTTAGATGCGATTTCAACCGAGCATCCAATTTTTGTGAGCCATGTGAGTGGGCATCTGAGCTATGTCAACACGCGAGCATTAGAGATCGCAGGCATCACGGCCGAAACGCCGGACCCACAGGGTGGCACGATTCATCATGAAGAAGATGGAAGCCCAAGCGGCTTGCTTATGGAGACGGCCGCGTTTGCCGTGCGCCAACATCTACCGATGCCGACGCGTGACGAGTACAAAGATCTATTTGTGAAGCAAGTCGCCAAGTTCAACTCATACGGGTTAACCGGGACGCACGATGCGGCGATTGGCCTGGCAAACACGGAGCGGCCGTTTTTTGAAGTCTGTCGCGAGTTGGAAGCGGCCGGTGAATTGAACATCCGCATCTACACCGCCGTGTTGCACGAGGTGTACGACAAATATGTGGAGCTAGGCGTCGGCCGAGGCTATGGCTCTGACTACTGCCGGGTTGGCGGGGTTAAATATTTTCAGGATGGGTCGATTCAGGGATTTACCGGCTGGCTTTTGGATGATTATCACACCCGGCCGGGGCATCGGAGCCAATCGATTCATACTCAAGAGTTTCTGAACGAGCGCTTTATCCATCACCAAAAAAATGGAGATCATATTGTGGTGCACTGCAACGGAGACGCGGCGATTGAGTCTGTGATTCAAGCGATGGAGCTGGCGCAAGAGGCCCATCCGCGCGAAGACACTCGCCACATGCTGATCCACTGCCAAATGGCGCATGATCACCATATTGATCGGATGAAAGTGCTGGGGGTGATTCCCAGCTACTTTATCAACCACGTTTACTATTGGGGCGACCGGCACAAAAATATCTTTATGGGGCCGGAGCGTGCGGCACGCATCGACCCGTTAGCCTCGTCGTTGCGCAAAGGGCTCAAAAGCGTGATGCACAGCGACTTCCCGGTGACTCCTATCGATCCGTGGTTTACGATGCACACGGCCGTTAATCGGCACACCCGTTCGGGCGAGACGCTGGGGCCGGATGAACGGTTGACCCCGTACGAGACGCTCAAAGCGTTTACGATTGATACGGCGTGGTGCAGTTTTGAAGAAGATATCAAAGGGAGTTTGGAAGTGGGCAAACTGGCTGATTTTGCCATTTGCTCTGACAATATGTTGACCTGCGATCCGCTAAAAATTAAAGATATTAAAGTGCTACGGACCGTCATCGGTGGCCGGACAGTCTACGAAGCTTAAAACAATTGTCGATTGACGAATGACGATTGACGAATAAAAATCGCCGCACTCAATTTGCCTTGCTGGCCAGACAATCGATTAATAAAAGGAGATCAAAAAGCTAACAGCTAATAGCTGACAGCCAAAAGCTAAACATGTCAAAACAAATCTATATCAACGGTGACGTGGTCACCATGAACGAAGCGGCTCCTAAAGCCCAAGCGA
>JAHDGV010000400.1 GCA_020631655.1 Chloroflexota bacterium | reverse complement strand
CAGGCTTGGAACGACGCGGGGGAACCGGTCCTAAACGAAGTAGGCGAGTTGGTCATCGCAGAGCCAATGCCGTCTATGCCCCTCTTTTTCTGGGGGGATGCGGAGATGGCCCGCTATAAATCGAGCTATTTCGAAATGTTTGAGGGTAAATGGCGGCACGGCGACTGGATCAGCTTTAACGAGCGTGGCGGATGCATCATCTACGGCCGGAGCGACAGCACGATCAACCGGCAGGGTATCCGCATGGGGACCAGTGAAATCTATCAGGCGGTTGAGTCGTTTGATGAGGTGATGGACAGTCTGATTATCGACCTTGAATTTGTCGGCCGTGAGTCGTTTATGCCGCTGTTTTTGGTTTTGCGGGATGGGGCTGTGCTTGATGAAGACTTGATCAAACGGATCAAAGGCAAATTGCGTTCTGATGTTTCGCCGCGCCACATTCCGAACGAGATGGTTGTGATCGACGAAGTACCGTACACGCTCAGTGGCAAGAAGATGGAAGTGCCGGTGCGCAAAATTTTGCTCGGCATGGACGTCGGCAAAGCGGCCAATGTTGGCGCCATGCGAAATCCTGATGCGATTGGGTTTTTTGTTGAATATGCCAAAGGGTTGGAAAGCAAGTAGGGGCTACGACAATTTAATGGCAATTGGTTCAGCATGCTATCAAGAATCATAAATTGTCTCGCCCCGATATACCAATCTTTCTGAACGGGGCGAGACATTCGCTGTTAGTTGTTTATTCTTGCCAAGTTTTTCATGCGAATGTCATAGCCCCTACAAAATATCATGCCAAATCTATCTGAACTCCTCAAAATCGTCGGCCGTAAAAACGCCATTGACCAACAAAATGCATGGTACAACGGCAGTGAAACCTACCTGCTGGAGATTGGAAAAGAGCTGGAAGAAGTCAAAGCAGAACTTAGCTCCGGCCGACAGCCCCACCTTGAGGAAGAATTAGGCGATGTGCTGTGGGACTACCTAAATCTGTTAACCTCGCTTGAAAAAGAAGGTAAAATTGATCTAGAGAAAGTGTTTGAACGGGCTGTCACCAAATATGGTGAGCGGATCGACGGAATTGAAAACGGCCGCACTTGGGCTGAAATCAAGGCTGTCCAAAAAGAACGCTTGGCAAAAGAGCTAGAAGGAAAATCAGCATGATCGTTTTAGGCGGCACATTACGCATTCCGGCCGAAGGTCGCGACGAAATTTTACAAGCACTACATACGCTGCAAGATGCAACTTGGGCCAACGATGAAGGGGTGGTGGCTTACCACTTCAGCATCGATCTAAAAGATGAAAACCTGATCCATGTGTATGAAGAGTGGGACACGGTTGAAAACCTAAAAGCACACGGTCAAAAGGAGCATATGAACCCGTTTCGAGCGTTGCGTAAAGATAAAGGTGTAGAAATAGTCCGCTTTAGCCGTTGGCGGGCTGAAGAATTGGGGCAGTATTGAAACAATCATCAGAGACGCGTCGACGGCACGTCTCTACAAATTACAACCGTGTAGAGACGGCCCGGTGGGCCGTCTAATTTAGACAAATGAAACCTTTAATCGGTACAGATCTCAAACGCTTTGTGCGTGACTACAAACGAAAAAATCCTCAAAAGCGAGAGGTTGCGGCCGTCCTGCAATCGGTTGAATATCCAGTAAATGTGGGCTCGGTGTTTAGGTTAGCTGATGGGGCTGGGCTAAGTGAGTTGATTTTAACCGGCATCACCCCCACACCGCCCCATCCAACCATAGAAAAGGTCGGCCGAGGGAAAACCGGCCGAGTCAATTGGCGCTATGAAGAAGATGCGGCCGAAGCAATTAAAAAGCTCAAAAAGGATGGGTATCACGTTGTAGCGGTTGAACTGGCGCAGGGGGCTCAACCGTACCACGAGTATGATTTCCCAGAACGGGTAGCCTTAGTTGTAGGGCATGAAGATCATGGGGTGACCAAAGCAACTCTGGCCGAATGTGATGCGGCCGTTTTTATGCCGATGTACGGCAAGGGATTAAGCCTTAACGTACATGTTGCCCTCAGCATCATGACCTACCACGTCCTACACGCATAAATTTTCACCCAATCTCTACTATATCGACCTAATGTCTCAGCCCAAAAGCTGAGCAATCGGTGTATCATCACCATTGAGCCTCATCACCCGTCAAGCCAAATATACCGGTAGCGTCTTTTCTACAAGGAGATTTTTGTGTTATCCGAACTACAGCTTATTAAACTCCCCAACTTTTTCCATATGTTCGATGCGGACCACAACGGCCAAATCAATTCGGCCGATTTTGAAGCGATCATCGAAGCCTGCGCCCAACGCAAAGGGTGGGCTAAAACCGACGCTGGCTACACAGAATTCCACAACGGGATTTATGGCCTGTGGCTCGCCATGACCACCATGGCAGACAAAAATCAGGATGATCAGCTGACCTTTGAGGAATTTTCTGAATTCTTCGATAACCTGATGCAGGATGAAGAAACCTTTATCGATGTCATTAACGGGCTAAGCGATTCATTGTTCGGCGCGTTTGACAGCAATGCAAACGGGATGTTGAGTGCGGACGAATTTGAAGATTTCTACTTGACCGTTGGCTTAAGGTTGGATACGGCCGCCATGATCTATGCAGGGCTAGATTTGGATGCAGACGGGGACATCAGTATTGCTGAATTGAGAAAGCTCACCACTCAGTTTTTCTTAAGCGAAGACCATAATGCAACAGGCAACGTGTTGTTTGGCCCCCTAGAAGTCGCTTAGGCAATTCGGTTAACCTTACTCACGGGCGTTGAGCGCAATATCAAAAACTTCTGCATCAAAAGCATGCCCGGCCGAAGAGACGGAAATACTGCGTATCTGGCTTGGGGGGAACCCTTGCAAGGCCTCGTTCAAATCGATTTCTTCAGCAATAACCCGGCCGGGTTGCACACGCTGATGCCGACTAGAGGGCAATACACAGGTTTGGCAACTATCCGGGCTCGATTCTGACACATTACCGTCTGCAAAAAAGCCTTGCTCCCAAGTGCGCACAATCCCCAATTCATCTTCATATTCCAACCGAACCATGAGCGGACATTCACTGCCTACGGTGCCGCACACCCACAGCGTTTGCCCATGAATGCGCAGGGTCATCACCAGCTCAAGTAGCTCAAAATCAGTTACATCTTCGTCTATCGTTTGACGGATGGCGGTCTCGGCCGCCCCTACTCCGTTCCGGATAAAGCGGATCGAATTATCACCCGTAAACGTCTCGTTTTTTGTTTCGCCCGTCGGTTGATCAGCCAGTTCAATCAGCCAATCTTGAGCAATCCAGTGATCTAGGCCAGCATTAAACGAGCCGTTTGTGATCAAGTTGCGCGATGTGGCATACGGGCCATCTGGAGCCACCCCCTCCATTAAAATCGCCCGTTCGCTTCGCGATAAATCGAGGACCGAGCCGCTACTGGTCAATTTAGCCACCCCTTCAAAAACAGACACTTGCGTTTCTTCTTCGGAGGCGACAACGGCAAACTGACCGGGGCCAAATAGCTCGATCTGCCCTTGTGGCACGTCTAGCAAATAGGTGATCGGTTCTTTTTCTTGGGGCAGTGTGACTCGCATCCGGCCGTGTTTGAGTTCTAGGCTCACCTCATCTGGCAGAGTATTGACCTCGTAGCGCGGGGTAGTAGCTTCGTTCAAAACCAGCGTGGTATTGGCATAGATCTGCCCTCGAAAGATCAACTCTTCCGTTTCAGGATGGGTGATCACGATGGTCCCATTGTCAGCAGACTGTGTGATCAAGTTGTCCCCCCAGTTCACCAGCATTCCGTTTTCGGTTTCAAGGATGGCGGAACTATCCCCGTTGGTTTCTACCAACGCGAGCGACCCTTGATTCGAGATAGCAACCGAGGTCATCGGCCGTACACTTTGCCGGATCAGGGATGAGATTAGGAGGGGAATTGATATCGCAATAGCGATAAAAATCGCAAAGGCGAGAAGGACAACCATCCAAGCGGTTCTTCTCCGACCAGCGAATCCGTCTGCTTTCACTGCCATGGAGGTCGGATTATACCCAAACCGCCATCAATCTTTCACTTTTGATGGCTAATCGTTAACTAAAAGTCGGAGAACAGTTTAATTCTGCCCCCAAGACCTGACAGGTCTCTTCACTTTCTCCCGGCCGCTGGCTATAATCGCCCCATGACCCAAAAATCGACTGTTGAAGAAATTAAACACCGGTTCGACAACGATGTTGAACGCTTTTCTGTCTTGCAAACGGGGCAATCATCTACCGTAGATGCCCCCCTAACGCTGGAGATTATTTCGGCCGGAGCCACTGCTCACCATCCCCAAGCCACCGCCATTCTGGATGTGGGCTGTGGGGCTGGCAACTACACGCTCAAGCTATTGGAAAAGCTCCCCAATATCAAAACGATTGATCTCATCGACCTGAGTCGGCCGATGTTGGATCGGGCAGTTGAACGCATTTCGGCCGTAAGCGACGCAACGGTCACAACCCATCAGTCAGACATGCGCGAGCTAGATTTAGGGGAGAGCAAATTTGACATCATCACCGCGGCCGCTACGTTGCACCATTTGCGAACCGACGAGCAGTGGGAGCTGATGTTTACCAAGTTCTACAATGCACTTAAGCCGGGCGGTAGCTTCTGGGTGTCTGACCTGATGACGCATGATATTCCGGCCGTGCAAGAAATTTTATGGGGCAAATACGGAGCGTATTTGGCTGATCTAAAAGATGAGGCGTATCGCGATCACGTCTTTGACTATGTCGGCAAAGAAGACACCCCCAAACCGATTTCGTATCAATTAAGATTGCTCGACAAAGTAGGCTTTAGTCAGGCCGAGATTCTGCACAAAAACACCGTCTTTGGTGCCTATGTCGGCATCAA
>JAHDGV010000399.1:2736-4883 GCA_020631655.1 Chloroflexota bacterium | reverse complement strand
TTGTACGCCGAGGTCCAAGGGCTGGTGAGACCTTTGAACTTAAATCTCAAACTGTAATCATCGGCCGGGATTCAACGGCAGATATCATTATCAACGACCCTGAGGTTTCTCGTAATCACTGCCGCCTAATTTTAGATAGATCATACTATTTGCAAGATTTAGGTAGCACAAACGGAACATTCGTAGATGGTTCCCGATTGGGTGGAGAACCTGTGCGTTTGGCTAATGGTCAAATTATTCAGTTGGGTAGCAATGTCACATTGTTGCACCAAGAGATTGAAGTTGGTGCTGGGATCATTTCGACACAAATGATTCCTGGTGATGAACCCAATCAAGCCCCAAACCCAGCGGGTGCACCTGCTGATCCACCTCCAGTATTTGGACAATCAGCAACACCACCACAGCCAGAGCAACCGGCGTATCAGCCTCCGGCTCCGGAACAGCCATCTTACCAACAACCACCAACACCGCAGCAACCACCTGCTAACGAAGGTGGCTATACTCCTCCACAGGCACCACCTTCTATGGCGCCGGATCCAAGCAATCCACCAAGAATTGAGCCGATTCAGCCTGGCAGTGCGGTTGATCAAATGCGTCAAGCGTATCAGCAGCAGAATCAACAGGGTCAAGGTGGCGCGGATGCAGAAGATTCTGGTGGCGGCGGCCGGTTGTCTAAACTGTTTGGCGGTGGCGGCTCTGATGCAGGTCCTGCTAGCGAACCAGCAGGCGGCGGCGGTGATGAAGGTGGCGGTATGCCATGGGCCAACTGGACCCAGCAACAATGGATGATTGCGGCCGGTGTGTTGGTTTTACTCCTCCTCTGTGTTTGTTGTGCGTTTATTATCGCTGTTGCAGTGATTCTAAATCCTGAACTGTTAAGCCCAGATGCGGGTGCAAGCCTGTTACCAACGGCGCTCGAAGCCTTGATGTAGCCGGATCACATCCCTCTAAAAAAATAAAAAAGGATACCCAATCAACGGGTATCCTTTTTTTTGTTCAACTGAGGAGGTTGGGTCGAATTATGATTGCGGTGTATGTTTTGATCGTTTTGAAACGGTGATGACCGTTGCTGTGGTCAGAATGAACAGACCAAACCAGATAGAAATCAGCCATCCGTTTTGATTGGGACCAAACGGACTGGCGGCCGAAAACGAGGAAAGTGTGACTGCGGTGGGGGTTCGGTTAATTTTTTGTGCAGTGACAGGAACCGGAGAGTCTAGGTCTACTTCTGCAAAAAGACGGTCGTTGCTGGCCCCCATCTGTGAAATGCTCAGATCAACCCACGCCCCATCAACAAATGCTTGGAGCTTAACCATATCTTCGGTCAGAACTCCCTGATTCGTTTCGTCAACTTCTTGCGACAGCTCAAATGCTTCTAAAACCGCACTTACGTCGCTCAGATCACCTGAAATTTCGGCCGGATCGAGCCAAATGCGGGATGTGAGCGCAAGATCACTCGCTGCAGAAATATCGAAACAGCGGTTCACATCCGTACCTGTTTGGGTTTCGAGCCCGCTACAGAACTGTTTGCCCCAAATCGGCCCAGCAATGGTGATTGTCACCAAATCGCTGGTGCGGGTAGGATCGGCCGGTTCTATTTGATACCCGCCATATTTCACGGCTGCGCCAGAGCCATTCATAATTGTCAGGAAGTTTTGTGCACCACCGTTTAGAGATTGGGTTTGGCGCAGTCCGCCGTCAATCAAGATCACATCGCCCTCAACTGTCAGTGGTTGGTCACCATCGAGCAAGAATAAGCCACCTTGTTGTAAAAAGTCTCCGGCGACAGCCAGTGGGGCCGCTTGGGTTAAGGTTCCGCCCCAGCCACCTGTGATGATGAGGTCACTAATCGAATTGGTGAAACCCGTATCGATGACGCTTTCAAGCGGACTGTCAGCCGTAAACTCAACTGAATGACCGTTTGGGATAAGGTTGGGTGACCAGTTGAGCGGGTCAGACCAATTGTTTGTTTCACCTTCGCCATCCCACGTGAGCGAGCCGCCGCAGTTGATTTGTAGCTGGTCGATGAGTAGACCGGTACTCACGAGCCCACTGCTGGAGTCAAAATTACCGTCTCCCATGAACTGGAATTTGAGGATGGCCGAATCACCCAAAGTTTCTCCAGCATCGGCCGCTAATTGGGCCAA
>JAHDGV010000399.1:0-2636 GCA_020631655.1 Chloroflexota bacterium | reverse complement strand
ATCGAAACTTTGACTGCACCGGCCATCTCTTCAAGAGCGGCCGCAAGATCGACGCGGGGCATGTTTTGCATAACGCCGTTGGCCCGATCATCGTCTAACTTTTTGCCGCTACTTTGGAGCAGAGCCAGTTTGTCCGCGTCTGACATGTTTGGATTGCTTTCAGAAATCAAGGCCCATGCACCGGCCACCATCGGGGTTGCCATCGATGTGCCGCTCATGTTCCCCCGGCCGTTGTTTGGGAACGCTGAGGTGATGCTGTTTCCAAGCGCTAGGAGGTCGATTTGGTCTGAAACATTTGAGAATGAAGAGATTGTATCGTTATCGTTTGAGGAGCCGACGGTGATTGCTTCACTAATGCACCCTGGTTTCCCTACACCGTCTTTAAACCCATCATTGCCAGATGCGATGATGGTAGCCACACCGACTGATTGAAGATTGAGGATCGCCTGGCGACGTGCATCATAATCACAGCTACTCGAGTTATAGTTGCCCCCCAAGCTCATGTTTACCGCCACAATGTTGTGCTCTTCTTTTAGAGTCAAAACATACTCGAGCCCTTTAATCTGGTCAGATGTGAATGACAGCATCCGGCCGTAGGAATCAAAAGCGGAGAAGACTTGAACCGGAATCAGATCTACGTCTGGTGCTACCCCGAAGAGGCTGTTACCATCGTTGGCACCCACAATGCCGGCCACGTGTGTGCCGTGTTTGCAGTCTGTGGCGGCGCCGCTCACACCCAATGCGTTAACTTCATCAATGCAATCGTCACCTGAGCCAGGTGCAGTTGATTCTGCTACACCATTGGGGCATACAGAGTGGACGCCGCCGTAGGTGCTACTTTCGGTAGAAAAACAGCCTTCAGCCACGATGCGATTACGGCCGGTTGTGAAGGCCAAATGATCTACATCTACTCCGGTATCTAAAATTGCAACCGCGGTGCCGGTTCCGTCATAGCCCGCCTCGTTAAAGGTGGGGCTACCGATAATGGGTAGTGCGCTTGATAAACTGGGGGCTGAAAGCTCATCCTCAATCATAAATACAACGTCACGTCTGGCTTTTAGAAACTCGTAACCGGCCTCGTCAATTTCAAGAACCATGAGTGGTAACGTTTCGAATTCTGACAAAAAAGAAATGCCAGTTACGTTGCGTGTCGCCTCAAAAAGTTCTGTTTGAGCAGATCGGATCATGTCCCTTTGGGCTTGTTTGTCTTGGGGGGTGCGTAGTTTGCCCTCGGGTTTTACATCAACGTCTAGCTGAACAATGACACGTAACTGGCCGGACTCCTGAATGGCTGAGTAGAGCCCTTGGGTCTGCTCCCATGGTTCAGGAACCGAAACGTTTTCATTTTTTTCAGCAAAAACAGCTCGCTGGCTGCCGGATGTGTAAACTGCAATGGCGCATAACAACAGCACAGCCAGGTGCATATATCGACGAGATTTAAGTTGCATAGATCACCCCCCCGGGTGATTGGTGTTCTTAGGTCAATTTTGGAATTGGTGCACAAGCAAGAACTGGCAAAAAATATGCCTTTACACCGTTAGGTCCAAAACGATTTCAGTTGGAGTTAAAAGGCTTGCATCGGCTTTCCCCAACTGGATTCACAGTGTAAGGTTTATGGGGGATGATTTGGATAGTACCTCATGGTTGTTGAGGCTGTAACAATGAGCCACAGGTACTAAAAAACGGAGAAAATAGGCTAGTACTTTTTGAATGAGTCAGGAGGGCTATTCCGAGTCAGTTTCTGTTTCTGAAGAGAGATCGATGGCTTCGATGAAAATGCTAATTTGGCACTGGCTAATTGGCTGGGTATCGGTCCCGTAGATTGAGAGGCGCAGCCGGTAGGGACCACTTCCCAGCTGGCTAAGATCGGCCGTCCCCAATGTGCTGTTTTCGATGATCTCAAAGTTTTCCGGAGCAACCAGATTGGTCCATTCGTTTCCGGTGCCGGGGCCGTTGATTTGTAGCTCGAAAAATGCGAAATTGGGATCAGATGCTGAGCCGATGAATTCAACTTGCCCCCCTTGGGTTGATTCCGGTCTGGGAGAACTGATGTTGACGGCCGGGGTGCAACCGCCACCGTCTGGGATAAAAATTTCGGGCGGCCGGGTGGGCGTCTGTATTTCGATGTTGGCATCCAAAATATCGTCTGCAACAGGGGTATTGCCCGCAACATTGGGATCTAGCGTGGCCGTTGCAACCAAATCACCCAAAATATTATCCCGATTGATGCGGGTAATAACCTCGGTCACTGGGCTTTCAGGGGATGGAGAGGCCAACGGTGTTTTGAGCGGATCTATGGTGGGAGTAGGTAAAAATAGTAGCTCTTGGGGCAGGGTAGGGGCCACGATTTGGTTCACGTACCAAAGCAGGCCTATGGTGATGATGGCAAAAAAGGTAAGAGCTGATCCATTTTGACGCTGTTCACGGCCGTAGTCCCGCTCCAAAGAAAACATGGCGCGACGCAAAACCGAGCGCGCTTGAAATAGCTTAATAAGCCCAACAATCAGACTGATCGTGGCAATGAACAGGATGGGGATGTCCCATCGCAGAAGAAAAACATAAATCCCTTCCATAGAGAAGGGATTTTAAGTTAGGTTGCCAAAAATTAAAACGGGTAGTGGTGTTTTATTAAGAAG
>JAHDGV010000398.1 GCA_020631655.1 Chloroflexota bacterium | reverse complement strand
AGCTCTCTCGGCCGGATGGCGGGCGCGCACTTAGCCGTTGGGCCGATGCGAACATAATCATCCACGTCTAACAGCAAATACTGCGGGCAAGTCTCATTGGTCACGTTGATGCCCGCGTGCCGAGCCGCCAGCGTCTTACGGATCCCCTCTGCTTGAGAAATATGAACGATATGCAGATGTCCGCCAGATGCTTGTGCCAGATGGATGGCTCGATCAATCGCTTCAAGCTCTTGAAACGGCGGCCGGGATTCAGGCCATGCCAGCATGTCTTTACGCCCTTCCGCCTGCAGTTTTTCTTTCAAGTAGCGGGTGATGTATTCGTTCTCGCAGTGGACTCCAACCGGCAACCCGTGTTCGGCCGCAAACTGCAACCCAGCAAACACAATGTCGTCGTCAGAGCGTGCAAAATCACTTGCGCTATCGCTCATAAACGCTTTGAGGGCCAGCACACCGCCTGTTTCTAGATCAGCTAATTCGGTCAGATTGTTATCAACCAATCCTCCCCAAAGCCCCACATCTATCACAGATTTTTGTTGCACAACAGCCTGTTTTTTAGCTAGCAGTTCACCCGTTATCGTTGGCGGTGATGCATTCAGCGGCATCTCGATCACAGTGGTAATACCCCCGGCCGCGGCCGCCTTGGTGCCAGTTTCAAATCCTTCATACGCATCCGGCCGGGGTTCGCTAAAATGCACGTGCGGGTCAACCATGCCGGGCATCACAACTTTGCCGGTTGCATCAATTATTTCCACTGCCTCAATCTCAGGATTGCCGTGTACAAGCTGGTCAATCTTCCCGTCACTTACAACAATCCCACCGATAAAGTCAGCGGTTTCTGTCACAATCCGGCCGTTTCGAATATATAAATCTGCGGTCATTTTCCATCCTCCGAAGGGTTCAAATCAGGGGCTAAACTGATTTTCCCACGGGTGTGAATAACCGCAAATATTTTTTGAAAATAAAAAGCCCCAGATTGCCAAGTTAGCAATCTGGGGCTTTTTATTTCTCTTACTCTTATTTTAATCCCAACCCTAAATGCTTTGAAATATCTCCCCCACCCAAAATGCAATTGTTCCGGCAGATAAAGTACAAACTAAGAGTAAAACGATTGAAATTGTCCGATTGGTTTTAGAAGTTTTTGTTTTCATTTCTTTATCCTTTTTGATTTGATTTGAATGGAATAGTTTTTAAACGATAGCCATGTCAATTTGGTTCCATTCAAATTTAAACTAGGCTTCTTACAGATGCCTGTCGTAAACCCTACAGCTCAATGACGTTCACAAACTTTCTTGTATGCAATCGATTGCATTGGTACAATTTCATTCAGCCGTATGCCAAGGAGATTTAAGAATGGTTCGTCGTTGGTTTTTGATTTTCCCCCTACTATTTGTTGGCTCAATCGCCTCGGCCGCTCACGAAGAACCCGCTGAGTCCGTAGAAATCGTCAGCACTTTCCAAGATGAGATCGGTTGTGAAGCCGATTGGCGGGAAGGATGTGATGCAACCGCCTTAATCTTCGACGAGACACATCAACTGTGGACAGCGGAAATCGAAATCCCGGCCGGAGAATACGAATACAAGGCGGTTCTAAACGGCACCTTTGACCAGCCGGTCGGCGAAGCGGGAGCGGTTGAATGGCCCAACATCCTTCTCAATTTAGAAGCAGATACGACTGTCACCTTTATCTACAACGACGAAACGCACTATTTGGCCGACAACATCAATACCTTCATCGCCAACGTGCCGGGGAGCTTTAACGCTGAAATCGGGTGCCCAGACACCAGCTTTGACGATTCAGGCAATCCGGGTGATTGGGCCCCAGACTGTTGGCAAACCCTGCTCGAAGACCAAGATCGGGACGGCGTTTACACCTACATCACCACCAATATCCCCGTGGGTGACTACGAGGCCAAAGTAGCAGTTGGTGGTAGCTGGAGCGAAAACTATGGGGACAACGGAGCACCGGGTGGGGCCAATATCGGGTTTAGCGTAACCAAACCCAACGCCCCCGTTACGTTTGAATGGGACTCGGAGACAAAAATTATGAAAGTTACGGCCGCAGGTGCCCCGAAAGGAAATCTAAAACAACAGGCCGCCTACTGGGTGTCGGCCGACACCATTTTAACGCCGGAAGAAAGTGCCAATCGCTTTGAGCTATTCTATTCGGCCGATGGATCGCTGGCCGTAGACGAGAGCGGTCTTGCTGGTGGCGAAAGTTGGCCGCTTGAAGTGGTAGATGGCTTTGATCCAGCCATCCAGCAAAAGTTTCCCCATCTAACCCAGTTAACCGCGTTGCGTGTGCCCGATGAAGCACAAGCACGAATCCAAGAACTTTTGCGCGGCCAAGTCGCGCTAAGCGTCAGAAATCCGGGGGACCAGCCCGTCACAGCTACAGGGTTGCAAATCCCCGGTGTGTTAGACGAGCTTTACAGCTATGACGGCCCATTAGGTGTTGAATTTGGCGGCGATAACAACACCTATCGCCTGTGGGCACCCACGGCCAAAAACGTCACCCTGCGCATTCCCGATCCTGTAGAGATGGTGCGTGACAACTCAAATGGGGTTTGGTCTGTTACCCTTCCGGCCACGCCAAACGTTGTCTACCGATACGAAGTTGAGGTATTTGTTCCAAGCGAGGGGGAAGTGCTCAAAAACATGGTGACGGATCCCTACTCGACCGCTCTTTTAATGAACAGCGAGCAGAGTATCGCTACAGATTTGCGGGACCCATCCTTAAAGCCAAATGGCTGGGACACCCTGGCTAAGCCAGAGCTAAATGCGTTTGAAGATGTAATCCTTTACGAGCTCCACGTACGAGATTTCAGCATCATCGATGAAACGGTGCCGGAGCAAGATCGCGGCACGTTTGCGGCATTTACGCACGCAGACAGCAACGGGATGCAACATTTAGCCAGACTGTCGGCCGCCGGATTAACCCATGTGCATCTGCTCCCAGTGTTCGATATCGCCACCATCAACGAAGATAAAGACGCTCGCAGGGCCCCCATCAATCGCTTTTTGACCAACTTTGAACCGGATTCAGATCAGCAACAACAAGCGATCTTTAATCTGCGCGATGAAGATGGCTTTAACTGGGGATACGACCCGTTCCATTACACCGTGCCGGAAGGGAGCTACAGCACAGAACCCAACGGCACTCAGCGCACGGTTGAGTTCCGCGAAATGGTGCAAAGCCTAAACCATACCGGCCTGCGGGTGGTCATGGACGTCGTCTACAACCACACCAACGCGTCAGGGCAAAATGATAAGTCGGTTCTCGATAAAATTGTGCCCGGATACTACCATCGCCTAAACAGCAAAGGGAGTGTTGAAAACAGCACCTGTTGCGCCAACACCGCCACCGAACATGACATGATGCGCAAGCTCATGGTTGATTCGGTAGTGACTTGGGCAGTTGAGTACAAGGTTGACGGATTTAGGTTTGACCTGATGGGACATCACATGAAAGCTGACATGCTAGCGGTACGTGAAGCTCTTGATGCACTCACCATCGAAGAACACGGGGTAAACGGCAAAGCAATTGTGCTGTACGGTGAAGGGTGGAACTTTGGCGAAGTTGCCAGCGGTGCACGCGGCATCAATGCGACCCAAACGGCCATGGAAGGGACCGGAATCGGCACGTTTAACGACCGGATTCGGGATGCGGCTCGTGGGGGCAATCCATTTGGCGGTGAGCGGGAGCAAGGGTTTGCAACCGGCCTCCTAACCAATCCAAACGGCATCATCAACGAAAGCGACACAATCCAAGCCAACCGGCTGACCCTGTTTGGGGATCAGATTCGGGTTGGTTTAACGGGCAATGCGGCCGACTACGAGCTCATCAACAAAGATGGGGATCTGAAAGCTGGCAAGAACATCGACTACAACGGGGCCGCTACCGGCTACACGGCCGATCCACAGGAAGTCATCAATTACGTCTCGGCTCATGACAACGAAACGCTTTTTGATGGGATTCAGCTTAAGCTCCCCGTTGATGCAGATATGGCGACCCGAGTTCAATACCAAAACTTTGCGCTCTCGCTTCCGATGCTGGGGCAAGGCATCCCATTTTTCCATGCCGGTAGCGAGATTTTGCGCTCTAAATCGATGGACCGTGACAGCTATAATTCGGGGGATTGGTTCAACGCGATCGACTGGACTTACAACGACAACAATTGGGGGAAAGGGTTACCGGTTGCTGACAAAAACGAAGGGAAATGGGACATCATGCAACCACTTTTGGCTGATAGCAGTCTAAAACCGGATCAGGATGCGATCATCGCAAACTTAGAAGGCTTTGAAACATTGCTTAAAATCCGACAAAGCTCTCCGCTGTTTAGGCTCCGCACGGCCAACCAAGTGGCTGAACGAGTAGCGTTCCACAACACCGGCCCGGATCAATTGCCCGGCCTGATCGTGATGAGCATCGATGACAGCGGCGCGGCCCGTATCGATCCCAACTACAACAAGATTGTCGTGCTGTTCAACGGCCGGGCAGATGAAATCAACTTCGAAGTCCCAGAGCTAGCCGGGTTTGAGATGGCCCTGCATCCAGAACAGGCTAGTTTAAATGGATCATTTGCAGATGGGACGTTTACAGTTCCGGGCGTTACAACGGCCGTGTTTGTGCAGGCGGGTGATTCAAATGTCAATGTTGAACCTGAATTCGGAGAAACGGCTGCGGCTCCAGTTCCAACGCCAACACCGGCTCCTGTAGCCGCCACTGATTCGGAAGCTTCTGAGACAGAAGACGAATCGGCCGTTGAAGCTGAGCCAACAGCCACCGCGATTACCGAAGTTGTTGAGGAAACTGAGTTATCAGCACCTGAACCAGTGATTTCAAATGAACCGGCTCCAATTGAGGAGGAAAATAGCTCGGCTCCACTTCCGCT
>JAHDGV010000397.1:1637-4926 GCA_020631655.1 Chloroflexota bacterium | reverse complement strand
ATGCGGGTTCCCTCTCCCACGGCCGACGTGACCTGAATCTGCCCACCCAAACGCTCCGCCCGCACCTGCATGTTATTTAGCCCGTGCCCAACCGTCCGTTGCCGCTGATCAGGGTCAAACCCCACCCCATCATCCTGAATAACCAGCACAAACCGATTCTGTTCGCGAGTCAGATCAACCGTTGTGCGAGTCGCTTTGGCATGGCGAGCCACATTGGCCAAGCTGTTTTGCACCGTCAAGAAAATCGTCCGGCCGATTTTGGGTGGCAGATTTTGCAAGCGATCTTCAACCAGATTGACCTCGATATCAACCATCGAATTGGCTTCAAACTCTTGCGCCAAGCGCATAATTCCGGCCCGCAGATCCCCATCGTACCGAACCGGCCGCAAGTCCAAAATAAAATTGCGAATATCCCGAATCGTATCGTTAAGCCCTTCAATCGACTTATCCACCAGCTCTTTCGCTTCGGGTGGCCCGTCTTCTAACGAATAGCGGGTATTTTCAAGCAACAGCCCCACCGCATAAATTGATTGAATCACCCCGTCGTGCAGGTCCATGCCGATGCGGGTCCGTTCATCTAGTACAGCCAGCCGCTGGATCTCTTCGTCGAGCCAAGCATTTTGAATGGCAACGGCCGCGTGTGCCGCAAACATCTCGGCCAATTCTTCATCTGCGGCCGAAAAACCGTCAGCAACAACCTGACCATCAGCCATTTTGTTGCACAAATATAAGTTGCCCAACGTTTTGCCTTCCCCAACAACTGGTACACCTAAAAAACTGCTCATAGCAGGATGGTGTGCCGGAAAGCCGACTGATCGGCCGTCTGTCGCGATATTCCCGATCCGAATCGTTTGGCGTTCTTTGATGATCGCCCCCAACAATCCCAATCCTTTGGGCAGATGATCCATCAAGGCCGCATTCTCGGCCGAAATTCCGCTGTGAATAAACTCATCTAACAAGTTTTGATCGTTGGGAACCCCCAAAGCCGCATATTCGGCCCCCAACAGATCTCGAGCCACATCAACAATCTGCTGCAGAACCTCTCCCAGTTCACCCCGGCCGGCCACAACCAATGTCGCCGCGTGCAGTGCTTGTAACGCTTGCTCCATCTTAGTCAATCTCCATACGAGCAACATAATCGCTCAAATTATGTCGAATCGCGTAGGCGGTTGCTTCGGAACGATTGGTTACCTGTAGCTTGCCCAAAATATTGCTCACATAGTTCCGCACGGTGCCGTGAGACAAAAACATCTCTTCCCCGATCTGTTTGTTGGTTCGCCCTTCCATCATTTGGGCCAAAACCTGCACTTCCTGTTTCGTCAGGTCGTTAAATGCGGCCGACTCTTCTTTTTCTAGGCTTGAACGCATCGCATCAAACAATTTTGTGGTTAGGGCGGGATCTAAAATCGACTCCCCGCGCGAGGCCGCTTCGATGGTGCGGATCAGCTCGCCGGTGCCAACTTGTTTCAACACGTATCCGGCCGCACCTGCGCGGATCGCATCGAACAACAGCTCTTGATCGGCAAAGGATGTGAGCATGATGACTTGGACGTTGTCCAGCTCACCTTTAATTTTGCGCGTCGCCTCAATGCCGCTCCCCCCATCGAGCCGAATGTCCATCAAAATCACATCCGGTCGGGCGCGCATCGCTTCAGACACCGCCTCATCTTCGCTCCCCGCTTCGGCCACGATGTCTATATTTTCAAAGCGCTGGATCAGGCTCTTTAAGCCCAAACGAACCACTTCGTGATCGTCTACAAGCATCAGGCGCACAGTTTTAGGTGGATGTGAATTGGATTGTGTCATGCTCAGATTATAGCCACAATTCTAGAGAAACGGCCGGGTAAATGACAGGTGTCACCTGATTTAGATGACACTTGTCACTTCAGCCCAATCGTCACCCCACTTAAACTATAAGCAACTTAATCACTCACATCTTTTAAGAGTAAGCATTGCATGCAAACGGAATATAACCGGCGCATGAACTCAAACAGTCAAACTAAGATGTTGAAGCTGATTTAAGGACTGATAAGTTAAGAATCAAAATGCATCGTAAGCGTCGATTTTGTTGAAGAGGATCGATGTGATGTAAGGAAAGGCCATGACACCTTATTTAAACTTCAGTCTCCTAAACAAGGTACACTGAGAGATTCCTTTCTTCCTCCTAATACCTGTAACCTGACGAAGGGCCACCAGAAATGGTGGTCCTTTTTCTGTTTGGGGGTCAATGACACGCGGCAATAAAAGCTATGACATCGTCCAAGGCTTCTCATGATTTGTGTCACTATTGGGGCTATTAAAACCTGCGTACACTGGGTTTAAGCTGATCGATTGAAGCATCAGCCAACAGATTTTCTAAGAGCAGAATATCTCATAACCTTAAGGAGGTTTAAAATGACTACGTACAATCTTGAAAGTAATTGGTTCGGCCGGAAAGTTGAGTCTGCCTATTCAACGGCAGTAATTGGATACGCTCTGGTTGGGCTACGCATTGTAATGGGCTGGGTTTTGTTCCAAGGCGGCATTGTTAAAATCCTTGATCCCGAATGGACAGCGGCCGGATATTTACAGTTTGCCATCCCTGAAGGCAATCCGTTTGCCGGGGCATTTGCGGCGATGGCGGGTAACCCGGTGATCGACTTTTTGGTGATGTGGGGACTCACCCTGACCGGCATTGGTCTGATTTTTGGAGCACTCACCCGCTGGAACGCCTTTTGGGCCGCATTCATGATGCTGATGTTCTGGGCGGCCAGCCTGACCGGTGGATTAAGTCAGTTCTTGCCGTTAGAGCATGGTTGGGTCGTTGATGATCATCTGATCTACGCGGTTTTACTTTTCGGACTTGGCGCACTGGGTGTCGGCCGGATATTTGGTGTAGACGGCTGGCTTGAAACCCGCTTTCCGGCTATTCGAGAAAATCGATTCTTGAACTTGATTATGGGTTAGCTCCACATCTTGAAAAGCCATGAGGGAGGCTACATCCTATATCCTCATGACTCAGTCGAAAACCTCGTAGGTTTTAAAAACCTACGAGGTTTTTAGTAGCACGAGATAGAATACGCCCCTAATACCCCAAATCAGAAATCGCATCTCGAATAATTTGAGCGCTAGCCCGTAAAGCGGCCGACTCTGTCTCATCCAACGATAGTGGATACGTCTCTAGCACCCCATCCCCACCGATTAAGCGTGGGAGTGAAACGGTCACATCCTTTACCCCAGCAACCTCGGCCGCTGGTGTACACACCGTCATCAAAGCCCGCCGATCTGCCAGAATGTTTTTCGTCATCCG
>JAHDGV010000397.1:0-1537 GCA_020631655.1 Chloroflexota bacterium | reverse complement strand
ACGGCCGCATTGCGTTCAAGCAGGCTCAAGCGAGATTCCCCCGGCTTTTGCCCCACACCGGCCGCCATAATCACAACTTTGGCATCGTCTAAGTCTGCATAGTCCCCAGCCCGTACGTGTAGCGGGTGCGCAAACGGAACCGCATGATAGATATCCTCAGCTTCAGCTACAGCTCGCTTCCGGTCTAAATCGATCAATACGATTTCACGCCCCACGCCGCTCATCACCAAGGCATAAGCCGCCGTAGCGCCAACATAACCAGCACCAATAATTCCAATTTTCATTTTGACCACACTCCTAGAAAATAGTCGATAAAGTAGTTAGGGCACTTTTAGTATAAGCCTGAAATATCGGTACCCGGATAATTAGTGACATTCATCAGCCCAACTGGTGCCAAGTGTCATTAGCCAGGTGGACCAACAAAATTTATGATTGAGTCAATTCATAAATGTGGAGGAAATCACATGAATTTCAAACTTACCTATCTGAAAAAAGCCCCTCTCTTTTTAGGGTTAATTTTTCTTATTCTCATCTTGCCTCAAACCAGTTTTGCCCATGTTAAATGGTTCAGCCAATTCAGCTTTTTAGACGAACCGCGACAGTTCACACAAATCCTGACACCCGTTTACCTCAGCATGATTGTGTTGAGCGTGGTTGTAATCGGCGCGATGGTTTATCTGGAGCGGACCTTGGCCAATCAAGATTGGTACAGCAATCTGAACAAATGGCTGTCTGACCGGCAACCGTACAGCATGTTGGTTATGCGGATCGCGATGGGCGCTGTGCTACTCATCAACTGGGCATCAGACGCGGTGCTTACACCCGAGCTGGCTTCACCACAGCCGTGGTTTGGCTGGTTCCAGTTTTTGCTGGCCGTTGGGCTCATGTTCCCAAAAACAACGTGGCTAAGCGGTGCGGGGCTACTCTTGCTCTATTTGGTCACTATTTTTGAGTTTGGGATATTCCACATGCTCGACTACATGCATTACGCCGGTATCGGCATCTTCTTTTTGGTCAGTGACTTTGATGACGAACGCATTCGCGGCTTGGCTCTACCCGCGCTATATGCCACTATCGGCTTTTCGCTCATTTGGCTAGGATACGAAAAGCTGGTTTACCCAGACTGGGCGCTGTATCTACTCGATCAAAATCCACAGCTTACCCTTGGTCTGAATCCTGTCTTCTTTTTACAAGCGGCCGCCTTTGTGGAGCTCGCTTTGGGCTATCTGCTCATCATCGGCCTGCTCGAACGGCCGCTGGCGGCCACGATCACCCTCGTCTTTTTCCTGACCACGCTGGTCTTTGGCAAGCTAGAAGTGATCGGCCATACCCCGCTCCACGCGGCCCTGATCGTCTTTTTGTTTAACGGCCCCGGTGCGTTTTACAAACCCCCAATCGCCATTCATGAACGGCTCAATTGGCGGATGGCGTTTGGCATGGTCAACTTTGTCATCTTGATGGTGCTGTTTGGCTTGGCCTATACCGGCTCAGCCCGCTGGCAATACAACACGGCCGTGGCCAACATCCCGACCAATCC
>JAHDGV010000396.1 GCA_020631655.1 Chloroflexota bacterium | reverse complement strand
TCGACACGCGCAATGTGGCTAACTTATCGGCCGAAGATCAACCCATTCGCTTCTAAGCAATCCGATAAAAACGAGCCGCATTATCATGAAACAGCTTTTGCTGATCCGCTTCACTTAACCCAGACACAATCTTGAAATAGGCGTCGTAATATGTCTCATACTGCATGAGCGCACGATCCGGAGGGAAGTTTGTTGCAAACATGCACCGGTCCACGCCAAAAATATCGAGTACCGTTTGCACATGCGGCCCAATCGCCTCAACCACTTGATCAACCGTTAGCTTGCCTCCAGCCCAGCTGTGATGGTCCCATCCCAAAACGTGCATAAACATGCCGCTTAGCTTCATGTGTACATGGGGGGATTGGGCCAGTCGTTGCAGTCCTTGAATCCATTCAATCTTGATTTGCTCCCGCATCGATTCCGTTGTGCCTAACTCTCCAAACGGCCCCATCAGCCCGATTGGGGTCGCCATGTGATCCACCACAATCGGTGTTTGCGGGATAGCTTCCACCAATTCGCACAGGTCGCGTAACTGGTGCGAGAAGATAAATGCATCAAAACTAAAACCGCGCTCCCCTAATCTCGCATATCCTTTGCGAAAGGCCTCTGTCCGCATCGTGTCCTCGGCCTCATTAAATTTGTGGATCGATTTTGAAGGATGGTAGGCCAACATGTCGCGGATGCCGCGGAATCGGCCGCTGGCAGCAACGTGGGCATCAAGCAACACATCCAATTGATCAGGATGATTTAACCGGGCTTCACCGATAATGGCGAGTGGCGGCCGGTCCAAGCCGTCAAGCCAAACGGTTTCATCCGCCAAGTTTAGCGGCTCTTTCGCCTGCCAGTCGGCCTGAATATGGACTACGCCCTTCACACGATCCCGATATTTTCCAGCCTCTTTAAAATAGACTTCAGGCAAATAGGGAATCGTAAACACCGTAGACGGGCCAAAATAGTTTAGAGTCTCAGCAGGAACAACTTGACGAATAACCCAGTCCAATAACTTGGGAAATCGGCCGATGCGTTTCACCAAAGGAGAAATCGTGCGGGGTGTTGTATGCGCATCCCAGTAGTGAATGTGGGGGTCAATTATTTTAAAGTCAGACATATTTTCCTCCGAGCACAAGATAATATCTGGCAATCAGAGAAACGCAATCTAAACAAAAACACCCCATTTAGAAAATATTCCAAATGGGGTGTTTGAGATTGTCTGCGAATTAATTTTGGATCGATTATTACGAGCGGTTACGTCGACGATCATTGCCACCATTGCTACGTCGGCGATCACCACCACCACCGCTTCGGCCGCCGCCGCCACGGTACCCACCGCCACTACGATTGCCACCTCGGCCACCACCACGATAGCCACCACGGCCTCCGCCTCGGTTGCCGCGACCTCCGCGATCACGTTCCGTTCTAAGTGGACTAACCGAAGCAATCGGACGTTTTTTATCTTCTGATTGGGCCAGTTTTAAGGCAACGGCCGCAACTAAAATCGGATCATTCCCCTCATCAATCAGGGCTTGAATCGTCTCTTTTTCTTTCGCACAGCGATCTCGATTAATCCAAACCCGCATTTGCTCTTCTAGGCGGGCGTTCCGTTTAGCCGTAATCTCTTCTGGGGTAGGAATCTGAGCTTCTCTGATTTGCGAGTTGGTGTATCGCTCAATTTTCTTCAGGCGGAACAGCTCTTTAGGTGAGATGAGCGAAATCGCTACACCAGTTGCACCTGCTCGGCCGGTACGACCAATCCGATGGACATACACCTCTTCGAATTGAGGCGGCTCAAAATTGATGACGTGCGACAAGTTATCAACATCGATGCCGCGTGCAGCCACATCTGTCGCAACCAGAACTTTTAAACGGCCTTCTTTGAACCGCTTCATCACATGCTCACGCGCAACCTGTGACAGGTCGCCAGACAGTGCCTCGGCCGGAAATCCGCGAATGGCCAATTCGCTAGCCAAGCGGCCGGTGTCCAGACGGGTACGGGCAAAAATCAGCACCCGCTCCATCTCTTCAACTTCAAATAAGCGTGTCAACACGGCGAGGCGATCATCATGGTTGACCATATAGAATCGCTGATCAATCCGATCAACCGTTAGCGCTTCTGCTTCAATTTTGACCGTTTCTGGCTCGTGCAAATAGCTATCGGCCAAGCGGCGAATTTGATGAGGCAGTGTAGCTGAGAACAGGGCGGTTTGACGCTGTTTTGGGTCGGTCTCGGCCAAAATCGTTTCGATATCGTCAACAAAACCCATGCTGAGCATTTCGTCGGCCTCATCTAAAACAAGATGGCGTACGGTGCCGAGATCTAGGTATTTTTGTTTGACGAGGTCGATAATCCGGCCGGGGGTCCCCACAACAATATCAACTTTCCCTTTTGCCAGTGGCTTGGTTTGCCGATCGTAAGACTGCCCCCCATAAACGACTAAGATTTTAGTGCCACGGGCTGCGCCATATTTTGTCATGGCTTCAGCCACTTGCATCGCAAGCTCACGGGTTGGGCACAAAACTAATCCTTGAACCACCCGTTTGCCCGGCATAATGTGCTGGAGCATGGGCAGAGCGAACGCGGCCGTTTTACCGGTACCGGTCTGGGCTTGCCCAATAATATCTTTGCCTTCTAATAAACTAGGAATGACGGCCGCTTGAATAGGTGTAGGCTCTTCGTAACCGAGGTCGGTTACCGCTTGAACAATGTCGCTACTAAGGTTTAAATCTGAAAATTTTGTCATGATTTTGGACTCAGAATCTGCGCACGCACAGTAACTCAGGTTAGCCAGAGGCTAGCCTGAATCGCGGGGGAGATTCTAAGATTGGTGATCCAAACAGTGTGTTTGGCTGTGACAGAAAGCGCTTGGGCTTTGGCTGCACTTTGATCAAAACACTTGATCCACCAACCAGTTTGCCCGTTGTTTCATGTCAAATAAAAATGGAAACAAAAAGCCCAGCCATTTTCAGGCTGGGCAGGGAAATACGTGTGTTAACCTGCACAGTATAACACAGAGTGCAGGCCGAGATCACATTGCATTACACGCAAAATATTGGTTCGTTCGTTACTTCTTATTAGATCTGTTGTAATTGAGAGACCAAAAAGGTCTTGGCATCGGCGAAGGGGCTGGGTCTAAAGACCAAGGTGCAAGGCTTGGGCCAAACCAAACATCGGTTCAGACAAAAGAAATAAAACGAAGAGTAGGAACAAAATCAATACCGAACGTGCGATATCCCACCGTCTAGTCTTAGGTTTCATCATACGCCCAGCGTAACATCCTCCCCTTGAGCAAAAACTTACGTTTTCGAACATTTCTAGTGAACTTTGGGTACTTTGGTCCTTATTTTTGACTAAGTGTAATGTAAGCTTCAATTGTGGACTTAAACACCAAAAAGTCAGACTGCACAATTAGGGGTTGACTTTTTTTGTGCGGTTTGTACAATTTGTCTGTATCTCTCTTCCTAAACCTGTACATGCTACCCAGTTAGCTGATTGTTCCCACTACTTCCCAAAAGTATTCAGTCAGTAAGCTGGGTAGCGGTATTTTAGGGCAAATTAACTAATCCACAGATATATCATGTGTCGAAAAAGATAGTATGATGTACCTGTGGATTTTTTTTTCCTCTTTTTCCTCCAAGAAGAACGCTATTAATTCCGAACTCCCACCATTAACCTATGAAATCAACATCTGAAAACTTAAATCCATTCGCAATTGCTCAAGCACAGCTTGATGAAGCGGCCGACGTTCTGGGTTTAGACGAAAACATGCATATGTTTTTGCGCCAACCCATGCGTGAATTCCACTTCACAATTCCGGTTCGAATGGATGATGGAAGCGTACGTACTTTTAATGGATATCGTGTTCAATACAACGATGCACGCGGCCCAGCAAAAGGGGGGATCCGTTTTCACCCCGACGAAACAATTGACACCGTGCGTGCTTTGGCCGCATGGATGACATGGAAAACGGCCGTAGCCGATATCCCTCTGGGCGGTGGTAAGGGAGGTGTGATTTGTAATCCTCGCGAGCTATCTCCGGGCGAGCTGGAACGGCTAAGCCGAGGCTATATCCGCAATGTCAGCCGGTATGTTGGGCTCCGCCAAGACGTCCCGGCCCCTGACGTCAACACCAATCCGCAAATTATGGGTTGGATGTTGGATGAGTACGAAGTTTTGAACGGTGCACACGAACCTGGAGTCATCACCGGTAAGCCAATCGAACTTGGCGGTTCGGCCGGCCGTGGCGCCGCCACATCGCTCGGCGGCATTTTTGCCATTCGTGAAGCGGCTAAAACGGTGGGATTAGACACCAACGGGGCCAGCTGTGCGATTCAGGGATACGGCAACGTAGGGTCCGGCACCCATAAGTTTGCGGTAGAAATTTTAGGGATGAAGGTGGTTGCACTCAGCGACGAGTTTGGCGGCATCTATAAAGAAGACGGTTTTACCGTCAAAGAAGTCGTATCACATCTAAAACAAAACGGCCGGTTACAAGGGCTGGCCGGATCAACCGAAATTAGCAATCCTGATTTGCTTGAGCTTGATGTTGACGTGCTGATCCCGGCCGCTATTGAAAATCAGCTGACCGGCCAAAATGCAGATCGCATCAAAGCCAAAATTATTGCCGAGCTGGCCAACGGCCCAACAACACCGGACGCAGACGACGTTTTCAACGAAAAAGGAATTTTTGTGATTCCTGACTTTCTGTGTAACGCAGGTGGTGTCATCGTCTCTTATTTCGAAATGGTGCAAAACACATCGAACTTTTATTGGGAAGAAGACGAAGTAAATGAACGGCTAGACAAAAAGATGACCACCGCCTTTAAAGCCGTTATCGAAATGGCTCAAGACGAGGAAGTTCCCAATCGAGTTGCCGCTTATCTAGTTGCTATCGACCGGGTTGCACAGGCGGCTCGTCTACGCGGCTGGGTTTAGTTAA
>JAHDGV010000395.1 GCA_020631655.1 Chloroflexota bacterium | reverse complement strand
GTGCCAGCTCAAAAGAGGCCCAAGCGGCCGTGGGCATCCAGATTGTGGAGCAGGTTGTTAAAGTCCTGAAAGGGGAAGAACCTGATTACTGGGTGAACAAGTAAGAAGTGATCAGTAAGAAGTGGTAAGTGAATGACCCACTTATCACTTCTTACTTTATACTTCTTGCCTGTGTTAAAAAAACTTGCCCTCATCGCCCTAATCGGCCTACTTACCCTCTTCGTCAGTCAGACAATTTCCGTTGTCACACTCACCCCTCCCCCGCTGGAGCCAACCCATCTGCTAAAAATTCAAGACCCTGCTACTAGCTCGGCCGTATCACTGGCTGATTTTTGGGATGGCAATGCCCGATTCGTCGTTGACGTCGAGAACACCGGCTTGCCGATGGGAGAGTCAGAAACATTGATTATGCAGAACGGAGAATGGTGGTCGTGGCTACACGCAAGCGATCGCTCGGCCGGGACGGTGGACCAGTGTGGTGCGCCGGTAGAATTCCCGGGCTGTACCGTCATCTACAAAAGCAAAGATGGGGGACTCACATTTCAAACAGATACCGATCCACCCGTATGCACCTTTGCTTGTCAGCAGTGTCCGTGCGATGCCCCTGTAGATCACACCCCACAGCAACAGTATCCACGCGTCGCCTACGACGGGGAAAAGCTTTGGCTCGTCTACGAGTTCCTCGGCCGGTCGATGCTCCGTACCAGTTTTGACGGAGTCAACTTCAGCCCACCCCAACGGGTTGACCATACCGGCCTCTGGTCGAGCGAGGAGTGGTGCGGCCCCAATGAAAAAATTAATGCGCACCCGTTTGCCATCATCAACACAGAGCAGTGTTTGGCCGGTGGGCCACCCGGCATTTTTGTGGAGGGTGAACTGGTCTATATTTTTGTTGGGTTGGGGCAAAGCCCCGGCGGCTTAGGCTGTTTTGTGGGGCATAAAAATCTGCCTCCCAACCAGTATAAACGCTGTCAAAACAACCCGTTGCTGTTAGGGGCCAGCAGTTATGGGGATGGGGAGCTACGTGGTGCAGGGGCCAACCGATATTGGGACTTTCGCATGCTAAGTTCGGCCGATGTCACCAAAGTTGGGAACGAGTATTACATGCTGTTTGAAGGTATCCGTGGTCCCGGCCCTGGTGATCCGGGGGATACGCAGTTTGGGCTAGGTCTAGCCAGAACGGTAGAGGGAAAAATCGACGGCCGGTGGGAGATGTATCCGGGAAATCCTATTTTGGTTGATGTGCCTGCCAACATCGGTATCGGCCATGCTGATTTGGTCATTCATGAGGGGCAGACCTACCTCTTCACCTCGCTAGATGGGGTAATTCGTAGCCGGCTGGTTCTTACTCAGTAGAAATTTTTTGCACCCGATTTTTTGGTGTAGGTCTAAATTCAGATTTTTTGATAAATTAGAGCCTACCCATGGACACAATCCAAAAAATCAAACCAAGCTGGATCATTTTTGCGGTTCTAGTTCTACTCCTAAGCTGTAGTCCCCTATTCATCCTATCAATCTGGGCCAACAACCAATTCACTGATCTACGGCCGGTTCATCAACTAAAATTAACCGACGCAAACACAAATTTCCGATTTTCAAAAAATGGTTGCACCGGCCACTGGGCTGAAAAAGACACATTTCGCACAAACGCATCGCGCCAGTATGTGTGGGATGAAGTCTACGCGATCTGGCAAACACGGCCGGGCACAGCCAGCCTGCGCCATGTAGAAGCCTTCTATACCGACAATAGCCTCCAGCCCATTCAGCTTAAATCTAAAATTTCATATGACTCATATCCCCATTTGTATTCTGTATTGGTCACAAACGAGGTGATCATCCAGTTTCCCAATCGAATTTGTAATGCTGGAATTTCGGTCGCAAATCTGCGAAAACGCTAAACAATTGCTACGGAGAACTCACCTTTGTTTGACCATCAAATTGATTCTGACCTAATCCTACGTCTCCCAGATATTGATGATGCGGCCGATTTGCTCGCCCTTTTTGAGAAAGATCAAGAATACCTGACCTATTGGAACGACTGGCCTAAACGGATGAAAACGCTTCAAAATTGCCAAGACTTTATTTTGAAACATCGGCGTGCCTACGCAGAAGGCAAATCAATCCCGGCCGCCATGATCTATAAAGGCGAGATTGCCGGCATCTGCTCACTTGAAATCCAAGATCGAACCGTCGTCAAAAAAGCGGAACTCAGCTACTGGATTGGAGAAGATTACCAAGGTAAAGGGCTCGTCACCCGAACGTGTGAGAGCTTGCTAGAACATGCTTTTACTTCGATCGGATTAAATCGAGTCTTTTTGCGCTTTAAACATGTTGATGACGCAAACGAAAACGGCCGGAGCCGCAGCGTTGCAGAAAGGCTGGGCTTTATTCAAGAGGGTGTTCAACGGCATGGAGGTGTGGCCCGTGGAGAATTTATGGATATGGTCGTCTACTCAATCCTCGCAGACGAATGGAGTAACCAGCAAGGTTAAACCATAGTAGCAATCAATTGAAACGTCCGTGCGAGATGTTTGTAGGGGAACTTATCAGTCAGCTGGCGCTCAAGCGCTTCAATCTGAGCATATTTCTCGGGGCTGTGTTTCAGCTCGTTATCAGCGATGTAGTCGATAAAAATCCGGACCCCATAGTGATTCGTGACATTAAAACTAGCATCACTTAGCAATTGGCCCATCTCTTCGGCCGTATAAACCCGAACCGTGTGATCAAAGGCGCGCGAATATTGATGTTTACTGTTGAGCTGTTCCATCGCCTCTTCAAATTCAGCGTAAACAATCGATTTTGCCAACGTTGAAGAGTATCGATTCACGCTGACCAGCGATAGCATGCCGCCCGGCCGCAGGGCCTTGTGCAGGCTATCCAAAAGCTTGGGCACCTCCGCCTCATCAAGATACTGAATGACATTGTGGAGCAAAATCAGGTCATAACTGGCCGGTTGAACGAGAGCGCCGAGATCAAGCACGCTCCCGTGGATCGTTCTCAATGATGTGTTATTTCCGGCCGCAAGTCGCTGCCCATCAGCCAACATCGCGGCCGAGCTGTCCAACAGCGTCAATCGATGGCCTTCCAGCGCGAGCGGCATCGTCTCAACCCCATTCCCCCCACCCGCATCTAAAATATCAAGCAGCTCATCGCCAATATGCTTGCGCAAGTTAAACAAGCGCGTGCTGTTCTGCAAACGGCCCCAAGGGGTCTGCATGTACTTGTTCCATTCTTGTACTCGTGTTTCAAATGTGTCAGTCATCAGATGTTAAAATGCTATGTCTTGCTACCCGGAATCGGATCACCCGAATCACGCTCAGCAACCGCCTGCTTAAAGCCAACCTCTTCGGCCCGCTCTTTAAACCAAATCCCTTCCGGGCTGTGGCGCGTAATCCCATCAAAAATCGTAGCGATGCGCTGGGTGCTGTGGAGTCCCATGTTGTCATACGCCTGATTCACCATCATTTTCATCATCATCAGCTGGTTTTTGGGGACGCCTTTGATCCGGTCGGCCAGTTGTTGCACCGTCACGTCCAGCTCATCGGCCGGGACCGCCTGATAAATCAGCCCCATTTCCTCAGCCCGTCGGCCGGTGATCAAATCACCTGTAAACAGCATCCGTTTCGCCCGCTCCGCCCCCAATCGATACACCCACATCGCCGTGGTGGGGCACCCCCACACGCGCGACGGGGGATACCCGATTTTCGCATCTTCATTCATGATGATGATGTCGGCACACAACGCAATATCGCTCCCGCCAGCCACCGCATGACCATGCACTTTGGCGATCACCGGCTTGTTGCAGTGCCAAATCGACATAAACTGCTTAGTACAGTGGCTCATAAACCCGTAGTCGATCATCGGGTCCCACGGCATTTCTTGCACACCGGGGTTTTCGCCGGGCGTTTCAGCATAGTCGTACAAATCATAGCCGCCGCAAAACCCTTTGCCCGCACCGGTTAAAACGATGACATGTACGCTCTTGTCTTTTTCAGCGTGCGCCACAGCGTTAGCGATATCGTCCGGCATGGTTTCGCTGATGGCGTTGAACCGCTCCGGCCGATTCAGCGTAATCGTCGCGACTCGATCGGCCGCCTCGTATAACACATCCCCAAATTCAATTTGTGAACTCATCTTCCTTCTCCATTGTTATTTCACTTAACGGCCAGTTTGCAACGCCTTCCCCTCATCCGACCCCTTCGGGGCCACCTTCTCCCCGGCGGAGAAGGGTTTTAGATTTGTTGTCTAGAAAATATTATCTGAATAAACGTCCTGGTTCCCCTCTCCCCGCGGGAAAGGGTCCCTGCAAAGCAGTGGGGTGAGGGTTTTTAAAACTGTCCGGCAGCTAATTTTTATTTAGATCCAATCAGATAAACGCAAAGCTATCCAGATTATTTTTGGGATCTTTCAAAATAAACGCCCGTTGCAAACCGGCATCATCCAGCATAGAAAGTTGTTGTTCAAACAAGCCACTGGTCATAAAGGCATATCCGGTAAAATCCCACTGTTCATCCAGCCACGGCCGCAGAACATCCAGCAGTCTGCGGTCCATCCCTTCATCGATGCGTGACTGACGAATCCAAAATTGGACCACCGCTTCATAGTCGGCCCAATCTTTTTCGCCAAGCGGAGTCACCTCGCACCTCGCAACCCAGCGAACTGTGCAGGGATAGATGTAAATACAGCCGAGGCACTGCGTTCCGGCCGGATTTAAAACAGTGTAGGTATACCCGTCTCGATTTTTAAAATCTTGTTCATGCCGCTGTAAATCTTCCAGATTGTCTTCTAGCTTAAAATCATCGGCCGGCCACGTTGATTGCTCCCACTTGCGCAACATTTCTCGGCTGTCCATCACAGCTTCATAATCGAGCTCAACATCGGTCCCCAACAGCGGCCGGATCAGGAACTCATTCGTCTCCAATCGCTCTGGGATGA
>JAHDGV010000394.1 GCA_020631655.1 Chloroflexota bacterium | reverse complement strand
CCCCCAAAAAAGAGGGTCCACATCGTGGCGCAAGCCATCTTGCTGTAGTTTGTGGGCCAAATCATGCGCGGGCACGGTGTGTCCGGGCCGTGTTCACGGGCAAATTCTTGATGGGTAAATGCGGCCCCCGTTGCATGCAAATTTTCAAGATTAAATCCGACCGTTTCAAGCGTCCAGCCAGGGGCACCGTCTCCGCCGGTCCAACGGCTCCAGACATCCTGATGCGGATCGATAAAAACGTAAAAGCCGTATTCCCCCGCTTTCTCGACCATCTTTTTAACGTAATCAAGATAAATCAAATCATACATCCCCGGCCCTGTATGCTCAATCGCCTCCCATGTAATCAAAAACCGTAGAACGTTAAATCCCCAGTGGCGCAGTCGTTCAAAATGTTCATCTGCATCGGGTGGGGCAAATGGTCGGCCGACAAACGAAACCGCTTTGTGCTGGTAAAAATTATGGGTCAGGTGAGTAGCGCCGTTGGGATGCACGGGCAATTTGGTTGAACCGCCTAGATTCACACCGCGAAGCATCACCGTCCGGCCGTGTTCATCTTTAAAATAAAGTCCGTCTGTCTTTAACATGGTTTGATTACTGATTTTAGGTTGTCGATTTACGATTGTCGGCTCCGCAACAATGTATAGACACCACCGATCACCACAATGGCGCTACCGAGCAAGGTTATCACATCCGGCCGTTCAGCGAAGACGATTATGCCAACAATTAAGGCAAAAATAAGGCGCGTATACCGGAACGGAGTCACGACTGAAACTTCCCCCGTGCGCATGGCTACGGTCAGCGCATAGTACGCTCCCACACCAATGGCGGTTGCCGCTAAAATCTGCAATCCGGCCGTTGGTGAAACCGCAGTTGCTCCCCCACTTTGCCACAGCATGGCCAACCCTGTGGGGACAAGGACAAAAAATCCGTAGACTCCCAATTGCATGTTTGATAACACAGGGGGCGCCGCCCGCGTCGCAAGGTCTCGCCCTGCAAACCCAACTGTTGATAGCACTGCAAACAAAGAGGCAGGCTCAAACCCATCTAACCCCGGCCGGATAATAAGCAACACCCCGAAAAGGCCAACCAAAATGGCCGTCCAGCGTCGCCAGCCGACAACTTCGTTGAAGAAAATGGCCGCACCGGCTACAACCACCAGCGGGGTTGCCTGCAAAATGGCTGATGCGCTTGAGATGGGGGTCAAAACGATGGCCAAGGCAAAGCACAATCGGCCGGTCACTTCAAACACAGCCCGTAACAAAATCGGCCGGGTTAAAATGGCAGGATGGAGCACCACCTCCCCACGTTGTTTTGTAAACCCGATAAATGCTAGCATCCCACCTAAACCAAACAGCGCCAAAATTTGCCCGATCGGCACTGTTTCGGCCGCCGCCTTGACAAACATGTCTTCAAGCGAGAAAAGGGCCATCGACAAGACCATAAACAAACTACCGCGCAGATTTTCCAATGCATACCTCAGAATAGGGGTGATAAATAGGGATAGGAATGTGTAGGAATTTAGACGAAAAATCTCGATTTCTGAGCCTCGCTATTCCTGCCCCACGTCCCTATCAGCTCCAGATTTTATGTGATTCAATCCCAACTTAAAACTGTTCCACACAATATCTATCGCCAGAAGTAACCCCAGCAACACAAACACCACCCCTAAAAACTGAACAGACGTTAACCGTTCGCTCAAAAATAGCGACGCCCACAAAATGGTGAGCGCAGTTTCAAACGGGGCCAAAAGCGCATATTGTCCGCTCCCAATGATCCCGATGGCCTGATAGGTCAGCACCCGGCCGATAAAAGTCGTGACGATCCCTTGAAACAAAATGGCAATCCAGCCGATCGGAGTGGGAATAAACCAAGTGGCATCGGTGATGAACCACAAAAACAAAGTTGAAACAGTTGCCGAGCAAACGATCAGGGTTGTGACAGTAAAAACGTTGTATTCGCTCAAATACCACTGCACCGAGACGATATGAACGGCAAAGAAAATCGAACCAACTACTAGTAACAATATGCCAAATGGGTCAGCCTCTCGGTCGATACCAAGCAAAAAGTAGAGGCCGATAAGGCCCAGCACGATTCGCAAAATTTTCCGGCCGGTGATCGCCTCGCCTCCAAAAGCCAACATCGCTAGCGTAAACAGCTGAATCAGCGCAATCGTCGTGATCGACTGAATCGATGCACTAACTGTGCGGAGCGCCATAAAAAAGCAGACCAGCACCAGCCCGTTGATCAGGCCAGATCCCATCCCCGCCCAAAAACCAAACGCATCCAGCGGCTTGTTGCCATCAGCTTGATCAGATGGCTTGGCAGGTGCCATCCCGCTTAAGGCTGTGCCAAATAACGCCGACGCGAAAATAAAGCGGCCGGCCAGCAAGGTGATCGGATGCATACCGGCTAAAATTGCACCGCGTGCAATTGTCGAATTTGTGCTGTAGACAAATGTGGCAAACAGGGCAAACGCCCACCCCCACCAAACACTCTTAACGGCCAAAACTTTTTGAATCCAAGTAATCACCGGGTTAGGGTACCTCTTTCTCAAAATAAAGGCTGTTTGGGTCTTCTGTATAGGCACCAAACGGACCGATTTTTTGAAACCCCCACCGCTCATAGAGCTTAATCGCACTTTTTTGTGCTATGCCGGTTTCCAGCCGCAACAGATTTAAACCCTGCTCGGCCGTTACTTGCTCCAAGTGGGACAACAACGCTTGCGCCAGCCCCAATCCGCGAAATTCAGGACGAACATACATCCGTTTCACCTCTGCAAAGGGTGTTTCATCTGCGGGATCAAAAAACTGAACACCCGCACAACCGGCCGCCCTGCCCTCATGTTCCAACAGATAGAAATCAACATTCTGCTCGATGAGTTTTTCAATGCTGTATCCGTGCTGACTTTCTGGTGGTGAAAGCGGTTCAAGGTATCTGTTTAATTCATCAATCAATTTAACAGCGTCAGCCGAATCCGGCCGAACTTGTTTAATGTCAGTAATCATCGTATCGTTCTCCAAACCTGTTATTAATATTTCTAATATACAAAACGGTTTTCAGAGTTCAACAGGCTTTTTTCAATCCAATAGATTAAATTTTTTAATATGAACCTTGATCAGCTCATCGCATTTGAACGCATTGTTAGAGAAGGTAGTTTCAGCAAAGCCGCGTGGGCCTTGCAACTGTCACAACCGACCGTGAGTGCAAGGCTTAAAGCGCTCGAAGCATCGGTTGGTGGGCCGTTATTTAAGCGGAACAATCGTGCCGTGGTCTTAACAGAGCGTGGAAGTCGGTTTTTACCGTTTGCCCGACAGGCGCTCGAAGCGATGCAAAAAGGGGCAGAGGCGGCCGAAGAGTCGAGTGAAACAAGTTCGGCCGCTTTAAAGATTGGTGTTTTGCATTCAATGGCCGGTGGCTTTGTCTCACCCGCTCTGAGCCAATTTACAAAAAAACATCCCGCAGCAACCTGCATTATGAAAGAGGGGAATCATTGGCAACTAATTGAGCGGCTCCACGATAACCAAATTGAACTGGGCTTAATCGCTTGGCCCCCGATTGGCCCCCAGCTTACAGAGCTAACTCCTCTGATTCAGTTTCGAGAACAAATGGTTTTACTGGCGCATAAGGCTCATCCGTTGGCCAAACTGAGCAAAGTTATGGTTGAAGATGTTGCACGGCTGAGCAACCCCTTTTTACTGCTAACCTTTTGGCAAGTTACCCCTGAACCGCTCACACGGCTGGCTGAAAGCGCAACCCACACCCTCGAGGTACCGACAGATACCGGCCGATATTTGCTTGCCCATGGAACAGGTGCAGGCTTTTTCAATGCGGCTCAAATTACTCCTGAATTGTTTGCTAAAGATGTCGTTGAAATCGATATTATTGATATGCCGAAGCTGTATCGATACAGTGCGTTAGCACGGTTAACGCGCCGCTCAACTCTTTCGGGTGCAGCGGCACAATTCACAAATTGCCTCGCAGATCAGGCTAAAAAACAGGGGCTTTTATATTCAGGTTGATGTCGCATCATCAGGCGAAAAATTCGGCCAGCTCAGCTTTGGTTGGCATGGCTGATTGAGCCCCCGGCCGAGTGACCGCAAAGGCCCCAACCCGCATCGCCTGTTGCACGGCCGCATCAAACGACTCACCCCGTTGCAATGCTTCGGCCAAACCACCGTTAAACGCATCACCTGCGGCTACCGTATCCACGGCCGTTACCGGATAAGCGGCGATGTAATTCACCCCAGACTGGTCGGCCGTTACCGCGCCCCGCTCACCCATTTTAATCACAACCTGATCAACCCCTCGCTGATGGAACAGCCGGGCGGCCGATTCTGCATCGTTCACCGTTTCAAGCGGAAAACCGGCCAGCAGTTCAGCCTCTGTTTCATTTGGGGTCAAAATATCGATATTAGGATACAAATCGGCCGGGAGTTCTTGCGCCGGGGCCGGGTCCAAAATCACCGTTGCACCAGCTCTATGCCCCATCTCGGCAGCTTGCACTACAATGGGCAACGGCACTTCAAGTTGCAAGAGCAAAATTTTCTCCCCTTCAATCGTGGGGTCGCTCAACAGCTCATCTAAACGGATTAGATCTGTCTGCCCCACATTTCCGTTGGCCCCCGAAACCACAATAATGTTGTTCTCACCCTTGTCGTCAACGGCAATCGTTGCAATTCCCGAAGATTCTGGCGGGTCGATAAAGACACGCTCAACGTTTACCCCATTGCTTTGCAAGCTTTGTATCAGGGATTGTCCAAACACATCCCCACCAACCCGGCCGACCATGTGGGTTTGCGCCCCCAGCCGAGCGCTAGCCACCGCCTGATTTGCCCCTTTGCCGCCGGGGACCGTCACAAATGACTGACCTATCAACGTCTCCCCGGCCGCTGGCAAGCGGGGTGTCCGGGTGACAAGGTCCATGTTAATGCTACCAAATACGAT
>JAHDGV010000393.1 GCA_020631655.1 Chloroflexota bacterium | reverse complement strand
CGATAGGCGCGTGAGCGGATGCCCGCATGCATTTTCGCCACAATGTCGATGTCCTGCTGATTAACCAGCGTCCAGAAATCGACCAGTTGCTGAACCTCAGCTTCTGCCCCCTCGGCCGCCAACGATTCAGGGTGGCACATCACATAGGTATCTTCGATGGTGAAGTGCGGCCCCTGCGGTTTAGTCACCATGATGAAGCAGTGGTTGGGCATGACGCTGAGCGCAACGCAAGGGAATAACCAGATAAACTTAGCGCTCTCAAGCTGGTCCGCTTCTAGGCCAGAGAATGGGGGCAAACCAAGCCAGCCACCCTCATCACCGGCCGAGATCGGCCACGTCATCATCCCCGTGTACATCCCATCCCCCTGATACCGATAATGATCCTCCATCCGGCTGACCTTGATCAGTTCAGGATGCACCCACGGCAGATGGTAATACTCCATAAAATTTTCACCGACCAACTTGTAGTTCGCGTCAAACGTAAACTGACGCGTGGCGGCAATCTCCCAATCTTCAAGCTGATAAGGGGCAAAACGCTCAGGCAGGTCGCCCAACTGCTCCGTGAGCGGCGGCGGATTTTCACCCATGTGGATAAAGATCAGCATTCCCCAGCTGTCAACGTGCAGATCAAAAAGGGGATAATCCTCTTTGTCGAACTTATCAACGCTCCCCATGTCAAACATCCCCTGCATATCGGGAGGAATGTCAGAGCCTTCAAACAGCGGAGTCCCTAAACACTTGCCATTAAGGTCAAAGGCCCAACTGTGGTAGGGGCAGCGGATGCGGCTGTTCTTGACGGCCGTGCACCCCTCATCCAGCATTTGCACCCCACGGTGGCGACACACGTTGTAGAACGCGCGTAGCTCACCCTCTTTGTTGCGGGTGATGATGATCGACTCACCCCCAACTTCTACCACTTTCACATCGCCCGGCTTTTTGACCTCGGGCAACACGGCGCACGGAACCCAGCTGTTTTGGAAAATCTGCTTTTGCTCCAGCGCATGAAATTCTTCAGACGTGTACGCCTCGGGAATGATGGTGAGCGCAAGCTCAACCGGCCCACGGGTATGCTTGTAGGTTTCTTCTTTCAAAAAGTCTTCAGGTTTGAAGGATTCGGGATAGAGTTTTTTGTATGGGATTGTCATTTTGGGCTTTTGGCTTTTAGTCGTTGGCTATTAGCTTCTAGTCCGCTTCGAATGGCCAAAAGCTAATAGCTAAGTGCTAAGAGCCTAATAACTGGGATATTTCAGATGTTGTATCGACTAACAATTTGCCAAGATCTTTAATCCGCTTGGTGTTGATTCTTGATGTGGGGCCACCGATGCTGACGGCCGCCAGCACGTCTCCGTGATGGTTAAAGATTGGGGCCGCAACGGCGCAAATGCCTATTTCAAGTTCGTCCACGGCCGTGGCGTAGCCCCGCTGGCGCACACCTTCCAGCTCTTGCTCAAACTTCGCTGGATCGATAACGGTTTTTTTTGTGAACTTGGGTAGCGTTATTAGATCGATGTTTTCTAACACATCGGCCGACTGCCATGCTAACAGCGCTTTGCCCGTTGAGGTGGTGTGTGCATCAAACCGGACGCCGGTGTACTGGGTCATTCCGAGCAGATGCTGGCCGGTGGTTTCATCAATCACCATTGAGAGCGGCCGCTTTTTACCGTTTGCACCCCCATCTGCCAGCCACAAGATATCTAGTGTTGTGCTTTCCGTTGTCTCACGCGCCAGCTTGCGTAAAAAGGGTTGTGCCACCTCACGAAACGGATGTGCTCGCATCGCCCGGCCGCCGAGCCGAATGAGCTCTGCACCTAGCGCATATTCACCGCCGGCCGTTTTACCGATGATCCCTTCTGCCTCGAGGGCTGAGAGCAACCGAAAAACGGTGGTCTGTTTAAGACCACTCTGCTCAACCAAATCATTTAATGACCAATACCGATGTTGGTCGTTAAAAAGCTGAATCAGCTGAAAGGTTCTGGCGATTGATTGGGTGCCTGCGTACTTTTCCATTTCCGTAATATGGAAACTGTTTCCATTTTTGTGGAATTTTACCGTTTGCGAACGCAAAAGCAAGTGTCCAAAAATTCCTGAGATGGGATTGTTAGGATCTGTGAATCACAGACCTACTTGTCTCTCCGATTTAACAGATAGCTAAAGATTTTGATCATGGATTGGGTGGCTACATACTTTTTCATTTTATGAAATTTTGGTGCCCTCATTTTCAATAGCAAAGGATTTGATGTATTCGATTCTGATTGTTCAAGGCCGTACACTCATCAGTTCGCGATAAAATCAATCTGCCCAAAATCAAAATTCATGAGAGGAAATCATGGCACAATTCCAGCCTGAAAAATTGAGATTAAAAGGAAAAATCGGTCACTTTTTAATCTTGTTGTTAATCATCCATTTTGCTTACCCATATTCTGAGGGTGGCAGGTGGGCCAGTGCAATTTGGATCACCTTCTACTCGCTATCTGTGGGTTACGGAGCCTATCTTACTAGTCAGTCCACTTTGCAAGTTCGAATGACCGGTGCTCTGACACTACTCACCATCCTTACTGGAATTGTCTGGGCATTTAACAGCAATGATGGTTTGGTGAACGGTGCTCTCTATGTGTTTTACGTCGTTATCATTGCTAATCTCGCCTTCATCATCCAAAACTTTTTCAGGTTTGTCTTTCTAGCCAAAATGGTCACGAGGGATGTTTTATTTGGCGGGGTCTCAATTTACATGCTGATTGGCAATATCTTCACCCCGATCTATCTACTTCTAAATGCAATATATTTTGACCTGACAGAACAGAATGCATTTGGCGTACACACGTATGAAGTTGAGATTATCACTTGGCAACGAATGTACTATCTTAGTTTTACCGTTCTAACCACACTTGGTTTTGGCGATATTACCCCTGTTATTCCGTATGCAGAGCCATTTGTTTTAGCTGAAGCTGGCATTGGGGTTCTTTATGTTGCGATTTTGATGGCGAGGTTGGTTTCGCTTTATGAAAGCCATCAGTCTTCAATGGCTAATTAATGTCGAAGGGCTACTTCGCCAAACAGGCCAAACCACCTTCGGCACCGTCAGGGATTTTTATCTATCCATCCTTGACGTAGCACCAGAGCTTTAACGGCCGAGTTGATGTGAGAGACTGATGAGCATGGGCTAAGGGAAAGCTATATGAAAAGGGGAGATTTTTAGTTCTTGAATCCATCTTAATATTTCCTGCGTAATCTGTGGCATGACGTCATAAAAGTAGGCCGCATGTGGCAAGTTGCAGGTATATGAACCTGTCTACCGCTGCGCCTGCAACCTTCAACTTGCAACATTTATTCCTTGGAGATTTATCATGACTCAGATTCAATCATTTCATTTATCCTCATTATCCAAACGCCGTTTGCTATTGGCGGCACTCTTTTTATCGGTTATTGGCGGGATGGCGGTCCTCGGTACGTCACAGGCTTGGGCGGCCGAAGTTGCTGCCTGCACGATTCGGATTAACGGCTCGCTTGAGAATGTGGGCTACGGCGAATTTGAAGAATGCGCGGATGCCATCCAACAAGCGGGAACAACCGTAAACGACCGCTACCAAGTTGGCACCTGGAGCACTTACACCGTTGTGACCGATATTGAGCGGAACGGCTGGTATCGCAACGAAGGGAACCGCCGCTTTAGCTATTACGGCCGAATTCCTGAAGTTGCAGAACGGGCTGAACCGGAACCGGCCGATCCAAACGACCCAGATGGGGACGGCATTGTGGGGCAAGCAGACAATTGCGCGGCCGAGCCTGAAACGGTAAACGGCGTATTTGACAGCGACGGTTGCCCTGACACGATCGATGATCTGCTTACCTTTGCAGAGAACGATCTTAATCAATGGTGGGACACTTTATTTACAGAAAGCGATCTAACCTATTATCCACCTCGGCGGGTGGTTCCCTATCGCGAAGCGCCTAATCAGCGGTTAGAAAACAATGCCTTTTATACATCAGGCGGTCACTACATCGGCTACGACCTTGATTTGATGGAGCGTTCGTTACGGCGTCACGGGGATTTTGCTCCTGTTGCGATTTTGGCTCATGAATGGGGGCATTTAGTTCAAGCCAACCTCGGTATTCGGCAAGAGTACACCATCCTACAAGAGCTACAGGCGGACTGTTTGGCCGGTGCGTACGGCACTTATTTGGAAGAACGTGGGAATTTAGAGGCCGGGGATCTTGAAGAAGGTCTGGCGCAAATGTTTGCGATCGGTGACTCTCCCAACGTACCGTGGTTCCATCCAAGTGCCCATGGGACGGGTGAACAGCGGTATGAGGCGTTTCAGCACGGCTTTGATAACGGTGTTGAAAGCTGCCTTGATACCTATTCTGCGTAGTGAGTAATCAGTTTTTAGTGACCAGTGATCGGTAGCTTGGCTAACGACCGATCATTGGTTACTGGCCACTTTGTTCAGAAAACAGGTTGACAACGCACCCATTCCCCTTCACAATGCTCCTGCTATGACTGACTTAATCAAAATCAGTTCAAACATCGAGATTCCTCGATCAGACCTAACGTTTCGCACCGCACGATCTGGTGGGCCGGGTGGACAACATGTCAACACGGCCGACACCAAGGTGATTTTGAGCTACAACGTGGCTGACTCCGCCGTGTTGCGTGATGTGCTGTCTGATGCAAAGTTTGAGCGCGTGATTGAGCGGTTGGGCAATAAGCTCGATAAAGATGGGGTTCTGCAGGTCACCTGTCAAGAAACGCGCAGTCAACTGAGCAATAAAGAGATTGCGGTAGAGCGCTTTGCCTCTATCTTAAAAGGGGCTTTGGTTGAGCCGAAAAAACGGAAAAAGACAAAACCAAGCCGTGCCGCAAAAGAGCGCCGTCTTCAATCTAAAAAGAAGCGGGGAAATCTAAAAAAAGATCGCAGCACAAGCTGGGGATAAAAAAACGGCCGGTGGGTTT
>JAHDGV010000392.1:2234-4951 GCA_020631655.1 Chloroflexota bacterium | reverse complement strand
GAGATGGCTGAAGAAGAGATGGCCGAGGAAGAGGAGCCTGCGGCTGAAGCCGAAGTTGTTACCATCGAATTCTGGCACGCCATGGGCGGTGAGCTGGGTGAAGTGGTTGACGAACTCGTGGCTAGCTTTAACGACAGCCAAAGCGATATCGTCGTTAATGCGACCTTCCAAGGGTCTTATGACGATACCTACAACGCGCTTTTGGCCGCTTTTGAAACCGGCACCGAGCCAAACCTCATCCAGAACTTTGACCTTGCCTCGCAAACGATGATCGACACCGGCCGTCTGATCCCCGCCTATCAGTTAATGGAAGCGGATGGATTTGATTCAAGCGTCTTCTTGCCCGCTGTTTCTGATTACTACTCAGATGACAACGGAATGGTTGCATTGGCCTTCAACAGCTCAACCCCGATCGCTTATTACAACACAGCGATGTTTGAAGCTGCTGGTGTTGAGCCACCGGCCGAAGGGACAAGCTGGAACTTCACCGAGTTCAAAGCGGCTTGTGACGCTCTACAAGCTAGCGGCGTACCAAACTGTATCGCTTTAGGTCAAGTTGGCTGGTTCTTCGAGCAAATCTTGGCAAACAGCGGTGGTTTGTACTACGACAACGACAACGGCCGTACCAGCCGCGCAACTACGGCTAAATTCAACGAAGGCGTAGGTGTAGAGGTCTTTGACTTCTTGAGCGGCTTGGTTGCTGAAGGGTACTCGCCAAACTTGGGTAGCACTTGGTCAGACACCGACGCAGTCTTCTTCGCAGAAGAGGCGGCGATTATCTTCGACTCAACCTCAGGTGTACGTGGTTTCCAAGATGGCGCCGAGTTTGAAGTAGGCACCATGTTTATGCCATACGCAGACAGCGCAGGAGATCGCAATGGTGTGATCATCGGTGGTGCTGCTTTATGGTTGATCGACGACGAAGATGCGGCCAAAGACGCTGCAACTTGGCAGTTCATGAAGTTCATGGCGGCCGAAGATCAACAGGTAACTTGGCACACCGGCACCGGCTACTTCCCAGTCCGGACCGACATCGCTGGCAACAACAATCTACAAACGTTCTGGACCGAAAATCCAAACTTTGTAACCGCTATCGATCAGCTTGAAAAAACCAACACCACATTGGCTGATGGGTCTCCAAACTACGCTGTATTAGGCGGCCGGGCTGGACCAGCTCCAGCAATCCGTCGCTTCATTGTTGAAGCGTACAGCTCTGTTTTGGATGATGGTCTAACGGCCCAAGAAGCGCTTGATATCGCGGCCGAGAAAGCTGATCAAGAGCTAGCCGACTACAACGCCTTCTTTGGTGTTGAAGCCCCTGTTGAAGCTGAAGCGGCCAGTGAAGAAGATGTGGCTGAAGTAATTGCCGTAGCCCCTGAAGGTGCGGTTGAACTTGAGTTCTGGCACGCGATGGGTGGTGAATTGGGTGAAGTAGTTGATGAACTCGTTAACCGTTTTAACGGTAGCCAAAGCGATGTATTTGTTAAAGCGACCTTCCAAGGCTCGTATGACGACACGTACAACGCCCTTCTTGCTGCCTTCGAAACAGGCACTGAGCCAAACATCATCCAGAACTTTGACCTAGCATCTCAAACGATGATCGACACCGGCCGTTTGATTCCTGCTCACGAGCTGATGGCGGCTGACGGATTTGACTCCAGCATCTTTGTACCGGCCGTGGCTGACTACTACTCAGACGACACCGGTATGGTGGCGCTGGCGTTCAATAGCTCAACCCCAATCGCATACTACAACGTGGCGATGCTTGAAGCTGCCGGTGTTGAACCACCGGCCGAAGGTGAGAGCTGGTCATTCAGTGAGTTCACCGCAGCGTGTGACGCGATTCAAGCAAGCGGCGTTCCTAACTGTATCGCTTTGGGTCAAGTGGGCTGGTACTTTGAGCAGATTTTGGCCAACAGTGGCGGCATGTACTACGACAACAACAACGGTCGTACCGGCCGTGCCCAAGAAGTGATGTTCAACCAAGGTGTTGGCGTCGAAGTCTTTGATTTTTTAAGCGGCTTGGTGGCTGAAGGGTACTCACCAAACTTGGGTAGCACTTGGTCAGATACTGACGCAGTCTTCTTCGCAGGAGAGGCAGCGATCATCTTCGACTCAACTTCAGGCGTACGCGGCTTCCAAGATGGCGCAGACTTTGAAGTTGGCACCATGTTTATCCCATACGCAGACAGCGCAGGGGGCCGCAACGGTGTGATCATCGGCGGTGCTGCACTTTGGCTAATCGACTCGACCGATGCGGAGCTTAATGATGCTTCTTGGCAGTTCATGAAATACATGGCGCTTGAAGATCAACAGGTGACTTGGCATACCGGCACCGGCTACTTCCCAGTCCGGACCGATATCGACTCGAATGGCAACTTGCAGTCATTCTGGGCCGAGAACCCGAACTTCGTGACGGCGATCAACCAGCTTGGTACAACTGCAACGACGTTGGAAGATGGCTCACCAAATTACGCCGTTTTGGGCGGTCGTGCTGGACCAGCTCCTGCTATCCGTCGCTTTATTGTTGAAGCGTACAGCTCTGTTTTGGACGATGGGTTGACGGCTCAAGAAGCTCTCGACATCGCGGCCGAAAAAGCCAACCAAGAGTTAGCTGATTACAACGCTTTCTTTGAGTAGAGATTGGCTAATTGATTAGTTGATTTTCAGACCTGACAGGTTTCTAAAACCTGTCAGGTCTTTTGTTTGATAGTAGG
>JAHDGV010000392.1:0-2134 GCA_020631655.1 Chloroflexota bacterium | reverse complement strand
AGATGCCGCTTGATCGTTCAAGCATCGCTAAAAAACAATTGAAGGAATCTAACCCGTGGCATTGCAATAGATTGTGATCCTGTAACAATTTGACATGCCGCCGGGCGAGATCCACCTTAAATTATCTTTTATTGTCAGTTGCTTCGGCGTATCTCGCCCCTACCCTTGGAAACTCTCATGTCGCTAAAATCTCTTTCCCCATTTTTGCTAATTTTTGCTTTGGCCAGCTGCACATTGTTCACATCCGCTCCAGAAGCCTCTCAATCGGCCGGATTTAGCTACCGTGGGATGGGGGGATTGCCCGAAGGATTTGATGCGCAAGGGCATCGCGGTGCTCGCGGCCTAGTGCCTGAAAACACCCTCCCCTCATTTGAAGCGGCGTTAGATTTAGGGGTAACAACCTTAGAGCTAGATCTTCACTTCACCCAAGATGAACAGGTGGTCATTTGGCACGATCCCATCATTGAAAAAGAAAAATGCCGTTTGCCCGAAAATGTTGAATTAGGAGATAGCGTTCCTGATCCCAAGAACCCGCTCCGCAGAATTTTGGTCAGTCAGCAACCTCTGAGTGTTATTCAAAGCTTCCAGTGTGATCTAAACCCAGATGCCAATCGATTCCCTCAGCAAGAGGTGCTGGATATGCCGGTGGCTGGGACCGATTACCGAATTGTGGCGTTGGGCGAGCTGTTTGAATTTGTAGATGCTTACGCACAGTCGGCCGAAAAAACTGACTCCCAGCGGGCCAATGCGGCCGTGGTTGAGTTCAATATCGAAACCAAACGGAAAGTGGCTAACCCTGAATATATCGATGATGGCTTTACAGGTGGTGAAGCAGGGCCATTCGAACTGGCGATTTTAGAAATCGTGGCCGAGTATGGCCTTGAGGATCGGGTTGTGATCCAAAGCTTTGATCATCGTTCGCTACAGGTTATTCGAGAGATTGATCCCGACATCCGCTTGGCCGCACTCACGACTGGTGGCGAAGCCAAAGTTAAAGTGTATAACGGCTACAAATTTGATATCTGGTCACCCCGCGCACGGGATTTGACCCCTGAGCTATTGGCCGAGGCACAGGGATTAGGCTTAAAAGTAATCCCGTGGACCATAAATGATGTGGCAACAATGGAAGAGTTAATTGAGATGGGTGTAGATGGCATCATCACCGACCGGCCGGATTTATTGTTACAGAGATAGATAGCCGTAGGGGCTACCACATTTTCAACGAAATCAATCGCGTTATGAACAATTTGACTGAAAATGTGTCGCCCCGGCATGAAAATATTTCCATAAATGGGCGACACATTCACAGTTAATCTTGCCATAACATAGTTGATTCATGTGAATGTGATAGCCCCTACAGAATTGATCTCATCAATAGAAATTATGCGTTTTAGATTTTTTCTCACCGGATTATGTACTGCCTTGTTGATGTTAATCAGCTGTACGGCCGAACCTGAAACCCTCACAAAGCTCGAGACCTCAATCACCCCACCCAGCGGCTACGAAAAGGCTGATGCCAGCGTCATCATCGAAAATTTGATTAATCCCGTTGGGTTAGCCCCTTTGCCTGATGGAAGTCTGCTGATCGCAGAAGAAGGGACCGGTGAAAAAGATACCAGCGCAGGGGTCACCCTGTTGCTTGCTGATGGCACCTCCGGCCGCCTGATTTCCGGCCTGCCCAGCGGCCGAGACGCAGGGGATCTATCAGGCGTACCGTTTGCCAAATGGCGAGATGGAACCGTCTATACCAGCCACTTTAATCTAGGCGCACTCTACACACTGCCACTCGATGTAAATGGCGGACTGAGTCTCCCGGCACAGCCGTTTACGGCCGAAGATTTAGGGCAAACAATGGTGCCCCTCAATGCGGTTCAACTGCGCAATCCGTTTGATTTGGTTTTTGATCAAAATGGGATGCCCATTGTGACTGATGCCACTGAGAACGGGGCCGCAATCATGACGGCCGACGGCAAAACCCGCTTCTTCCATCGGTTTGATATGCTGGTTAACCCGGGAGATGGGAAAACGCGTATCGACCCTGTACCAACCGGAATTGAGCGGGTGGGGAGCGAATATTACGTGACGCTCACCAGCGGCTGTCCGTATCCGCAAACGGGAGGCCAGCTCGTTGCCA
>JAHDGV010000391.1 GCA_020631655.1 Chloroflexota bacterium | reverse complement strand
CCCATCGGGCTAGGGGTGTGGGTGAGCGAGGCCAAGCCACACTGGTGCAGGGCGGTGATTAGGGTTCCGGCCGCTAAGCCGACGCTTTCCGTCACGTAGTAATTTTTTACTTTGCGGCCGTCTGGTAGCTGATCATAGCTTTTGGCAAAAATAGCGATCAAATAAGGGGCGATAGTTAGAAAATCTTTGTGTTCATCGGTGCCTAACGGCTCAAGCGCATCGAGCCACTCTTGAGGTGCTTTGCCGTTGTAAAACTCGCGTTCCTCAGCTTCTGCGGCTTCCTTGATTCGCTGTTTTGTGGCTAGATCTTCAACCACCACAAACTGCCACGGTTGCAAATTGGCCCCGCTGGGGGCGGTTCCGGCCGCCAGCAGGCAGGTTTCTATAATGTCACGCGGCACCGGCCGGCCTGAAAATTCGCGAATCGTGCGCCGCCGCTTGATATCTTCATAAAAAGCTTTAGCCTTTTCCCGCATTTCTGCTTCGGGGTACTCGATAAATTCGCTGTGGGGGATAAATTTTTGTTCCATAAAGTGTACTGTCTGATTGATTTGAAAAATTCTGATCCAGCTAGGATAATCAATGCTTGTTGATAAAATCAATCGTTATATCAAAAGTAAAAACAGATAAACACTTTTGATATAACGCATGTTGAGCTTTTGGATGAATTTAGACAAAACTAATTGGGAGATTTTGCATTATTTACAAATTGATGCAAGGCTTAGCTATGCTGAGATTGGCAAGCGGATCGGTTTAACGGCCCCGGCCGTGGCTGAACGGATTCGGAAACTTGAAGCGGCCGGTGTAATTACCGGATACCACGCGCATATTAATCCTGAAGCGTTGGGGTTAAACATGATGGGGATCGTTGCAATCGAAAACACCCGCTCAAACTCAGACAAAATTATGGAGCTAGCAGATAGCTTGCCTGAGGTGTTAACCTGTGACACCCTTACCGGATCAAGTAGCTTTATGATGCGGATCGTAGCTCGTTCTAGAACCCATCTTTTAACAGTGCTAGAAAAATTTTTAGCCTATGGGCAAACCTCAACACAGGTTGTGCTAAAACGGCCGGTTATCTTTAAACCGCTTTCGGCCGAGGCATGCCAAGACCAAAATTTAGGAGATTAAAATTGACAAAAATTGCAGTTATTAGCTGTTCGCTCCATCCACAAAGCCGATCTTATGTATTGGCAAAAGAAACCCTCGCAGTGCTTGAACAATATGATGTTGAAGCTACTCTGTATGATCTGCGTGAGCACAACATTCCGTTTTGTGATGGCACCGATGCATATGACCATCCTGACTCAATTATGATCCGTAAAGTCATCGACGAGGCAGATGGGGTGATTCTCGCCATCCCTGTCTACAATTTTGATGTTAATGCGGCCGCTAAAAATTTGCTCGAGATCGCGATGCGGGCGTGGAACCACAAAGTGGTTGGATTTTTATGCGCGGCTGGAGGGAACTCGAGCTATATGTCGGTCATGAACTGCGCCAATAATCTCATGCTCGATTTCCGCACCATCATTGTGCCAAGGTTTGTCTATGCCACCGGCGGCGATTTTGGGGATGATCGTGAGCCAACGATGCACGTCTCGTCAGACAAAATCAAAGAACGCATTAAAGAGTTGGCTGACACAACGATTAAAATGACCAAGGCGTTAGAGGGCGTGTTTTAGGCCAGCGTATAATCAATTTAGGGCTTACCCAAAATCATTTGTATCACAGACATCCTTGTCTGTGGGAAGTTGACAGGCAAGGATGCCTGCTTTACAGACCAAGTTTCAGAAGTTCTATAATCGATGCCTTAAAAGCTTAGATCGCATTTAACTGCGAATCCTTGATTTTTTTAAAGAAATATCTGAATAACGAGCCAAATAACTTATGAGAATTTCGATCGTTGGAAATGCCGGTGGAGGAAAATCGACTTTGTCTCGGCGCTTGGCAAACAGCCACAACCTACCCCTGTTTGAAATTGACTCAATTCTGTGGCAAAAAGGATGGAAGCCTACACCTGAAGAGGAGTACAACGCCATCCATCAAGACATCATCTCTTCAGGATCGTGGATCATTGATGGCTTAGGTCGGCTGGATTCCCTTGAAGCACGGCTAATGGCATCAACTGATATTATCGTGGTGGAGTTTCCGCTGTGGCAACACTATTGGTTGGCGGCCGAAAGGCACGTAACGTGGATTCAGGGGGAGGATGTTCAAACTCCCGGCGGCCACGGTGATATGCCTCCTTTGAAAGCGCTTTTTAAAACGATTGCTGAAGTGGATAAAACGTGGTTGCCAAAGATCAAAAAACTGGTGCTTGTGGCAGAATCGGCCGGAGTAACCATCCATCGCATAAACGATTATCAACAGCTCGACTCATTCAAGTTGTAAAATAGGGAATCTAAGCAAGCCTACAAACATCTAACCTTCAGAATCAAATGACCAAATCTTGACATTTTCTTGGGATTCTCAATCTATCATGGGCACATAGTTTAAACATGAGCAGTCAAAAAATTCTCGTTGTCGATGACGACAAATCGATCATCAAAATTGTGCGCGCCTATCTAGAGCAGGCCGGTTTTACCGTATTAGCCGCTTACAACGGCACGTCTGCCATGGAGACCATGCGCAGTGAAAAGCCGGATTTGTTGATCCTAGATTTGATGCTACCGGATCGAGATGGCTGGGACATCACGAGATCGATCCGCAACGACAAACGGCTGGCAACAACCCCGATTATCATGCTGACGGCTCGGGTCGATGATAGCGACAAAATTGTTGGGCTCGAGCTGGGTGCAGATGATTACGTCACGAAACCGTTTAATCCGCGCGAGATTGTGGCACGCGTTCGTGCACAGCTAAGACGAAGGCAGTTTGAGCAGGCTGAACAGATTGAGATTTTAGAAGTTGGCTTGCTGACGCTTGATTTGGGTTCGCGAACGCTGACACTCAACGGCAACTTGATTGAACTCACACCGACAGAATTTAACCTGCTCAAGATTTTTATGGAGAGTCCCGGCCACACCTTCGGCCGGGAGGAACTTTTAGATAAAGCGCTGGGATACGGTTACGAAGGGTTCGGCCGGACGCTTGATACCCACATGCGCAATTTGCGCAAAAAAATTGAGAATGACCGCGAAAATCTAACCCATATCCAGACTGTGTATAGCATCGGATATCGACTGGTGGAGGGGTAGAAGATGGATCGTCTGTGGGTTCGCTTTAGCGTCATCATTGGCAGTTTCACTCTAGCCATTATTTTGCTGGTGGTTGGTAGCATTATTGTGCTTAATCGGGCTGAATTTATCGTGTTTGTAGACAATGCGGCAACTGAAAAACCGGAGAAGGGTGATGTGGATTCTCCACTCGACTTTGTAGATGACATTTCTTTTAACGGCGGGTTTCAGCTCCATGATGTGCCTGAAGGATTGGCCGCGCTCACCGTTTTGGTGGGTGTGGTGGGTGTGACCCTTGGCGTTTGGCTAAGCCGTGGATTGAGCACACCCATCGTGACACTTTCAGAAGCGGCCAAACAGATCGGATCGGGTAATTTAAAACAGCGCGTTCCGGTACACCAGCATAGTCATGAGTTGGATGAACTGGCCCGGTCGTTTAACCGAATGGCGGCCGATTTGGAACACGGCGAGGAGGCGAGAAACAACATGCTGGCAGATATTTCACATGAATTACGCACCCCGCTCACCGTTTTGTCCGGCCAGTTGCGTGCGGCCTTAGACAAAGTTGTTCCGCTGGATGAGGAAGAACTCGCTAACCTGTATGGGCAAACCCAGCACCTAATTCACCTGGTAGATGATTTGCGCTTGCTGGCTCAGGCGGAAGCGCATCAGCTGAAATTAACAATTAGCTCCGTTAGCTTGGCAGAGCTGTGGCAAGAATTAGAGGCCAATTTTTCTCTGGTGGCGGCAGAGAAAGGGATTCGGTTTCAGGTTGAGTCGATGGACGGCTTGCCCCATCTCTCGGCCGATCACGGCCGCTTGCGCCAGGTGTTTAGTAACCTTCTGGCTAACGCAATTCGACACACATCGGCCGGTGGCAAAATCACGGTTTCAAGCGCAGTCAAAGATGGCACGGTTTATCTCATCATTCAAGATAGTGGAGAAGGGATTGCGCCCGAACAGCTACCCCATCTGTTTGATCGTTTTTACCGTGTAGACACATCCCGTGCGCGCGACACGGGTGGTAGCGGCTTGGGACTCGCCATCGTTAGAGCGCTGGTGGAAATGCACCATGGAGAGGTTTCGGCAGAGTCGGCCGGAATCAATAAAGGCAGTACGTTTACGGTGAGGTTGCCGATGTGAGATTCAAGCTCATTTGTGTATATCTTGTGTAGGGGTCGAAGGGGGCGGAATCAATCTTGATTAAGCTTTTCAAAGTTGAACCCGCCCCCTTCGACCCCTACAGTTGGAGCCTGCTGAACATTTAAGAACAAAAAACAAACTCTGTGCCCTAAACCCAAATTTGCGTGGAGGTTGGCCCCTGCCAGCCCCACAAAAACATCAAACCTTATGAGGATAAAAATGAAACGAACAATACCTTATTTATCAGCTTGCTTAATGCTACTTTTGTCAGCGTGTGGCTTAAATCCGCTTGCGGGGAATACGCTTCAGGCCGGTGTAAACCAGCTCCGTATTCCTGAGCTGATCGATAGCCAAGAAAACCCAGAAATTGAAGTGGTGATGCAAAATGCCACGCACGAGTTTTATGCCGGTGTGCAAAGTGAAACAAAAGGGTTCAACGGAAGCTACCTTGGCCCCACCATTCGGCTGTATCGTGACAGCGATGCAACCATTCGATTTGTCAACCAAATCGGTGAACCTACATCTGTACACGGCCACGGCCTACACGTTTCTGGAGACATTGACGGGGGGCCGCAAGGTGTGATTCAGGATGGTGAAAGCTGGCAAATTACGATCCCGGTCCGGCAAGAAGC
>JAHDGV010000029.1:11709-29216 GCA_020631655.1 Chloroflexota bacterium | reverse complement strand
GCCGCATCCCGATCTCGATTAGAGCCGTTGGCGTGTAACACCAAAACTTTTGGTTTGTTCTCGATGATAATTGGGGCAGAAGGGGTGACTTCCTGCACATTGTTTCGTGTGGGTGCAGTTCCATTCGCCGATGGGGTAACGGCCGGTGGTACCTCACCACGGAAAGCGATGGTCAAGTCACGAATCGGCGTGTCGATGATGCCGTTTCCGTTCTCTTCGATTTTTAGCGTTTGCCCCGCTGTGACACCGATTTTTGCGACTGGCGCACTCAACAACAGATTTTCAAAATCTACTTCGTGCCCCGCTTTGATTGTTAGGATCAGGCGAGAGGTTGACTCGGCAAATAGTTTGGCCGTGGTCGAGACGGTCCCGGCCGTTGTGATGTCGTTTAGATCAACGCTGGCACCAATATCACCTGCAAGCGCCATCTCTGCCAAAGCGACCGCCAGACCGCCTTCTGAGCAGTCGTGGGCCGCACTAACCCATCCTGCCAAAATGGCTTGATGAACCAGTCGGTAGTGGTCAAGTGCATTTTTGACCGGCTGTGGTCCGTCACCCTCTACGCTGTTGCCCAGCTGTTGATAATGGCTTCCGACCAAGTGTTCACCCGTTGCACCGAGCAAATAAATGCTCTCACCTGCTTTTTTGAAGTCCATGGTGACGGTGCTTTTTGCATCTGGCACAATTCCCATGGCCGAGATCAGCAGCGTGCCGGGAATCGCATGTTTTTCACCGTCCGAGCCGGTGTATTCGTTGTTCAAGCTGTCTTTGCCCGAAATATAGGGTGTTCCAAACGCCACGGCCGCGTCGTAGCACCCTTGCGAACAGCGAACAAGCGAGCCTAAACGGTCAGGTAGATTGGGATTTCCCCAGCAGAAGTTGTCTAAAATCGCCATCTGGTCCGGATCAGCACCCACGGCGACCCCGTTGCGGATCGCTTCGTCGATGGCGGCCCACGCCATGTTGTATGGATCGATGTCTGTTAGCTGTGGGCACAAGCCGTTTGAGAGTGCTACACCTTTTGTTGTGCTTCGTTGTGAATCATGGGGAACCAGTACCGCCGCATCTGACGGGCCGATGCTGGCTTGCCCAACAAGCGGCTTAACGGCCGTAGATCCCTGAACTTCGTGGTCATAAACCCGAATCGTCTCTTCCCGGCTGTTGATGTTGGGATGGGCCAAAAGCTTGAGAAGCACATCGCTGTAATCCGCAATTTCTTCTTCGCCATTTTCAGCTTGGCTGGTTTTCTTTTTTCCGGTCCATTCTGCCTTCATGTGGCGCTGTGGAATTCCATCGTGCAAAAACTCTTCAGAAAGATCGCCAACCAAACGATCGCCGTAAAAAATTTGGAGCCGGCCATCACCCGTAAACTCACCCAAAATTGTTAGCTCCACATCCTGCCCGTCACAAATCGTTTGCAGGGCGTCTAAATTTTTCTCTGGCACGGCTAAAACCATCCGCTCTTGTGCTTCGCTTAGCCACATTTCCCACGGCCGTAGACCGGGGTATTTTAGCGGGATGTTTTCTAGCTGGATTTTGGCACCCAGCTCTTCGCTCATTTCACCCACGGCCGAAGAAAAGCCGCCAGCACCGCAGTCAGTAATTGCGGTGTACAGCTTGGCATCTCGTGCGCGCAGGATCACTTCCTGTGTCTGCTTTTCCATAATCGGATGGCCGATCTGGACTGATGAACCGGCAATATCTCCGGTAGAAACATCCATTTCCATCGATGAAAAAGTTGCTCCCCGTAGCCCGTCCCGGCCGGTGCGACCACCGAGCGCCACAATTAAATCACCCGTTTGTGGTTCGGTAACGTGGCTACCCACGGGCAAAATGCCCAAACAACCGGCGTACACGAGCGGGTTCGCCACATAGCCGGGGTGATACATAATCGCGCCGTTCACCGTGGGGATTCCCATTTTGTTGCCGTAATCTTCGATACCAGCGATGACCCCCGAGCGCACTCGGGCCGGATGGAGCACACCCTCAGGCAGGGTTTCACCATCGATGTCCTGTGGGCCAAAACAGAGAATATCTGTGTTCGCTATCGGCCGGGCGCTTACTCCCAACACGTCACGAATACAGCCGCCAATGCCGGTGTTGGCTCCACCAAATGGCTCTAGGGCAGATGGATGATTGTGTGTTTCAACTTTAAATGCAAGATCAAACTCGTCGGTAAATTCAACAATTCCCGCATTGTCTACAAAGGCTGATTTGACCCATGGCTTGGCTACTTTATCTGTGGCAGCCCTCAGGTAAGTATTTAAAATTCCATCGATCGTTTCGGTTTTGCCGTCGGGTCCGGTGTAATCGATTTTGGCTTTAAATGTTTTATGAACGCAGTGCTCGCTCCAAGTTTGTGCCAGCATCTCCAACTCTAAATCGGTGGGTTCCCGCCCTTCGCTTTGGTACCACGCCTGCACCGCCTGCATTTCTTCCAAGTTCATGCTCAAGCGGCGCTCTTGGCTAATTTGCTCCAGCTCGGCGTCGTTTGCTTCGGTTAGCGGGATGGTTTCAACCAAGCCGTCACCTTCTGCGTAATCGACGAAGGGTGGCGTAATCGGCCGGTTTACCGCCGTTTGCTGAACCACAGGATTGGAGAAAACGCGAGCTGCTAAAGAGTCTAGGGTCGTTTGATCCAATCCATCTTGCAAGACAAAAATTTGACCCGTTGATGCTTGATCAAGTTGTACGCCCATGAGCGATGCGGCCCGGACCAAATTCTCGGCGGCCGGGTCGGTAACACCGGGTAAGGGGGTTACTTCGATAGTGGGTCTCGCATCAATAATTGCGGCAACAGGGGAATAAGGTGTGATTGAACAGCTTTCTGTGACCGGATCTGCTAGTAATTCAGCACTTATCTGCTCGACTTGCTCACGGTTGATCGAACCGCGTAGCAGGTAAAGTCGACCGGCGAGGCATGATTCTAAATTGGCAATGTTGAGCTGTGCGGCCGCCTGAATATACTTCCCCGGTTTGCCAGAGCGATATTCTGGCTTTTGAAAAACTTGAATGCGCCAAGTTGCGAGCGTCTCTTCCATCTAATGCGTTTCCTTTAGCTAAAATAAACAAAAAAACTCTCGGCAAACTGTTTTTGTGCGCGAGAGTTTTATCGGTGCGTGATGGGGGTACAAAAATTCCCAGATTGCTGATTAAATCTTGTTGAGACACAGCCTTGCGGGATGAGAATATTCGAACCCATGTTGTGATTATACATCAAAACTGTTTTAGGTCACTTATCGGCTTTGCCCAATGAAAAAATGGACGTTTTGAGCTAATTACCAAAATGTCCAACATTTATTATTTGCGCGCTTTCTCGAGAAAGACTATGGAAGTTTCAATCTCTCGGATAAAACCGGACTGGCTGGTTAAAAACTTCCGAAGTTTATTCGTGCGTAGCATGAGTTATTTATCGGTTCAGCTCTTCGCTAATTTTTGCGCTCCATAGGCTGAAAATTGTGATCGTGTGAGCGATTTGGGTTCCGTTTTTTGATCCAATCTGCTGGGAAAGAGCTTGTTGCAGGCATCGGCCAACAGCATCTACATTTTTGATAACTTGGCTGTCGACACGAACGGGGGATTCTAAATAACCAAGTGTGAGTTTGATCTTGTTTTTTAAATCCTCTGCCTCAATTTTCTCAAAAACTTTGGTGCAATTGAGGTCGAGTAAATTAGTTAAGCGTTCAAAGTCGGAAAATAAGAGCGATTGTAGACTTTCATCCAGCGGGGGGCTTTCGGTGCTGTCTGCAAATAGTTCAGGTCCGGGAACCGACTCGTCATCGATCTTGTAGTCTTCGTCGGTAATAAACTGCGGGTCATCCAAAACTTCCACTGCCCGTTCTGCAACTCTGTACACTTTTGCTAGACCAGATCGATTCCATTCATAGGTCAGATATCCGGCAAAACACAGCACTTCTAGATCGCTGATAACTTGGATGCGTAGGTTGTAGCGGCTGCGCAGATAAACGATGTGGTTCATTAACCCGGCCGGGAAGGGATTCATCGGCTCGATCAATTGCTTTGATTGCTTAAGCTCTGCTAGTTGCTCGATTAATTTTTTCTGGCGGAGATTGAGCTCGAAATCAGACATTCCCCTAATGTATCAAAATTCTGCTGAAATGGGAGGTTTTGATTGCTTGCGAAGTTAACTTCGTATAGATATGGATGTGCGATTGATCAGCTCAGATCAACTCAGATTTATTTGCACACTGTGTTTTTCATGTTATCAATAAGGTTGCCTACCAACGAAATTAATCTTAGGGCTTTCATTTTATAGACTTTTCAATCCTGCGAGAACGTACTTCGACAAGCTCAGCACTCCTTGCAAGTGAAAGTCCTAAATCTTTAAATGGAGAAAATAAAATGCAAACAATACGCAAGCCATCGTTAATCAAAAAAGTCGCACTTTTGCTGTTTTTTGCTTTAGTTCTTGGCACAATGATTGCAGCCGCTGATTCAGATCAGCCCGTACTTGAAGGTGTTCCAGCCACCGTGCTGAGCAATCAACCGGTCGTAACAGGGCCGGATATGCGGTACAACATCATTGGATCACACGTTGTGGGGGATGAGGTTTATGTACGCTCTCGAAACCCTGTGGGCACGATGGTTTTCATCGGCTCTGAAAAAGTGCATGGCTGGTTCCCATCTTGGGCCGTTGATATGCATGGGGTTGATTTTGACAGTCTGCCGGTTTGGGAGGACCCCATGAAAAATGCAGTCTTGAGGTCAACTGGATAAAGTTTGCGGGGGAGCCTGACCTATTTTTTACGCGATGAAATCGTGAGCATTGCAGCGCCTATCATCATCAGTAGTCCCAAAGAAAAAATCAGCAAATGGAGAAAATCAAATGCAAACAATACGCAAGCCATCGTTAATCAAAAAAGTCGCACTTTTGCTGTTTTTTGCTTTAGTTCTTGGCACAATGATTGCAGCCGCTGATTCAGATCAGCCCGTACTTGAAGGTGTTCCAGCCACCGTGCTGAGCAATCAACCGGTCGTAACAGGGCCGGATATGCGGTACAACATCATTGGATCACACGTTGTGGGGGATGAGGTTTATGTACGCTCTCGAAACCCTGTGGGCACGATGGTTTTCATCGGCTCTGAAAAAGTGCATGGCTGGTTCCCATCTTGGGCCGTTGATATGCATGGGGTTGATTTTGACAGTCTGCCGGTTTGGGAGGACCCCATGAAAAATGCAGTCTTGAGGTCAACTGGATAAAGTTTGCGGGGGAGCCTGACCTATTTTTTACGCGATGAAATCGTGAGCATTGCAGCGCCTATCATCATCAGTAGTCCCAAAGAAAAAATCAGCATGGAGAGGATTGGGCCTCGCGGCCCGTTGGCCGTTCCAAACGTCCCCTCGATAAAACTTGGTTCCGGCGTGGGTGTTGGCAGCGGTGTAGCTGTGGCGGTCGGGGTTGGGAGTGGCGTTTCGGTTGGTGTCGGGGTGAGTGTGGGGGTTACAGCCGGGAATGGGGTCGCTGTGGCTTTAACAAACGGTTGAGGATTCCCCGGAATGCCCCACTCGATAACCACCATCGACGCCGGAGCCACATCTAACTGATACCCTTGAGCAAAGTCAACCCGCGATTCTTTTTTGATGACGATTCGAACATCATCTTCGTTGTTGTCATCAGCATCGACGGCCGCTAATGTGTGCATGCGGGCTGTCCCATCTGGAGGCCGTGGCAACGTTAATTGGATCGCCTGTGTTTGTTCTTGATCTAAGTTAAACAGCGCAACCGCATAGCTATCTCCATCCTGATAAGCAAACGCTTGAATCGTTTGAAGCTGGACCTCTTCAACCAATCCATTAATTGGTGGGACTGTTTTTCGGTTGTACGGCCCACTGACCGTTGTTTTTAGCATGTTGCCACGTACGGCCGTATTTGCCATTTCAACCCCCAGCCACGTCGGCCGTTTGCGCCCAGTTGCTTCTAGATCGCGCATTAAACCCCAAATACGGGCATACTCGCCGTTTTGCAATTGGTTCGAAAATTGGATCGCTTGGAACGCATTTTGATCCATGATTCCCAGATCTCGTTGGAAGGTAAACATGTACAGGGGGAGGGCTAAACCACTGTTAATACCGGTCAAAAACTCGTTTCTTAACCGTTCAGGAGCATCACCTCGGGTGGTGTGCAGGTTAATTTCATAGATGGCAAGATCGTTGTTGTCAGGATCAGCTCGGTCCAACTGAAGCTGACTCGCGAAGAGTCCTTCTTCGGTGTTGCGAACATCTTGGACTGCTCGGGCGAACAATGGGTAATAAATTTCGGCCGTCGATGTGATGACTTCCAGCTCTCCATAATAAGGAGCCAGCGCAACTGTGTCATGGGTTTGGCTGTTTGACTCGATTTCAAACTGCCGGAAAGGCAAAAACATCTGTCCGCCAATAATAAAGTTAAATTTTTCGGGAACGTAATAGGGGCTGGCCTTCATTCGGCCGATTCGTTCATGCCCCATCTCACCCAAGCGGATGCCGCTCCGCACCGTTGCCCCGATGAATTGATCACCACCCGCATTACTGCCCCACATTTCGTTCCCATATTCCAAATGGATGATTGGGAACATGTTGGTCCAGGGCTCCGGTTGACCCAAACTTGCGCGCAAATCGGCGTAGGGGTGTGACCCGGCCGGGGCTGATAAGTAAGCCATTAGGTTTTCGAATTCGTCGGCCGTAAACGTTGGCGGAATCACGTACCACGGTTCTGAACCAACTTCGAGTGACAGCTCTAAAAACTCATGGAGCGAGAAGTGATAATGCCGTGGATTAAATTTGTGCGGGCTAAATTCAGTAGTTTTTCGGCCGTGTGGCACTGCTAGCTGATTGTCTAACGAGCTTCCCAGCTGGTCTCCCCAATTGCGTAAAATGCCGGGGTCAAGCTCTTTAAGCGCACCCACAAACTTATCGCTGAACGGGGATGGGTTTTGATAATCTGTTCTTTCTAGCACCACATCATCAACCCAGATTTCTATTCCTGCTTCACCCGTGTTAAAGGCAAATTCTAACGCTGGTGTTTTTCCGTTTCGATTGCGTTCGTCCAAGTCATCTCTGCCAACAGGGACAAAAAACTCGCTTTCGATAAGGGTCCATTCGGTCCCCACTGGAAACGTCTCGAGCATAAAAAATGGGCCATCTTCGCGCCGCAACAGGGCGGTTAGCTCAGCATCGGCCGTGGCCCCTTTTGCCCAGACAGAAAACTTCCAATTTCCTTCAACCTGAAAGAGTTTTCCGGCTGTGTAGTCTGCGTCCCGGCCGTATGAATCCATGACGTAAAGATAGGATGCTTGCCAAGAAGGATCGCCGGGGATGAGTTTGAGAGACTGGCTTCCGGGGCTGTCCGGCCGAGTCTGGCTCGTGTCTATCTGCCACAAATCTGGATTGGCACTGTTGGTGAAAAAGCCCGGAACCTGCATGCTAAACATCACAGCGTCTTGTGGTTCAGGTGCTGGCCCATTCCCATCTAATTTAAAAACAGGGTTCAAACCGTCTAAAGAAAAATCAGCCACGATCCCCTCTCTCCCTTTGGCTGGCCCTGACATGATCTCAAAACTTGCTCCGTTCCAAAACCCATCTGGGTGCCCAGCAAATTGAGACGTCCAGGCTGATTCCCAATTGTCTTGGATGATTTGCTGGCCGTTGGAACCCTCTTTTGCCAAAACAATCATTTTAAATTCACCCGCTTCAAACCCAGGATTGATCACAGGATTTTTAAGAACCTGGGCCGCCCCAAACTGATCAACGCTGCCGATATTAATCCCAAAATCTTTGACATTGGTGTGAAGCACCTGGTCGCTGATGGTGATTTCGGTTGGATTAGACTGGGCTGTAGCGTCTAGAGCTTGGGTCAGGAGCAAAACAAAGCCGATTGTGGCGATGATCGATGTGAGTGCGATGGTGTGTTTGCGAATAAGCGTCATTAAATGATTTTGATAACAGAGGTGCTATTTTTTTACAGATGGCAGATAGATTTGTACCGGATTTGCCGGGAAGATGACAAATTTGATCTCGGCCGGTTCTGACCAGCGTGATCCATCATAAACCCGATATGTGGCGGTTTCTTCTCCGCTAAACCCAGCCGGAGGTGAATAGTCAAACGATCCATCACTGTTGAGATTTAGCGTCCCTTGGGCCGGTGGCGAGAGGAGCTCAACCAACTTTTCGCCTCGATCTTCAACTCTGTCGTTGGCCAAAATATTCCCTTTGGCCGTTAGAATTGTTTCAAACTCGACCACAAACAGATCGTCTGCAACTGCTGGTGGCCGCGCGGCCGAATCCCATTGAATAAGCGTAATGCTGTGCTTGGGCAATCGAATGGGGGCGTCTAGTGAATCGATCGTTGACTCTACGATTTCTACCTGCGTATCAACCTCATTATTAGACCAGATTGAGTCCGGCGCAATTTGAGAGACGTTTACATAGTCCATTGCTGGTAATGGTGCGCTAATTTGAACCTGCTGAGCCTCATCCAAGTGCAGATTAAAAACGAGCATGTTGGTTTGAGTCCCATTCTTAAAGGCGAAAGACTGTACATATGGAATTTCAATCGGAGCCGTAATTTCGTTGAACGGGTCCTGAATCCAGCTAGGATTATGTCCGGTATGAGTCGTTCTAACCAGGTCGCCCATGATCGCTTGATTTGCTAGTTCGGTACCCAGCCACGTCGGCCGTTTATTGCCGGTTCCCTCCAGATCTCGCATCAAGCCCCACAGCTTCACATACTCTTCTCCTTGAATTTGGTGGGAGTATTGCAAGGCGGTAAAAGCGGCTTGATTTTTAATGCCGGTTTCTTTCAGGTAAGTCAGCATGTGCAATGGTAGAGCCAATCCTCCCCCCATGCCGGTCACAAAGTCGTTTCGGGTTTCGAGCGGAATATCTAAATCAGTCCGTGTGGTATGGAAATTGACTTCGTAAATTGCCATTTCTGTTTCAGTATCTAACTGGCTGATGGCATTGCGCGACTGTGCCATTTTACCGCTGGTAACCGCCTGTTGCGGCCGAGCAAACAGCGGATAGAAAAGTTCAGCAGGCGTGCTAAAGCGATCAATCTCGTATGCAAAATACGGTGAGACCGCAATCGCATCGTGACCATCGCTTTCTCGTTCGATCGTTGTTTGGGTGTCTGAGACATTGTACTGCCCGCCAATAATCAAATTTATTTTTTGAGCACTGTAATATGGGCTGGCTTTAAGGGTTGCAAACCGGCCGTTGGCCAGTTGCCCCAAACGCTCTCCACCACGCATAGTGGCCCCTCTAAACGGATCGTTTCCACCATTACTGCCCCACATCTCGTTCCCAAATTCTAGGTGGATTTGGTCAAAAACATCGGTCCAAGGTGCTGTTTGTCCCAGATTGGCCCGAATGTCAGCGTAAGGGTGGCTACCGGCCGGTGCTGCTAAATAGGCGGCTAAATTTTCGATTTCGGCCGGGGTAAACGTCGGTGGAATCACATACCAAGGTTCCGCCTCGACCTCGGCCGCGAGTTCCAAAAACTCGTGCAGACCAAAATGGAAATTGCGGGCCTCGCGTCGCTCAGGTGCGTGTCCGACCGAGCGACGGCCGTAGCTGTCAGCTAGTTCATTTTCAAGGGTGCTGCCCAACTGATCTCCCCAGTTGCGCACAATGCCGGGATTATATTCTTTGAGCACCCCCACAAATTTGTCGCTAAACGCGGTGGGGTTGGTTGGATTGGCTTTGCCCAGATAAACATCGTCAACCCAAATGTCATCATTGCCAAACGGAACGCGAATGTGGAACTCTAAAATCCCCTCTTCGCCGTTACCGCAGGTATCTGGCCCACGGCCGTCGATACCTTGCTCTACCGTAAAATCATGGGTGATCAATTGCCAGTCAGTTGTGACATTAAACCGCTCGTAGAAGAAGTTGCCCCCTCCTTCTAAACACTGACGTTTGAAATAAACATCGAAGAAATCCCCGGCTGTGGCCCCCTTGGCCCAGATTTCGAAGTGCCAAGCCCCATTAATTTTGAACAGCTTTCCGGCCGTGTGATCCCCGTCCCGATCGGTTGAATCAAGATAGTAGCTAAATGATGTTTTGAATTCGCTTTCAGCCGTTTCCTGTGTTGATAGGCGTAAGGCTTGGCTTCCACTGCTACCGGGCCGGCTTTCACTGGGATCAGCCACTACTCTCGGGTCACGATCGCCAAAATATCCAAGCATTTGTTTTTGCACCGCAATCGCATCGTACTGGGCCGGTCCACTGCCAATGCCGGGCAAATTGACGTTGAAGGTGTAGAGATTGTCCGCCAGCTCAAAATTGGTCACGGTTCCTTCCGTTTCTGCCAGCGAACCGGTCAACGGCCGAATAGCGGCATCGTTCCAAAAACCGGCCGGTTGCCCAATTCCAAGGTCATCCCGATTCCAGGCCGTCTGCCAAAAATCCGGCACAGACTGAATGCGAGTCCCGCTGTTGCCACCTTGAGCATTAAAAATCATGCCAAATTGCCCCGCTTCAAAGCCGGGATTTTTGATAATGTTTTTCATTAGTTGGGCGGCACCAAATTGATCGATGTGCCCCAAATTAATCCCTAACCGTTTGACTTCTGATTGGATGACCTCATCACTAACGGTGATTGGAATGGGCGTGCTGTTTTGTTCGTTCATGGCAAGGGATGGGGTTTCGGCTTGAGCAAGGTTGTCTCTATTGCCTAGGCTCAGTAAAAACCCAAGTAGAGCTAGAGCCGAGAGCAGGCTGGCTTTGCGGCCGAAATTTTGAAACATGTGGTTGGTTTGGTTTTGCATTCGATGATGTTCACTCAAGCGGGGCTATAGGGTTCGACTAATCAATACGTACGCATGGTGTAAAGTTTCTCTTGAGTTTATTTTATAGGGCTTATGCATTTGGTTGGTAATACAGGCATCCTTGCCTGTAAAAGTCTCACAGACAGGGATGTCTGTGTTACAAATTTGATTTTTGCGTAAGTCCTATTTTATCTGATCAGCCAAAGTTACGCGGTATTACGACCTCATTTATTTGATTTTTCAGTCATAATACAAGTGGTCTTAGATGTTTCCCACCCCATTACAATCAAATTATCAAATCCAGTAGCCACTGTTGCTTGTACTCTACGCTCGTTTGAAGGTCAGTTGTATCTCGATTTTCATTTGATACAATACGTAAGTACACGCCAGTTGACATAACATTTACTAACTGTGTAAGGGTTGAAACAAACTAATTTTAAACAGCGTATTGTGGGAAGGTGTAAAAGAGTACCAGCCACGAGCTTATGCTGATCGTTTTAACTTGTTTTGGCTACGGAGTCGCTCTTTCCCTGACAATCACATACTAAACGGTTTCAATCGGACCATCACGCTGTCACTATCACTATGTCTGAAACTTTTGATTTAGAATCAGAAAAAACCAATTATAATTTCGAATCCCAGCTCGAACTGGGTGAGCTTTTGCTAAACCTCGGCCGATCTCGAGAAGCTATAGTAGAACTTAAAAAAGCCCAAGAGCTATGTGATTTGGGAGCCATCGATAACCCAATCGATTCAGCAACTCATCAAAATAATGTGGCACGCCTCACATCTGCTCTAGAAAGAGCGGGCAAACTCGACTCGGCCGGTGTTCGCAGAAGCACGCTGATGTGGGTGCTTCTTTCTGTGCTCCTAGCACTAGGGGCCGGAGCGGCTATGCTCATGCTGATCTTTAATCGAGCCGATTTAGAAAGAGCCAACATCCAGATTACCCAAGTTGCAGTCACCGTGGCCGACTCCAATCGTATTTTGGAGCTGTCGCAGATGGAGAACACCCGAACGGTACAAGAAATTGTCAATCAATCAAACATGATCGGCACCGTATCGGCCGATAACACCCGTATTGCGGAAATCGCTTTGGCACGGGACGATTTGATACAAGCAGAGGAAGACCGGCTAGACTCTCAATTGAAATTGACCGAAGCGGCCGCAACGTTAACCGCTTTAGAAGACGCGCTGGCCACCGCTACGTTTATTCCCCCTAACGAAAAACTTCAGCAGGTTCTTGTCACGAAGTCATCTGTGAATTTGCGCGTAGGGCCGGGAACAAATTATGACGTCCGCCGATACGTTTATCAGGATGACATTTTAGACATCATCGCCATTAATGAGGACGGCAACTGGTACAACGTGCGCACCAAACGGGGTGTGTTAGGATGGGTAGCTCGCAGTGTCGTTGTTCCGATTGCGTTTGAGGATGTAAAAGTGGCTGCTACGATTCCAGTGGCCCCTGCAACCAACACGCCTGAACCGGAGCCTGCAGAGGACGTTGATGAAGCTGTTGCTCCTGCTGAGGTAGAACCTGAACCAGCATCACCAACCCCTGAACCTACCGAAACGCCAACGGCTACACCAACCGAAGAAAATCAAGAAGAGGACGAGTCTGTTGATGAAACGACTGAAGAAACGTTACCTGAACGTCCTACGCAGGAGCCTACCGAAGGAGACGGGGAGTAGTTCCCTGCCGAGAGAAATAGGAGAAAATATGAGAAAGATACATGTACTAATATTAGTCATTCTGGGGCTTAGCCTGATTGGATGCCAGTTTTTACCCGGAGGAGATCAGTCTGACTCTGGAACAGATGTAGATGAAACGGGTCAGCCTGCTGATACGGTTGTTGAGGCTGAACCAACTGTGGTAGTGGTTGAAGATGAGGTAGAACCGACCAATACCCCAGCTACAGAAACTGAACCAACTAATACACCAGAACCCATCCTGCCTACATCAACGCCTGAATCAGAAGATGAAGAGGTTGTCGAGGAAGAGGCGGATTCTGAAACAGAGGCAGACACCGATGAAGGTGATAACGCATCGGCCGAAGGCAGCGCTGATACAGCATCCTCTGGAGCCATTGTTGGTGGAACTGTCGGGGATTCAGGGGCGCAATTCTTCGAAGAAGCCGGATCGGCGACTCAAATGCTCACCACGCTTCCAGCCGGAGATACGGTTGAAATTTTAGGCATGAGCAGCAACGAATATTGGTATGAAGTTGAAACGATCGAAGGGATCGGCTGGATTCCAACCAGCCAAATCGATGTTTCAGATGAAGCACTTTTGGACAGTGTAAAAAAATATTCAGCCAACCTCTCAGCCAATCTGAGCTCTAAAGTTAGGGTTGGTCCAAGCTTGGATTCACCCGTTTATACGACCATGCAACCGGAAGAAGAGGCGAGCATTTTAGGGGTTAATGGGGATGGCTCCTGGTATCAAATAGAAACTGATGGCGGTAAAATCGGCTGGATTTCAGCCTCGATTGTGACTGTGTTGGGTGACGAAGGCAAAGGGATCGCTCGTTTTAACCCACGCACAGGATTGTCGAGCAATACAGCCTCATCAAGCGGAACGACGGCTCAACAGCCTGCACCTACGGCCGCACCTGTGCAAAACTCTGGTGGAGGCGAAACTGCCGCACCTGCACCCACCTCGGCGCCCTCAGAAGAGACGGCTGCCGTTGCACCACCGGCCGCTCCAAGACCGGGTGATCTCTATTACTCAACCGATAATGGGGCATTTGCTGGTGCCGGCCGGATGGACATTGGCACCGGTAACTCACAGCGAGGTGGATGCCGTGGCATGACATGGACCGTTTTGCATCAGCTAGATGGGATTACACACGTGGGTTCTGACTTACGCACCAATCCATATGCCGGAGATGCCACCTGTGACCAGTCATATCCTATTTTGTGCATTTTCAAAAGCGGTGGTGGCCCACCTGCAACCAGCCGACCTGATCTGGAGTTGAACTACTACAACTCTTGGGCCGGTGCCCAAGTGCTTTCAACCGGATTTGTGAGCGGCCATCAAATGCCAACGCTTGACGCCGCAAACAAAATTTGTGCCGACACCTTTGGTAGCCAGTATTGGCAGATTGCAGAGTTTCATGACGGAAACTTTGGCCAAGGTGGTTGGGAATTTTGGGCAAATGGGACTCTGCCTTTAGGAACACGCTTTTGGGTAGCGATTGACGATCAACGCGCTAACCCTTGGAACTCGCAGTAAATTTGATCCTGAGCCAGCTTGTTTTAGCATACCGGCTTAGGGTGTGAATACCGGCCGAGTATTGAATTGAAACCGAATAAATTTTAATTCAATACCCGGCCAACTTTATTGCTCATATCCCCTGCCTTGCAGACGGTTTAGCCGGGTAAGGGATACAACTATTTAGGACGCTCTAAAATATGCAGCTCGCATCGAACTCACGCCGTCCACCAACCTCAACTAGCCATATGCTTGGCTGGAGCACTGATCAACTTCTTGATGAGCTTCCGCAGGTTGACTTGATGGGCATCCAACTCGCAGCATTTAATGAAAAAGAGTGTGTGCAAACCGTTTTAATGCTCCTTGGCCGCGGCCGAGGGGGAAATTTGTTAACGATGAATCTCGATCATGCCCGCCGCTACTTTTCTGGTGGTCCATGTCGAGTAGATTATGACAATGCAACAATCCGGGTGGCTGACGGCATGCCGGTTGTTTGGGCAAGTAGGCTGTCTGGTAGCCCACTGCCTGAGAGGATCACCGGATCGAATCTAATTTTCTCACTGACAGAGGCCGCGGCTAAAAACGGTCACCCGGTTTATTTTTTGGGTGGCAATCCGGGTACGGCTCAAAAATCGGCCGACCTGCTAAAAGCGGCCAACCCGAAATTGGTTGTAGCTGGGGTTGATTGCCCTGCGTTTGGCTTTGATCACGATGAAAACGAAATCTGCCAAATGATTGATCGGGTTATCAAATCAGAAGCAAAAATCATTTACGTCGCACTGGGTTACCCACGAGAAGAAATGGTGATAAAACGGCTAAAAGAAAAGTATCCGGCCGCGTGGATCATTGGTGTTGGTATTAGCTTTAGTTTTGTCTCCGGCCAAGTGAAGCGTGCCCCCAAGTGGATGCAGGCGATCGGATTTGAGTGGTTCTTCCGCCTGATTCAAGAACCAAAGCGGCTGTATCCGCGCTATTTGTTAAAAGGGATCCCATTCTTTTTTCAGTTTATGTGGAAAGCCGCATTTAGCGCCAAATAAATGCAACAAACGTCGACCCAACATCCAACCACACCGAGCGTGCCACCTCCGGCCGGGAAAATTTCCCTGCCTCAGCCGCCCATGCAAAAAGCACTGGGCGGTGCATTTTGGACGGCCGGTGGGTATGGGATTCGACAGATTCTGCGCTTTGTCAACAATCTGATTTTGACCCGGCTCCTCTTTCCCGAGCTGTTTGGCCTTATGGCGATTGTGAACCTTTTTATACTGGGTTTAAATCTATTTTCAGACATCGGCCTGAATCCCGCCATTATCCAATCTAAACGGGGAGACGATCCAAAGTTTTTGAATACCGCTTGGACGATCCAAGTTATGCGCGGCGTGATTTTGGCGTTGGGGGCGGTGCTTTTAGCTTGGCCTGTGTCTCGTTTTTATGACCAACCGATTTTACTATATGCCCTGCCGGTTAGCGGTTTAACCGCCCTTTTTGCCGGATTTAATTCAACCCGTATGGCTGAAGCCAACCGGCAATTGCGCATGCGCGACTTGGTTTTTGTCGAGCTTTCTGCGTATGTGATTGGGTTGATCGTGATGATTGTGTGGGCTTATCTGTCGCCCACGATTTGGGCGCCGGTGAGCGGTGGGATTGTTACAGCGGTGTGTGAAATGGTTTTCTCGCACCTCTTTTTAAAGGGGGTTGGCAATCGTTTTCAATGGGACAGGACGGCCGCGCAGGAGATTTTCCGCTTCGGCCGCTGGATTTTTATCAGCACCGCCCTCACATTTTTGGCGGGGCAGTCAGATCGACTTTTGATCGGCCGCCTGATCGACTTTAACTTTTTGGGCATCTATACCGTTGCCTTTGCCCTTGCCGCCATGATGGATCAGGGGATTCGCCAGCTAGGGTATCGCGTTCTGTTCCCATCTTACGCAGACGTACAGCGAAACGACCCGGCCGACTTGTATAAGTTTTTGCGCAAATCCCGTTTGTGGTTGATCGGGGCCGCTCTGCTGATCGGGATCATTTTGGTTCTGTTTAGCCCGCAAATTATCGATCTGCTTTACGATGATCGCTACCTGCAGGCCGGGTGGATTATGCGCTTTTTGGCCGTGGGGGCTTTGTTTAGCGTACCCGGTATCACATATGACAATGTTTTGGTGGCTCGGGGGCAGACCCGATCACTTGCATTTGTGATGGGGGTTCAGTTTATGCTCCAGCTGGTGGCTATTTTTGTGGGATTGCAGATAGCAGGCCCCGTTGGCCTCGTGACTGGCCTCTCTTTGGTTGGCCTATTATCGTATCCGGTACGTGCGTTTATGGTAGGTGGTGAAAATTTGTGGCAACCGGAAATCGATTTGCCCTATATGTTTCTCATCGTGCTAATTTGGCTGGCGGCCGTTACCAACTATGCTGGCTGGTGGGAGGTGTTCGCATGAGTACCGCATCATCAAACTGGGTAGAATCAAACTCTAAAAATTCATCTAACACTAGTCAACCGAAAAGCTGGATGCAGGTGCCGGGTGACTGGCGACGCCAATATGATGAGCGGGTGTATCCCATCGTTTGGGATGATGAGTTGGGGTACGGCCGATTGTGGCCGCGGCCAACGGCCGAAGAAATCGGGGCTTCGTATCAGCTTGAGGCGTATTACACCCATGCGTGGCAACAGCCCGGTGATCCCACCCAGCAAAGCGAAAGCGGCATACATCGTTGGTTGGTTGCTTGGGCGTGGCGGTTTGACCGCAGTATTTATATTTCGGCCGATTGGTTGCGCCAGTATCAACTGGAAGGCAATCTGGACATACTTGACATTGGGGCGGGTAACGGCCGTTTAATCGATCAACTGCGTGGTGCCGGTCATACCGTTACAGGTATCGAACCGGACCCGGATGCCCGTAAAATAGCCACTGAAAAGCAACTCGATATTTATCCCGGTACGGCTGAAAATTACCCGGCAGAAATTCAGGATAAACGCTACGATGTGATCTTTATGATCCACGTTTTAGAGCACTGCGTTGACCCGGACAAAGCTGTGCAAAACGCTGTAAACCTGCTCAAACCTAATGGGGTATTGGTGATCGAGACACCTAACAACGGTGCGTTGGGGGCAAAAATGGCCGGCCGATGCTGGCGCTGGCTCGATGTCCCTCGTCATTTAAACTTTTTTACCCAGGCGGGGTTAGAAAACCTGATTTCCCGCTCAGGCGTTGTGCTCGAAAATCGAGAGTTTCGGGGGTATTCGCGCCAGTTTAAGCAAGAATGGGTCAGTAACGAGCAAATGATTTGGCAGCTATTTTCTGATCGACTAGGGGGGGCTATTTCCCCATATCCTTCAGCCCGCCGTGCATTTATGTTGCTGATACGCTCGTTCTGGCGGCGGCCGGAGCTAAAATATGATTCGGTGCGTGTGATCGCCCGGAGGAAATAAGAGGCATTCGCGAGTTATGGAAGAACTTGTTCCAATAATTATGATCGGTGTTGTACCGATCTTCCTCATCTTCTTTTTGTTTTACCGCAATAATCGGAC
>JAHDGV010000029.1:6518-11609 GCA_020631655.1 Chloroflexota bacterium | reverse complement strand
CAGATTATTTCATGGGGGGTGCCATGGTTTATCGGCCGGTTGTACTTCAAAAGCTGGTCCGATATGCGCTCAATGGCGCTGGGTCTGATCATTGCGGGGATTATTTATTTGCCGCTGTTGCTGTTCGAAATGCGCATGAGCCCGCAATTGCACAACTTGGTTTACGGTTTCCATCAGCACAAATTTGAACAAACGATGCGTTTTGGCGGCTGGCGGCCGATGGTCTTTATGAACCACGGGCTGATGGTTGCCTTTATGGTCGCCTCGATTGCCATCATAACCAGCTGGACGTGGTACGCCGGAACGTTTCGCACCATTTTCCGAATTCCAACGTGGATTTGGGCCGTAGTATTTATCCTGATGACTGTGTTTATGCGCTCGGTCAATGCGTGGATTTGGCTGTCGCTGGGGTTGCCGCTTTTGTTCTTTAGCCATCGCTTTAAAACTAAAATTTTTGTTTGGGTATTGCTTAGCCTGATCCCGATTTATGTGTTTGCCAACATGATCGACATTTGGCCTGAAGAGACGGCCGTGCGTATTGCAACCGGCATTATCGGCCCCACACGGGCTCAATCGCTCGAATTTCGCTACTTCAACGAGAATCATCTGATGGAAAAAGCGTGGGATCGGATTTTGTTTGGCTGGGCCGGATGGGATCGGCAGCACGTCTTTTTTGAATGGGGACCGGCCAAAACTGTGGCTGACTCACTGTGGATTATCGTACTGGGCAAATTTGGATTGCTCGGTCTGCTTTCGCTGATGACGACACTGTTTATGCCGATGGTGCTGTACATTCGCCGCTACTCGCCGTGGACATGGGCCTACCCCACGGCCGCACCGGGGGCCGCGTTGTGCGTGATTTTGCTCCTGTATTTGGCAGATGGAATGGTGAACGCCATGGTGAATCCACTTTACATGTTGGTTGCCGGAGCGGTAATTTCAACCTGTGTAGGGCAACCGCTGGTGGTTGAAGACGACAAGCCTATCGGCCGGATCGATGTCCCGATTCCATTTGTCGATTGGGGCAAACCGACCCCTCAGCAAGCGTAAACCTGATGAGTCAGCCGACCTTTGCATTTATCATCGTCAATTATCAAACCCCCCGGTTGGTGATTGACTGCATCCGGTCGATCATTGATCAGATCAATTTTGAGGATCAAATTGTGGTTGTTGATAATGCTTCGGCCGATGACTCAGTAACTATCCTTGAGCAAACCATCCTTGAAAACAACTGGGCAAAGGCTGTGACTTTGATTCAAGCTTCTGAGAACGGAGGATTTTCGGCCGGGAATAACTTAGGGATTCAAGCCGCAGATGCAGACGCCTACTGGCTCACCAACAGCGATACTCTTTTTCGGCCGGGGGCGGTGGACCAGATGCGAAAAACGGTTGCATCCTGTGACATTTTTGGACTTTTCGCACCACGTTTGGAATGGCCCGACGGCAGGCCACAAATCAGCACGTTTGAATTTCACACCCCGTTAGGCGAGCTTTTGGCTGGGGCAAATACCGGGCCAATTACCAAGCTGTTTCCTAAAGCCGTTGTCCCCATCGATATTGAAAATGAAGTGGAATTTCCTGCATGGGTTAGCTTCGCCTCCGTTGTGATTCGGGCTGAAGCGATTGAGCATGTGGGGCTGATGGACAGCGGCTTTTTTATGTTCTATGAAGATGTAGACTACTGTCGGCGCGCGATTAAAACGGGGCTTGGGCCGATTTTTACGCCAGAAGTTAAGGTGGTTCATTTGCGGGGAGGCTCATCAGACGTGAAGGCTAAAACGGCTAAGTTAGAACGTCGGCCGAAATACTACTACGCCGCACGTTCTCGCTATTACGCCAAACATTTTGGCTGGATGGGGCTACTCGGGGCCAACCTGTTGTGGACTGTAGGCCGTGTTATCGCTTGGTTTCGGGAAACGTTTGGGCAAAAAGCGCCTCATACCTGTCAGCAAGAGGCTACAGATATTTGGACAAATTTTTTGGACCCGCTAGGGGGTGCTCATGGTTGATTTTATCATTGTTGGAGCGATGAAATGTGCCACCAGCACGTTGCACGAGCAACTTGCGGCACAGCCTGGCATTTTTATGAGCGACCCTAAGGAGCCCTGTTTTTTTAGCAATGACGAGGTCTGGGCCAACGGACTCGATTGGTATGAAAATTTATTTGCACAGGCCCGGCCGGGTGAACTGCGGGGTGAATCTTCAACCCATTACACCAAATTACCGACGTATCCACACACAATCAGCCGGATGGTGGAACATGTGCCAGATGCAAAACTGATTTACGTGATGCGGCATCCGCTTGATCGACTGGTTTCGCAGTATATCCACCAGTGGACTGAACGAGAAATAGTGTGCGACCTAAATCAGGCCGTGTCTCAACATCCTGAATTGATTTCTTATAGTCAGTATCATGCTCAGCTTGCACCTTTTTTTGAGCAGTACGGCAAAGAAAAAATTCTGCCGATTTTTGTTAATCAGTTAAAACAGCGGCCGCAGGCAACACTCGAGCGAGTATGCGACTTTATCAGCTATCAGGACCATCCAGCATGGCAAGAGGCTGAGGCAGGGCACAATGAATCGGCCCAACGTATGCGATCGAGTCCACTGCGTGATTTTTTAACCTATGCGCCGGGAATCTCTCAAATTCGACAGTTCCTGGTACCTCAATCTGTGCGAAACCGGATTAAGAAGAATTGGCAGATGACCGAACGGCCGGAGCTTTCGGCCGAAAATGTTGCTACGTTAACCGAGATTTTCGATAAAGACTTGGCCCTGCTAGGGGAAAAGTTGGGAGTTGTGTTGACCTGTGAAAACTTTGATGAGGTAACAAGTGGAGCGTGGTTGACGTGGCAATAGACCAAGATCTCAAGACAGGATTTGTTGTGATCGGCCGGAACGAAGGGGAACGGCTTAGGGCCTGTTTTGAATCGATCCCGACCAGCTTTCCGGTTGTGTATGTCGATTCAGCCTCAACGGACGGGAGTGTTGAGCTAGCAAAAACCTTTAGGTTTGAAGTTGTTGAGCTGACGGCCGACGAGCCGCTCTCTGCCGGACGGGGCCGGAATGCTGGGCTGGATCATCTGATTAAAACATGGCCCGCGCTAACCTACGTTCAATTTTTAGACGGCGACTGTGAACTGCTTCCCGAATGGATTGCAATTGGGGAAAAGGCTTTAGAAAACGACCCAAAATTGGTGGCAGTGTGCGGACAACGACACGAAAAATACCCAGACCAAACGGTTTACAATCAGCTGTGTGCTATCGAATGGAACACGCCGATAGGCGAGGCTTCGGCCGTTGGCGGCGACTCGCTTATGCGTATTGACCCAATCATACAAGTTGGCCGATTTGATCCAACCTTTGTCGGTGGTGAAGAACCTGAGCTGTGCTATCGCCTGCGGCAAGTGGGCTGGAAAATCGCCCGGCTGGATGCTGCTATGACGCTGCATGATGCGGCGATGACTAACTGGATACAATGGTGGTCAAGAAATGTGCGGAGTGGCGGAGCATACGCCCAATCTGCCAAAAAACACGGCCGTGGCCCCGAAAAATTTGGGGTGCGGGAATCAATTAGTATTTGGCTGTACGCGGCCGTTCTGCCCTTGATCGCCATCTTATTTGGGCCGCTAACCGGCTGGTCATCATTACTGGCTCTCCTAATCATTTATTTGGTGCAGTGGGTGCGGATCAGCCAGAACGCAGCACAAAATCGAGGCTTGTCGAAGCCCCTTGCTCGACAATATGCTGCATCAGTTGTGCTGGGCAAGTTCCCGCATTGGGCAGGGCAACTGCGCTTTTTTCTGTTTGGGCGCACGAACGTGGTTGAAAAAAGGGAGACTGCTTAATCATGCCAACGATTGCGTACATCTCGCAGTTTTTGCCCCGCTTAACTGAAACATTTGTTTATCGAGAGATTGAGGCGTTGCGGCAACAGGGATTTGAGATTTTGACCCTATCGATTAAAACGCCAGATCCAGAAAATTTATCGGCCGAATCGCTTGAGATGTTCCGCACCACCCGCTACTTTGCCCCGCTAAAGATTGGCCCCACACTGGCGGCTCAGCTCCACTTTTTGTTTCGTCGGCCGTGGCGTTACCTGAGTACCTTGGCCTTTGTACTCAGTCGGCCGGGTGAGCCGTTGGCGATCAGAAGACGGACATTTGGCCATTTTATAGGGGCTGCCTATCATGCAATTTACCTCAAACAACACGGGGCCGACCATATCCATGCCCATTTTTCAGGTAACTCAGCTACCTACGCGTTCGTGATTTCTCGCCTGCTCGATATTAGTTTTAGTTTTACAGCCCACAACTCATTGTTTGTTGATCAGCTCATTTTGAAACCAAAAATTGAGGCAGCAAAATTTATCGTATCTATCTCCGGTTTTACGAGTCAGTATATTCAAGAGGTTTGCGATAACCGACCTGAAATCGCAGAAAAAATTCACATTATCCGGTGCGGAATTGAGCCGGAAAAGTTTGCTCCAAGGCCGACCCGATCCCAACAAGAATCACGGCCGCTAATTTTTAGCGTGGCCCGCATGGACCCGCGCAAAGGGCTTCCGTATTTGGTAGATGCGTGCCATATTTTGCACCAACGTGGGATTGATTTTCGCTGTGTCATCGGCGGAGACGGGGAGCAAATGGACCTGATCCAACAAAAAGTTGCGGAATACAACTTAGAGAATTGTGTTGAACTGCCCGGCTTTATTTTGCAGGAGACGTTACAAACTTGGCTCGATGAAGCTTCGATGCTGATATTGCCCTGTATCGTGGCTGAGGACGGGGATGTAGACGGGATTCCTGTGACGCTGATGGAGGCGATGGCTAAGCAGATTCCGGTGATCAGCACGGCCGTTTCTGGCATTCCTGAGCTAATTGAGGATGGGGTTGACGGGCTTTTAGTTGAGCAAAAAGATGCAGAGGCTCTGGCTGATGGGATTCAGACTTTGTTGGAGGATTGGGAGCTGGCTCAGCGAGTGGCTAGATCCGGCCGAGAAAAAGTAGTCTCCCAATTTGATGTTAAGTCAAATGCAGAAAAGCTCGCCAATCTATTTAGAGCCAATCTAGCTGACTAGGGGACCCCGAG
>JAHDGV010000029.1:1811-6418 GCA_020631655.1 Chloroflexota bacterium | reverse complement strand
GCTTCAGCCGTTAGCCCGAACTCTTCATACAAGGTTTCGTATGGTGCTGAACCACCAAAATGATCCAGCCCCACAGCGACGCCGCTGAGCCCGATGTATTTTTGCCAACCAAGTGTCACACCGGCCTCGATTGAGGTCCGATTGGTGATAGCTGATGGGATCACGCTCTCTTTGTATTCGGCCGATTGCTCGTCGAAGATCTCCCAGCAAGGCATGCTGACCACGCGGGCTGAAATGCCTTCGGCCGCCAACAAGTCACGTCCCGCTAAAGCAATTTCAACTTCTGAGCCAGTTGCCAAAATAACGGCTGTGTCATCATCAGAGCTTGCAACCACGTACGCACCTTTCTGTGTCCCTTTGGCCAGTTCCGCATCAATAACGGGCAACCCTTGGCGAGTTAGCACAATGGCCGTTGGCCCTTCTGTCCGTTCGAGCGCAATTTTCCATGCCTGCGCCGTTTCATTCGGATCGGCCGGACGCACAACGTGCATGTTGGGCATCGCTCGTAGCGCCATGTGGTGCTCAATTGGCTGATGGGTTGGTCCGTCTTCACCCAATCCAATTGAGTCATGGGTGAGTACATAAATGACCCGCTGGTGGGTGATGGCTGACAGGCGCATCCCACCGCGCATGTAGTCGGTAAAAACGTGGAACGTTCCACCATATGGAATTGTCCCGCCGTGCAGGGCTAAACCGTTCATGATTGAGGCCATACCGTGTTCGCGCACACCGTAGTAGATGTAGCGGCCGGAGATATCTCCGTTGGCGATATGCCCTGTCCCTTTAACGATCGTTTTGTTTGATCCGGTCAAGTCGGCCGACCCACCCAACATCGCTGGGATGGCAGGAACCAATCCGGCCAAAACTTTACCGCTGGCGGCACGGGTTGCCATTTTGTCCTCTGGGCCAAAGGTTGCGAGGGCATCTTCCCAATTTTCTGGCAGGTCGCCCGCCATGGCGGCGGTGAATTCGGCCGCTTCGGCCGGGAACTGCTCGCTGTAGCTTGCAAAGAGCGTGTTCCACGCATCTTGCAGCTCCTTGCCAGACCCTGACGCGTCCATGTATTCTTTGGCCGCACCGGGGACCACGAACTTCTCAGCTGGCCAGCCCATCCCTTCTTTTGCCAAAGCAATTTCGTCATCACCCAGAGGTGAGCCGTGACTGCTAGATGTGCCTTGTTTGTTCGGGCTACCTTTTCCGATGACCGTTTTGCAAGCGATGATTGTCGGCTTATCAGTTACAGATTGGGCCGTTTTGATCGCCGCGTCAACTTCGGCCATGTTGTGCCCATCGGCCGAGAGTGTTTGCCAACCATAGGCTTCAAATCGTTTGAGAGTGTTTTCACTGTTGGCCAAGTCGGTAGAACCATCAATCTGGATGGCGTTGTCGTCCCAAAGCACAATCAGCTTGCCTAAGCCTAGGTGACCGGCCAAGGAGCAGGCTTCGTGCGAAACACCTTCTTGCAAGTCGCCGTCACCACAAATGACGTAGGTGTTGTGATCCACAATATCAAAGCCAGGTTTGTTAAATTTGCTGGCGAGCCACGCTTCTGCAATCGCAAATCCTACTGAGTTGCTGATACCAGCGCCTAGAGGGCCCGTAGTTGTTTCAACTCCGGCCGTGTAGCCATATTCTGGATGGCCGGGGGTTTGGCTACCCCATTGGCGAAAGTTTTTGATTTCGTCGAGCGAAAGATCGTAACCGGTGAGGTGGAGCAAGCTGTAAATCAGCATTGAGCCATGTCCGGCCGATAAGATGAAGCGATCTCGGTTGGCCCATTTTGGGTCGGTCGGATTGTGCTTCATGAAATTTTTGTACAGCACGACGGCCGCATCTGCCATACCCATCGGCATGCCAGGATGGCCGGAGTTAGCCGCTTGCACGGCGTCGGCAGCTAAGAAGCGAATGGTGTTTGCGGAAAGTTGGGGGAGGTTTGAGTTGTCAGACATAAGGTTATTCCTGCGGACAATAACGGTATGAGCGCCAGTGGTTTGCCGATCATCACTTGATGAAAATTAAAACGGTACAAACCACTTAAAGCTACGCCAAGTTATTTCGATTGATTCATCCTTGACGTAGCACTAGCTTCCTCCGCTAGAAACTGAGCGCGAGAAGTATGGAGTAAAAAGGAGAATGTGTGAAGAAGGGAAATCCCCTGTTTTCACACTTTCTCCTTTGAATCCATTACTTATTTAGTTACTTATTTAGGGGCTAGACGGATGGCACCATCTAAACGAATGGTTTCGCCGTTTAGCATATCGTTTTCAACGATGTGCTGGGCCAATTTGGCATAGTCTTCCGGGGTTCCAAGCCGTTTTGGGAACGGAACAGCAGACGCAAGTGCTTGCTGGATTTCTTCGGTCATCCCGCCAAGCATGGGTGTGCCAAAAATTCCGGGGGCGATGGTGTTGCATCGGATGCCGGTGCGCGCCAATTCACGTGCGATGGGGAGTGTCATCCCGACCAATCCGCCTTTTGAAGCGGCATAGGCGGCTTGACCAATTTGCCCATCGTAAGCGGCAACTGACGCGGTGTTGATGATCACACCACGCTCTCCACCGTCGTTGGCTTCGTTTTTGGCCATTTCAACACCGGCCAAACGCAACACGTTGAAGCTACCAATCAAGTTGATGTTGATAACTCGGCTGAATGATTCAAGACGATGTGGCCCTTGGCGCCCCAATACGCGCTCGCCAATAGCGATGCCTGCGCAGTTGACGACTCCATGAATCGCGCCGAAGCTGGCTTTGGCGTTGTCAACGGCCGCTTGCACATTGGCTTCGTCCGTTACATCGGTTTTGTGGAAAATGACTGCGTCGCCAAGTTCGGCCGCAAGTGCATTGCCTCCCTCTTCGTTGACATCCATGATGACAATTTTGGCACCCATTCCAGCAAATTTACGAACAACGCCAGATCCTAAACCTGAAGCACCGCCCGTGACTAAAAATGTATTTCCTGCTATTTGCATTTTTTCTCCTATTCGTCCACAGCTAGGCACCCTGTTAGATTGATAGATGCTGAATAAAGCTCTATCTCTTACTGAGCGTGGATTTTTGATTTTAAAAAGTTGGGAATATCGACCTGAATTATAGCTCTGCCGTTTTGTTTGTGCATAAACTCGAACAGGTGTGCATAGCTAGGCGCGATGTGTGTAAGGCGTGATTGGGTTGTGGACTTTGACCTCAGAGGTTTTGATTATTCCGTAGACAGTCGAACTGTGAAAAAAACAATGAAGTCCTTTTGTGGGATTCCTGAGCTAGATTAAATCTGGCAGAAACTCACCGTGCGTGAAACGCTCACGGCCGTCCTTGGTGATGACCGTGACACCGCCGCTCCCAATTACCTCAAGTTTGTTCCCGTCCCTAAACAAAGCCGTCATCCCATCAATGCCATAGGTGATAATGCTTGTACCTGAAATTAACCGGCTGGCACGCGACACAAAGCCGGGATACTCGTCAAAATGGGGCAAAATAACGGAATTGGGTAGCAGGCCAAAGCCATCTCCCAAGGATGGCATCCCCATTATTTTTGAGCCTTGAATCATGGCACCTGCACTACAACCGGCCACGATGCCGTCATTCTCAAGCACCGTTTCAACCGCTTGCCAAGTAAGTGTGTCTTTCAGGCTGTCGTACAAGTAGGCCGGCTTGCCACCAGAGAAGTAGACAAAGTTTGCTTCAGCAATTTGGTCAGCTAGCTTTTGATCGTCGGCCGTTGCTTTATCAATTACCTGTACCGCTGTGACATCTGCGCCCAGCTTTTTAAAATGATCAACTCCCAAATTGCTCCAGTAAGCGATCCTGTTGGGACCTTCCGTGCCAGCTCCGGCCGGAATACAAACAACTTTGGGCGTTTTGCCCAAGCGTTTAAGCAGTTCAAGATCAACGGGTTCCATACGTGGCAGATATTCACCTGCACCGACTAATGCGTGTTTCATAATTTTAAGATATACGATTTGATTTCGGACGATTGTAGACGAGGCAGGCCGGTTATTCCAATGCTTGGATAACTATTTAATGATTGGTGCTAAATTAGCTCTGGAGCAGATTTTCTTTTTGTTGAAAAATAGATTTGATAACTGTATCTAGCTCCTCGATTTTAAATGGCTTGGGCAAACATGCATCCATCCCCGCTTTCAAACAATCTTCCTTACTAATGCCATCATCGTTTGATCTTAGTCCAATAAGTGTTGGCGGGTGGTTAAGGCTACCATGCTTAGCAATCGCTTTTGCAGTTTCGATCCCATCCAACAGTGGCATCATTGTGTCCAGCAAGACAACATCAAAGATTTTTTGGTTTATCAGGTCGATGACCTGCTGACCGTCATTCACAACTTCGGCCGTTAAGTTTAACTTTTTCAGCTGTTTTAGAATTACCTTTTGATGGATTACATTGTCTTCAGCGAGCAGAATTCGGAGTGGGAACGACGCTGTTTGATCGGCGATTTCTTCATTGATCGCGTGGTGTTGCTCTTCATTCTTTACAGGAGCCGCATTTAAGGTGAATGTAAATGTTGAACCCGATCCAAATTCACTTTCTACCCAAATCTCCCCACCCATTAGCTCGATTAATTTTTTGCTGATCGACAATCCCAGCCCGGTGCCACC
>JAHDGV010000029.1:0-1711 GCA_020631655.1 Chloroflexota bacterium | reverse complement strand
TCGACAATAACACCATCAATTGATTTTTCGACAACTGTTTTTATGTTGAACGCAGATTCTTTTAGTTCCAATTCACCATTTTCAATGTGAGAAAAATCAAGAATGTCATTGATAATTGCCATCAATGTTTCACTGCTAGATTGAATCGTTTCTACGTAGCTTTCTTGTTCTTCATCAAGCAGGGTGTCTGACAGTAAACTGGTCATGCCGATTACCCCGTTCATGGGGGTGCGAATTTCATGGCTCATGTTTGTTAAGAAGTCAGTTTTGGCAACCGTGGCCGCTTCTGCCGCAATTTTGGCTTTTTCTAAGTGGGCCGTTCGCTCCTTAACTCTAGACTCGAGCCCCTCTAATGTGTCCCTCAGTTGCCCGGTCATGTTGTTAAAGACGGCCGCCAAGTGACCTAGCTCATCCCGGCTTTTAATTACAACTTGGGCCTCTAGATCACCTTGGCTAATTCGCTCAGCTGTTTCGGTTAAATGGGTAATCGGTTTGGTGATAAAGCGGCCGATTAAAGAAGTAACTAAGCCACTGATCCCTATAACTAACAGACCGATTCGAATATTTTGATCAGATTGAGACGAAACATCGCGCAGAATCGTTGTCTCATTTTGAGCAACGGTCACAAACATGTCTAAATTCTTCTGCCCAATACTTTGGAAATTAGAGTTAACGCTGGATGCGGTTAGGATGGTTTGCTGCCCATTGTCATTCACGTATGTGTGCGTGTTCCCTCCATTGAGCTGCCCATTAATTGCAAAAGATCTGATATCACTTCGGGTAAAGGCTTGAAAGTTTGCTTCAGCCAACCGGCCGTTTTCCCAACGATACCAAGTTTGATTATTAAAAAATCCTAGTTCAATTTGGTTGTTTCTTAGACGACGTAAATTGCGACTGAATGTATCAAAGAGATACTCGGTTGGATAAAACCCTGTCACCGTTCCGATGATTTGACCTTCATCTGTCTTGATAGGGACAGTAATTTGAAAATTGCTTTCTCTGTGAAACGGGCGACCTTTTACGTTTAACAAAATTGTTGTCGCAGAATCAGTATGAGCTATTTCCCACGGCCGGAATTTGCCCATGTAAAATGCATCTGGATGGGACGTTGACCCGGCCACAAATCCGTGCAGGTCTGTAATGACGAGCTGGGTATCTTGCGGGAAAAACGAGGCGAAGGTTTCAATTCTGGGCCCCATTTGGCCAAAGCTTTCGTCTTGGTTGTTGGTTTGAATTAAAGTCCAATATTCGCTCTTAGCTTGATTCTCCTCGAGCAGAATTCGGTTGGACGAATATTGCTGATTCAGGTTTTCGAGTCTAACCTGAACCGTTTGATTGCTGGCAATGCCGGATAAGGCGGTCAGCTCTGAGCTAATTAGATTTGATAAAGCTTCAGATTGAGTGTTGGCGATTGAATTTAGATTTCCACTTGAGTTAGCCAAAGTGTTAGTCAACAAAGTGCTATTTACCCGGTACAAAATCGAGGCTAACGAAAGCCCTGTAATGATGACTACCGACAGAATGATCTTTCCACGAAGACCTGCTGTAAAAAATCGGGCGATGATGACGACGAGTAATACAGTTGCGAAGACTTCGATCACACGGAAACTATTTGCTTGTACGCTGCTGAGAACCTCTGCATTGAAGTTGATTCGTAGCGCAGACTCCGACTGGTCAATAATCAAAAAGCTAACAAATAAAGCCAAACCGA
>JAHDGV010000390.1 GCA_020631655.1 Chloroflexota bacterium | reverse complement strand
TCCACAATGCTTTTGGCGATGGCTAGACCTAAGCCACCACCACCTTTCGCACGGCTACGTGCCTCTTCGCCTCGGAAGAACTGCTCAAAGACGTGGGGCAAATCGGCCGGATCAAAACCGGAGCCTGTGTCGATAACCGCAACGGCTACCTCACCGCTCTGCAATCTCTCAGCCGTGATAGAAATTGTTCCACCTTCAGGTGTGTGTCTACACGAATTTTTGACCAGGTTACCTAATACACGGCCGATCAATCGAGCGTCCATATAAACTGGATCAAGCCCATCAGAATTTACATCGCAATTAATTTCGATTTTGTACTGGCCTGCCAAGGCTTCAAACTGCTCGCAGATGTACTCAATCAGCGCCCGAATAGACTGATCTTCCATCTCAAACTTCATGCCGCCAGATTCAAGCTGAGAATACTCGAATAGGTCATCCATCAATGTATTTAGCCCTTCAATATCGTTTAAGATGTTTTTGTGATACCGCTGGATCATTTCAGGATCACTCACGATGCCATCCCGCATCGCTTCGATCATCGCCCGCATACTCGTTAGCGGCGTACGCAAATCATGTGAGGTCCAAGAGACAAGGTCTTTGCGCAATTGGCTTAGCTCGTTGCGCACCCCTTCCGCCTCTTCTAGCTTGCTCGCCATGTTGTTAAATGATGTTGCAACCTGCGAGACTTCATCCCGGCCGCGAACAGAAGCACGCTTTTGCAAGTTACCTTCTGCGATTTCTCCGGCGCTATTTGATAGCTCACGCAGGTCCGCCACAATTCTGACGGTTACGGCCAAGCCAAATGCGGCCGCTAAGATCGATGAAAAGACAAGCAAAGAAACGGCCAAGGGCAAATCGTGATCGCTGTTGAAAAACATCAGCCGGGCACCGTTCCAGAAATTGGTCAAAATTAAAATGGCAGACCATAGATAGGCGCTAATCAGCGTAAACAACAGAGATCGGCTGACCCGTGCAGTTAGCCACGTAGCGGCAAATCCAATCATTAAAGATGCAACGCCAGACAGAGCCAGCGGGCCGGTGATCGGTTGCAAATCGGCCCATGTTGCCCCCAGAAGCATTCTGACCGCAATCCACGCCAAGATAAAACTAGCGATTAGCCCAATCACCCCAAATAAAACGTAGTTCCAAATGGTATTTGTGGGAATAGTTGATCTGTTATTTGTTAAAACCATGTTTTTTTACTTTCCAACTTATCACAGTGTTGCTGAAGTTTTCTCAGGTTCATCAGAAGCCCGTCATTCCTGCGTAGGCGGGTATGACACCTTTGCTAAACATTTTTAGACGTCTGGGGCAATGTACTTAGGCCGATTGGTCTGGGATAAATTTGTAGCCCACACCCCAAACCGTTTGTAACCAGCGAGGTTTGCCTGGATTTTCTTCAATTTTTTCTCGTACACGCCGCATATGGACCGTGACTGTGTTTGGGTCAACGTAATCGGTCATTCCCCACACGCTATCAAGTAGCTGATCTCGGGAAAAGACTTGGCGTGGATGCTCGGCCATAAATTTGAGCAAGCTAAATTCTGTTGCTGTTAGCTCAATCTCGCTTGAGTTCACTTTCACAGAATGGCTAAGAGGGTCAATTTCAAGTGCCCCATCGTCAAAAACCAGAGCTGATGATTGAGCCCCACCGCTTGCTGAGCCTTCCATGCGGCGTAAAACCGCTTTGACGCGGGCAACCAGCTCGGCCGGTGAAAAAGGTTTCACCATGTAATCGTCAGCACCCAGCTCTAAACCGTAAATTCGGTCAATCTCTTGGCGACGTGCGGTGAGCATGATTACGCCGGTATCTGGATATTTTTCGCGGATGGTAGACAGCACAGAAAGTCCATCAACTTCCGGCAGGTTGATGTCTAGGACAACCAAGATCGGCCGTTCATCCATCTTGGCCAGAGCCACACGTCCATCGTGCGCCAACATGCACTCGTACCCTTCTTTTTGCAGATAGAGACTTACCACTTCTGCTACGGCAATTTCATCATCAACGATTAGTATTTTGTTTCCAGCCTGATTCATAATGTATTCCTTTGGGTCGGGAGTTAAATGACTTTCCCAATTTTATTTTAACTGATTGATGGACAATTGAAATTAAGAGTTTTTTACAGAATCCCTCTGGCTGTAATCTTTTCGTAATATTTTAATCGGCTACTTAATCCTGCAAAAGGGGATTTTATACAGAGATTCCGGCCAAGTAACCAGAGGACCAAGCCCACTGAAAGTTAAAGCCCCCGATCCGGCCGTCTACGTTTAAAATCTCTCCGCAAAAATGCAGGTTTGGGCAAATTCTAGATGACATGGTGCTGAGTCTTAGCTCTTTCAGCGGGATGCCACCGGCCGTCACTTCGGCAAAATCAAAGCCGCGATCCCCGGCTACAGGCACCTCGAATCGGACGAGCATTTTTGCAAGGCGTTGGCGGTCACTTTTGCTCAATTGGTTAATCGCTAAATTGGCAGGATTCGGTTCTGCCGATTCAAAAAGCTGGCTCAGCAGAGTTTTGACCATTCTTTCCGGCAGTTGCCCCCGCATCCACTGTAGCGCCGTTTTCTCCCTCTCTTTCTTGAACATGCCCGCAAGCTGATCATACTCCCATTGCGGAAGCCAATTTATCGTTAGCTTGATGTCTGGGTCGTGAGCGGCCGCATCCAAATAATACCGACTGATATCAAGCACGGCCGGGCCTGACAGCCCAAAATGGGTACACAGCATCGAATTCTCAAATGATTCTAGCAGTTTGCCCGTTGGCCCCCAAAGCTCCAGCCTGACGGGCAGAGTGATCCCCTTTAGATCGCGCAACCAATGGTTTCTGGGAACCGTCAGCGGAACCAAAGCTGGAAAAATCCGAGGGGTCAACGTGTGGCCCAAACTTTGTGCCATTTCGTACCCACGGCCGTCAGAGCCGGTTTTGGGAATACTTTTGCCCCCCGTTGCCAAAACAACCTTTGTCGCTTGTATCGTGTCAAAATTCCCAGTGATTTCAAATTGATGCCCTTTGTCGATTATCTCATCTACCCGATGTCCGGAAAGAATCGTTGAAAATCTTTTTGCTTCCCTTAGCAGGGCGTCTAACACGGTTTTGGCTTGATCGGTTGTAGGGAATAGTTTGCCGGTCTCTTCTCGCTTGAGTTTAACTCCGATCTGGCTAAAAAATTTGACCGTTTGCTCCACATCAAATTGACGCAGAACTTTTTTGATGGCGTTGCGTGACGCTCCAGCGTAGGCTTGTTCATCAACCACATAGTGAGTGACATTACATCGGCCGCCCCCAGCGATTAGAATTTTTCTCCCGATTTTCTCCGCCCCATCTAGCAGAATTATTTTCCGGTTGGGATTTGTACGGCCGGCCCAGATGGCCGCCATTAATCCGGCCGCCCCTGCACCAACAATTGCGATATCAGCCCTAGTCATCCGCTAATTTTGACCCCAACGGCCTAAATTTGCCAAAATGATTGCGTGATACAGAGTGCTATGATCGCAAAGGTAGATAAATTGAGAAGGTTGTGCCGATACCAACTTGGCTTTCAACGCGCAGTGTCCCATTCTGGGCCTGCACGGCGCCAAGGGTCACCGCAAGCCCTAGCCCATTACCGCTCTCTTTAGTTGTAAAAAACGGATCGAAAATCTGCTTCAAGGTTTGCAGGCTCATTCCACATCCGGTGTCGATCACATCCAGCACAATGTAGTTGCGGCTGGGCTCTAGTCGGTTGGATAAGAAGCTGTAATCAATCAGGCCTGTGGGCAAATCATAATCAGTTTGATCAGCCAAGCGGCTATTTACCCGAATAAACCCTTCACCAGAAATCGACTCGGCCGCATTTAAAATCAAATTAATCAAAATTTGTTCAGTTTGCCCTTTAAACGCCTTGATACGTGCTTTGTCATCATGAATATTTGCCGTTAGCTGAATATCTGCAGACAGACTATTTTGAACCAGCCCCAGCGACTCCTCGACGAGCTCTTTAACCACCAACAACTCTTTATCAAACTCTTCTTCGCGAGCATATTTCAACAGTCGATTGGTCAAATCAGAGGCCCGCTGACCGGCCCTATGAATCGATTCAAGATTTTTCTGCGCAGGATCCTCATTTTTCATTTTACGCATGGCAATTGAAGCCTGCATCAAAATCCCCTGCAAAATATTTTTGAAATCATGCACAATCCCCCCGGCCATGAGCCCAATCGAATCTAGCCTCTGGGCTTGGCGTAAGGCTTTGGCAGTTTCATGTTTCTCAGTTTCATCTTGAATAACCGAAACATAGTGGCTGACCTTGCCACGGTTATCCAGCATAGGATACAAGGTAACCTTGCTAAAAAATGGGGTGCCGTCTTTTTTTATGTTTCGGACAGATGTTTGGACTTCGCGCCCTTCAGCCAGTGCTTGTCGCAAAAGATCCCTAGCTTCAACGTCTGGTTCAGACTGATACAGCTTGCGCCAGTTCGACCCAACAAGCTCATCGGACGAATAGCCCGTTAGCTCCTCGAGCTTTGGGCTAACAAAAATGATTTCGTTGTCGGCCGAGTTCATATCGCTGATAGAGATGCCATCATTGCTACATTCAACGGCCGCCTGCAACAAACGAACCTGATTTTCAAGATTTTGGCGCTCGTTTTCAAGATCTGAAATCATGCGCTGGGCAACTTTCAGCTTAAATGATTCTCGGTTGAATTTCTCTTTAGACACAGGCTGGTCGGCTTCAACCAGCGTCGTTTTTTGTGCCTGTTCAAAAATTTGGGCGATAAAACGGCTGTTAAAAAGGTCATCCCCACCGGAAGGTAGTGACTGTTTTTCGATGGTCATAAGATACAACTGCCAAAGCTAAAATGATTGAGTCGGTGTCCAAATGCCCATGCAAGGGTGCGGCAAGACGCAACATTTGAACACGAACCAATTCTATAAACAGATCTTATGAATTTAACGGGAGATATGTACCAATATCCCAGAAGCTTCTCTCCCCCCTTCTCGACTGAGCAGGACTAATCTCCTAAC
>JAHDGV010000389.1:1495-5017 GCA_020631655.1 Chloroflexota bacterium | reverse complement strand
GCAACATGTAAGCGATCACGATTGGATCCCCTGCATCTACCTCAACACAGCCAAGAGCGTCAGTACATTCAAGTACATCAACCACTTCGGCCATAACTTCTTCAACCGCTTCTTCGACCTGTTCAACAGCGTCTGAAGCAGCATCTTGCACGTCTTCTACAACTTCCTCGCCACCACAAGCAGCCAGAAAAGCGAGAAGTAAGAGCATGCATGATAAAAGAATCGATCTTCTTTTTAACATAAATTCTTCTCCTAGAATTATTTTCGGGTTTGGCGGACAAACCCACTTTGGAAATCAGCTATTATTCCGATTTTGGGAAGTAGGAATTTTAATAGCGTGCGCAAGAATACAGTTTGTCAAAAAACTCAGTAGGCCCGAATGACGGGGATCATCCCAACCATTTGGAGGGAATGTTCAAAAATTGTGGGATAATATAGGTTGATTTATACAAATTGGCCGATTGATGGGGGATAAAACCATTCAATATACGGTGTTTTTAATCTGACCATTGGCTTAATCTTTTAACCTGTATGCAAAGACGATCGTCCACACGAACAAACATTATCCGGCTGTTTCTCACCACCATATTGGTAGGGCTACTGCTGTCTGGATGTAATCTGATTGGTTCTGAGACTGAGCCTGAGGCTCCCCTGCCTCCTACAGAACAAAGCCTCTACGACAACGAAACGATCCGATTGATTGTCCCATTTGCACCAGGTGGTGGAACCGATACGTGGGCACGTACAGTTGCTCCGTTTATGCAAAAGCATTTGGGGCGTGGCGTTCGGGTTCAGGTGATTAACCGGCCGGGGGCGTCTGGTGTTTCAGGAACAAACTCATTTAATCAATCACATGATGAACGGACAATCTTAGTTTCAGCTGGATCGATATTTTTCCCCTATTTATTGGGGGTAAAAGCTGTTGAGTACGATTTTAATGAATTTGTTCCGATTCTCGGCTCTCCCGTAGGCGGGGTGCTTTTTGTATCACCCGAAACGGGGATTCAATCGGCCGAAGAGCTGTGCAACAATGAGGAACAGCTGACTTATGGTGGGATCTCTGCCACCGGTTTAGACATCGTCCCCATACTAACCTTCGAATTATTGGATGTTAATGTCAACGCGATTTTTGGGTACGACGGGAAAGGCTCATCCCGGGTGGCCTTTGAGCAGGGTGAAACGAATATTGAATATCAAACGACTCCGGGTTACTTGGCCAATATCGAGCGCTTGTCTAGAGAAGAGAAGGTTGTGCCGCTGCTGACATTTGGTATTTTAAACAGCCAAGGTGATATTGTGCGCGACCCCGCTTTTCCCGATCTGCCAACGGCCAAAGAGGTGTATAAATCCTGTTTTGGGACTGATCCGGTTGGGGTTGAGTGGGACGTTTACAAAGCAACAGTGACGGCCGGGTTCGCCATCCAAAAAATTATGTGGGTGCACGGCGATACATCTGAAGAGGCGATTACGGCTCTGCGGGCGGCGGCTGATGCGGCCGTGCACGACTCAGAATTTAGCGAGACGGCTGAAAATTTGATTGGGAATTATGATTTCTTTGTTGGTCACGAGGCCCAAGTGACATTTGCGGCCGCATTTAGTTTGCCCCCCGAATCAATTAGCTGGCTCAAAAATCTGCTCACCGAAAAATATGGAGCAAGATATTAGATAGAAGATAAGAGACAAGAGAAAAGAGTGAGTTGGGTATCGCACCCTCTCTACTCTTTACTCTATTCTCTCTACCCTATGAGTATTCGATCACGACTATATTTTTTAATTTTCCTCTTTGGACTGGTCCTGCTCATTAACTTGGGTGCGCTTGGTTTTTTGGTCGTCACCGCGTCACGGGTGTTAAACACGGCCGATGCGGTGCTAGAGCAGCAAAGTTCGGCCGTGCGTATGCAGGCACAGCTGCGGGACGCTGAAGCAGCCTTGTATCGGTACGAAATCGAGGGTGAGACCGGGTTCGCTACCCATTTTCGCGATCAACTTAATCTTTTTGAAGACGAGCTGAATACTTACGAGCAACTGGTAAGCTCGAGTGAGGGAGATGTTTGGGTTAGTGAACTGCGTGCGGCCAACCAAAATGCGGAGGAGTTTGGGGAAGATTTGGTTGAGCAACGGAATCTTCAGCAAGTTGACCTCCGATCTGTTGAAATTATCATGGCAGATATCTCATCGTTGCTAATCGGCCCGATGCGTGAAATCAAAACGGATGATTTAGCCTATCAAGAAATAATTAGCGGGATGGCGATCAGCGGCCGTGATGTACTCATTGCTCTGATCTCGTATCTTGACTCCCCACGAGAAATTGACAGAGTCCGCTTTGTGGATGGGGTTTCAACGTTTCGTACATACCTAAATCAGTATGAAAAGCAGGCCACCACGGCTATCGAAGTCACGTGGGTCAGTGAGTTGAATCAGGCAATTGACGATGTAGAGTTATTGGGGTCCCAACTTGTGAGCGGCCGGGTGCAACAAAAGGCTGATTATGCCAACTTTGCGCTGTTGCTGTATCAGGCCGGACAGGGGGTCATCGTCGATGAGATTCAGCCACAAGCCTCTAATAACATCGCTCAGGCCCAGTCTGATCTGAATCGGGCTGTGCGCAACACGCTGATCATCAGTCTGATCACCGGAATTTTGACTCTAGCCATTTTCTTGTCGGTGACCTTCCCACTTTTGCAACGGATGAATACAAGCGTGATGGCCCTGCTACGTGGGGCTGATTCGGTTGCGGCCGGAGATTTTTCCTCGTCGGTTGAAGTGCCCGATCAGTTTGAATTTAACCGGCTGGCGACCGCCTTCAACAAGATGACGGGTGAGCTGGCGACGCGCGAGAATCGATTGAAGATGCTGATCCAAAAACTAGCGCTAGTTCAAGAAGAAGAGCGGCGTTTAGTAGGGCTTGATTTGCATGATGGGCTGACCCAGATGTTGCTGAGCGCCAACATGCATCTGAACGCCTTTGCATCGAAATACAAAAATGGGGGGGCTGAAACCGCCCCGGCCCAGCTTGAGCGCGGCCGGAACCGGCTACAAGAGGCGATTAACGAAGCCCGCTGGGTGGTTTCGGAGCTACGGCCGACGGAGCTTGAAGATTACGGCTTGGTAGACGGTATCCACCACTATGTGGCAAAGGTTGCCGAAGCGCGAAACTGGGAAGCGGAGCTGGCCGTTGATCTTGAAGATGGTCAGTTAACGCCAGAAGCCGAAACTGCCATCTTCCGCATTATTCAAGAGGCGTTGAGCAACGCCCGTAAATATGCTGAGACGGAGCGGATTTTTGTAAAGCTAGATTCTGACGAGCAGAATATTTATCTTGTGGTCAAGGATTGGGGGAAAGGGTTTGAGCTTAGCTCGCTGAATGGAAGTAGTGGCAATGATCATCTTGGCGTCGTGGGGATGGAGGAGCGTGCCAAGCTGATTGGTGGTGAGTTTGAAATTAGTAGCGAGGTGGGGAAAGGTACGCAGATAGAGGTGAATGTTCCGCTCGAAAGTGATGAGCCCATATCAACCTGATTT
>JAHDGV010000389.1:0-1395 GCA_020631655.1 Chloroflexota bacterium | reverse complement strand
CAATGCTTGCGGCATCCCAAATTTCTGGGCCAGTTGCTCGGCCAACCCTGTTTCATATTTATAGACCTCACGTGTCGCCGTGCCCCCGGCCGGATCGGCCGTAAACGCCTCAAACATCACATCTTCCGGCCATGTGCTAAACCGAACCATCTTTTCATCAACAATTTTATTGATCACGACGCTGTTGTTAAAGTTCCCATCCGGCCGGTAATCGTCGGCCGTGGCTTGGATGTAATCGTCCAGCGGAATGGGGGTGTCGTACAGCGTAAAAATGTACGGTTTTGGGTGGCGTGAGCGCAAAATTTGGAATGTATCGTTTTCGGTGGGGATGGTGTGGTAGGTTAGAAACTTGCCTACTTTAACTGTGCGTTCCTCCCGATCCAGCGGGATAATGCATTCCAAAGGATAACCTGCATCAAACAGCCACTTTTTCCCATCGATGAGCACAACAATGGCCGTATGGCATCCTAAATTTAAGCTCATGCTGTTGATGGTGAGGTAGCCTTCGTATCCCAAAGTTGAAAGCAAATAGAAGAGAGCAAGGTTGGTTTCAAAGCAGGTGCCACCGGTTTGTTGAGACAATGCCAGTTCCCAAAACTCATCAGGAAAGCGGGGGCACTCTTCATAAATGTTGTTCTTTTCAATGCGGCGTGCGTTCCGGCTGGCGCTTTCCCACGGAACGGTACGAGTGTAGCTATACAAGATTTTATCGAGATAGTCGGCCGTAGGCGGTGCTTGCTCAAGGTTGAGCAAATTTAAAATTTGATTTTTTAGATCGGTTGAAATCATCTCTTTTTTCCCGGTGAATTCTTCTTAAACTTCACCCCTCCGAAACCACGGAGCGTCACTCCCATAAAACGGATCAAACTGATTCTACACTGTAGGAGTAGTTGACCAAAACAGTGTTGTTCAACGTGATGCCAAAAGGAGTTTGATTATGTCAGAATTTACAAAAAACAAGTGGAAATCAGATTTTTCATTCAAATCGGAGAGAACCAATATGAATCCAAATAAACCTTCAAGTGCTTTTGTTTTGGCCTCTTGGGCCGCCTTAATTGTTGGGCTAGTTGCTTATACAGCTGGATTGTGGAACGCGAGCATGGAGCTAAGTTCAAAAGGATATTACTTTATCACCCTGATGTTTGGTTTGTTCGGCGCCATCTCGGTCCAAAAAAGTGTTCGGGACCAATTAGACGAAATTCCAGTTACCAATATTTACTACGGCCTCAGCTGGGTTGCTACACTAATGCCCATTCTTTTGCTCATGATTGGCCTATGGAATGCTGATTTATGGCTCAGTGAGAAAGGGTTTTATGCAGTCTCTTTTATCTTGTGTATTTTTGCCGCCATTGTGGTGCAGAAAAACGTCCGCGATCTTGAAGGATTTGGAGACCG
>JAHDGV010000388.1 GCA_020631655.1 Chloroflexota bacterium | reverse complement strand
TTTCAAATGAAATAGGTCGTAATTGGTCAGCTTTTCGGCCGTCTGGTCTGGTCATAATTTGTCTCTCTGCGTAATGTTCATCAGATTTTGTGCACATGCTTGCTTAACATTAACCAGCAACATGTTTTATTTGTATCTATTTACTCGTGGCTCTGGAAAAATACCTGAGGGCCACTGCTCTGATTTTCCAACAGAAATCCCAACAGGGGAAGCAATGAAATTTTCTGTAGTTTGTCGTTTCACGCCATTTAAAACATAGTGATCTTTCATTATCTCAAGTCTAACACCATTGAATCTTAACTTCGCCTTATTAATAACTATTTGGTTAGGAGGGGAAAATTCTATTTCTAGTAACTTTACGCGAGGTTTTTCTCTTACAATTAACTTGGATCCCTTCCATTCCACATCCCAATTATCTGGGTTTAAAATCAACTGGTTATCAAAAATCCCAAAAATCAACTCGTTAAACTCATTAAATAGGTTAATCAAAAGTAGAAGTTGCTCATCTTCGAATCGAAAGCCAACAATCGGAAGGTCATCAATTAACACTGGAATCAGATATGGTAAACGGTGTTGGTTCCCGTTAACTAAAAGATCATTTGAGAAATAGTTACTAGCAATAACAGCAGTCGCAGTTTCCCCAGAAAAATGTAAAGGGTGAGGCGGGGAATTCTTTTGATTAAGGTTAAATGGCTTTGAATTAGCATCCTTAACTTGTTCTTTCGTGAGTAACCCATTGGTTTTTTCACGGTGGTGCATCGTACACAAAAGCGTAATATCTTCCTCTAAGTGCGCCTGAACGTCTGCCCAATTTTGCATCATATGGTCATAATCATAAATAATGTTTCCGCATATCACGCATCCAAAACCACACCTTTGTCTGATTTTGCGTTTGATAGGCTCTGGTATATTTCGGTTAGAGGCTTTGGGTTCCTCATCTACATAAACGATATTATTTACTATCAAATTATTGGAAATCAATTTAACTCCTTTAAGAATTTTTAATGTCTAATTTTAACATCAGAATAGTTTGAATCACCCTGCAAATCGCTGCCGGTACTGGCGCGGGGTTAGCTGTGTTCGCTGCTTGAACAACCGGCGAAATGAGCTTACATCTTTATAGCCCACTTCATCAATAATACGCTCGAGAGAAAACCCCGATGTTTCGAGCAAACGCTTGGCCGTTTCAACCCGTAGGTCTTGCAAATACTCAATCGGCCGTTGCCCCAGCGCCTGCTTAAAATGGCGGATGAGGGTGCGTTGGCTCACGTTGAGCCGCTCAGCCACCTCTTCTAAACTAAAATCTCGGCCGATGTTTGACCGAAAATATTGCTGAGCTTCCAAAACCATCTCGTCGTTGTGGCGCACCTGCTGTTGCAAATAAAGATAAGGCGTTTGTGTCGCTCGATTGGCATCAACCAACAATAAACGGGCGCACTCTAGCATCAAAAAGCGATCAACCTGTTTCTCAACAATGCGTAAGCCCATATCCACATAGGCGGCCGCCCCGCTCGTCATAATCCCATTCTCATCGATAAACACTTGGTCTACATCGAGCGAAAGATGGGGGAATGTTTGCTTAAACAAATCCCCCAGCCACCAAGCGATCGTGACCGTCTCATCTTTTAAAAGATTGCAGGCGGCCAGCACAAACGGGCCGCCACAGCAGGCGGTAATCGCTACCCCGGCCGAGCGCAAGCGCTGCAAATCAGCCTCACAACTCCGGCGGATCGATTCGACCAAGCCCAAATAATGGCGCGTGTTTTCAAAATCTGTACCCGGCACAATCAGCATGTCTGTGTGAACAACATCGGCCAATTTGCCGTCTACCGGCAACAGCAAACGAGATGTGGTGCTAACCGGATTACCGTCGGGCGACACAACCTGCCAGTCGAAAATCGGACCAGCATCAGGGTGTTTGCGCTGCCACAGCCTGTTCGCTACGTGAAACACGTCGAGCAAGCTGGTGACACCGGAGGTATAACATTGATCAAAGGTGAGGAGGGTTACGTGATAAGTCATATGTCAGTTTTTGCCATTCAATTGCCGATAATGACACTTTTGACCTTCGCTGTCAATAGCTACAATACAACTTATGAAACTTCAACTGATTAGAAACGCAACGTTGATCCTTGATTACGCAGGATCAAAATTATTGATCGACCCCATGTTGGGACCCAAACATCAGTTTCGGTCGTTTGCAGGCATTGAAGAAAATCCAACGGTAGGCATGCCGATCCCGGCCGAAGATGTCATCGCAGGCATCGACGGCGTGCTCATCACCCATCTGCATCCCGATCACTTTGATGCGGTTGCTCAAGAAATCATCCCCAAACAGACCCCCCTGCTGGCCGAGCCGCACACGGTTGACCCGATCAAAGAAATGGGCTTCCAAAACGTGCAAGCGGCTGAGGGGCCAGTCCAGTGGAACAACATCGAAATTATTCCAGTCCCGGCTCAACACGGCTATGGGGATTGGGCCGAGCGGTTGGGTCCCGTGTCCGGTTTTGTGTTCCGTGCCGAAAGCGAACCAACCGTTTACTTAACCAGTGACACCGTGTTTTATCCGGAGGTTGAGAACATTATCGCCACATACCAGCCTGATATCGCCATCACCAACTCAGGCGCTGCGCAATTTGGTGGCCCAGAAGGGCTGATCATCTTGGATGCGGAGCAAACAATCCAAATCGCTAAGCTGATGCCGAAAGGCAAAATCATTCCGGTGCATTTAAAAGCTCTAGACCATTGCTTTCTCACCCGCCAAGAGCTGCGACAAGCGGCTGACGAAGCTGGCGTAGGGCATCAGTTCATGATTCCGGCCGATGGGGAAATTCTGGAGAATTTGGCATGATCGATTTAGGTTCTCCATCCACAAAAGCTGAAATTCAGCAGGCGTTCAAGTCTGAAATTTCAACCGTGGCTGACTATTTCCAAGCCATCCCGCAAGAGCAATTTTTTACCGCACCCGAGACGATTTGGACCCCGGCCGATAATCTCGTCCATCTCATCAAATCAGTCAGCCCGATTGTTTTAGCGATGAGCTTGCCCAAAACCGCCCTGCGCCTGCGCTTTGGCAAAGCCAAACACCAGTCACGCTCGCTGGCTCAGGTACGTGCCAGCTATCAAGCGTTTGTAGATGCAGGTACCGCAATCGCGTCGGCCGATTACGAACCACAGATCAAATCCGAAACGGCCGATGAGCGCGACAAAATCTTTAGTAAGTGGAACTCAAAAAATCAACAGCTGTTAGAAAAATTGGATAGCTGGAGCGAGGAGGATCTCGACTTTTACCAGCTTCCCCATCCGCTCATCGGCAATCTAACGCTGCGCGAAATGCTCTTTTTTACCCTGTACCACAACATGCACCACGTAAACGATGTGCAACGGCTGCTTGGTAATAACGCCGTCGAATGGTTTGCCGTTGATTAAGCTTGAGAGATAATCGAAACGACCTTCGTTTTCAATAAAAAATGTGCCCAACAACCTTGTTTCTGCTGAAGCAAGGTTGTTTTTGTTTCCCCATGCTCTCTGGCGTCAAAAATTACATTCAAACTGAGTTTGCTGTCTACAAACGATTTAATCGCAATATCCGCTTGCTGCTCTGGACCCAAGTCATTATGGGATTTGTGGTTGAGGGGGGAATTTTGCCCGTCCTGTTCAACCTCTATCTGCTGCGGCTTAATTTTGGCCCTGAATCGATCGGGTTTATCAACTCGGCCGGTCTGATCGTCTTCACCCTCGTTACCCTACCCACGGGTGAAATCGGCAAACGGATCGGTTTGCGCAGAGCCATCATGCTGGGGCTGTTCCTGATGTTTGTCGGCTTTTTGCTCATCCCCATGGGAGAGTTTTTGACCATGGCGACGTTTGGCCCCGCATTCGCCCCCACCGCCGGAAACATTATTCTGCATATCGGGTTGGCCCTTTTCTTTGTCAACAATCCGCCGTACATCATGAAAAACACAACCGGAGACGCACACAACAGCGTGTTTGGTATCCAAAGTTCTATTTTGGCCTTGGCGGGATTTGTTGGCAGTTTGGCGGCCGGGTTCATTCCGCTGATATTTGTGGCCACGCTAGGGCTTTCAGACTCTGGGCCGGCCCCGATTCGGTATACGCTGATTCTGGGGGCATGCACCCTGTTGCTGGCGACGTGGCTCATGCGTACGGCCGATCAAAACGTGTCATTGCGCGACCCATCCCAACAAACTGAGGCGGAACAGCAAGATGCTGCCAATGAAACGGCCAACCGTGAAACAGACCAAGCGGTGATTCCGCTCGGCCGTCAATTTTGGATTTGGCTCATCGTTATCAGTTTCTGTCGTTATTTGGTCAAGATGGGGGTCAGCGCCAACAGCCTGTTCTACAACGTTTATTTAGACGATGGGCTTAACCTCTCAACCCAGCTCATCGGCAACTTTTCCGCACTGGGCCATTTGCTGGCGATCCCGGCCGGGCTGCTTGTGCCGTGGGTGCTCAAACGGTTCGGGGCCAAAAACGCCATGCTGATCGTCAGCGGAGCCTTGATCATTACCCTCATCCCCATGACCTTCCCGATTTGGTGGCTGGTTGGCATTGGTCATGCGATTACGGCCGCATTTGGCCCCCTGCGCTTTGGTGTTTTTACCGTCTACGTGTTAAACCGCACCCCAACCGAACAACAGCCGTTTGTCTCCGGCCTGCAAGAACTCATCATCGGCGGAGCCTTTGCGACTATGGCGGTCATCGGTGGCTACCTGATCGGCTGGACCAGCTACACCATGTATTACCTGATCTCAATTGGCATTGTGAGTTTCGGTGTCTTTTTGTTATGGGGATATCTGTACGGCCCGCTCCCAATATCGCCTCCCTCTGCAGAAACCAATCAAAAAAATTAGTTTGCCCCCCCCCAAAGAATCTATTTAAAACGTATTGCGTGGAACGTTGACTTTATCAATCGGGAGCTATCCACGTTTCACGCACCACGCTTCCTAATACCAAATTTAGCACCCACTAACTAACTCCCCCTAAAAACAACAAGACCCAATCCGTTGGGATTGGGTCTCGTTTAAGGAGGAGAAGAA